>JAZQGJ010000067.1:0-34229 GCA_045539995.1 Eubacteriales bacterium
ACAGGCGGGACGGGTTCGTTCGGTAACGCTGTGCTGAACCGTTTTCTTAAGACGGATATTGGCGAGATTCGTATTTTTTCGCGCGATGAGAAGAAGCAGGACGATATGCGTCACGAATTTCAGGCGAAGATGCCTGAGGTGGCAGAAAAGATCAGCTTTTATATTGGAGACGTAAGAGACTTGCAGTCGGTAAAGAACGCGATGCATGGCGTCGACTACATATTCCACGCGGCGGCGCTCAAGCAGGTGCCAAGCTGCGAATTTTTCCCGATTGAAGCGGTTAAAACAAATGTTTTAGGAACAGAAAACGTGCTTACTGCCGCAATTGAAGCAGGAGTTAAAAACGTTGTCTGCCTTTCTACCGACAAGGCGGCGTATCCCGTTAACGCTATGGGAACCTCTAAAGCGATGATGGAGAAGGTAATCGTTGCGAAGGCACGTACTACAACCTCTACAAAAATTTGTTGCACACGTTATGGCAACGTTATGTGCTCTCGCGGCTCTGTTATTCCTCTCTGGATCGACCAGATAAGAAGCGGTAACCCTATCACGCTTACCGAGCCGACTATGACTCGCTTTATTATGTCGCTTGACGAAGCTGTTGACCTTGTGCTTTTTGCATTCGAGCATGGCGAAGCGGGAGATATTCTCGTTCAGAAAGCGCCTGCCTGCACGATTCAGACACAGGCAGAAGCAGTTTGTGAGCTGTTTGGCGGCGACAAGAGCGCCATTAAGGTGATAGGCATCCGTCATGGCGAGAAGATGTACGAAACGCTTCTTACAAACGAGGAATGCGCTCACGCTATCGATATGGGCAACTTTTATCGTGTTCCCTGTGACAAGCGCGGCTTGAACTACGATAAATATTTCAGTCAAGGTGATACCGAGAGAAACACCTTAACCGAATTTAACTCTAACAATACCGAGCTTCTGACAGTCGAGCAGACGAAAGCAAAGATAGCTTCTCTTGCATACATTCAGGACGAGCTTGCGAAGGGTAGAAGGGAACTATGAACATACTCGTAACAGGTGCAGCAGGCTTCGTCGGTAAAAATCTTTGCGCGAGCTTAAAAAACATTCGCGACGGCAAGGACAGAACGCATCCGAGCCTTCAGATCGGCGAGATATACGAATATGACGTCGATACAGCTCCCGTATTGCTTGACGAATACTGTAGAAAGGCTGATTTCGTTTTCAACCTTGCTGGTGTAAACCGTCCGCAGAATCCCGAAGAGTTTATGCAGGGCAATTTCGGCTTTGCATCAACTCTTCTTGACACTCTCAAAAAGCACGGAAATAAGTGCCCCGTTATGATCTCGTCATCTATTCAGGCGACCTGCATTGGACGCTACGACAGTGATTACGGCAGGAGCAAGAAGGCGGGCGAGGAGCTCGTATTCGCGTATGGGGAAGAAACGGGCGCAAAGGTACTCGTTTACCGTTTTCCAAATCTTTTCGGCAAGTGGTGCAGACCTAATTACAATTCTGCCGTTGCGACCTTCTGTAATAATATAGCAAACGATTTGCCTATCACGGTAAATGACCCATCGGTTCAGTTAGAGCTTCTATATATCGACGACTTGGTTTGCGAAATGATTGAAGCATTAGAGGGAAGAGAGCATCACTGTACCTTTGACGGAATAGACACCGTTCTTTGTGACAGTGGCAGGTATTGCGCCGCGCCTATAACTCATAAGGTGACCTTGGGCGAGATAGTAGAGCTGCTCGATAGCTTCAAAGAGCAGACAAGCACTCTCCTTATGCCCGAAATACCGTACAACTCCTTTGCAAAGAAGCTCTACAGCACCTATCTTTCTTATCTTCCCAAGGAAAAGGTTTCCTTTCCTTTAAAGATGAATATTGATGCGAGAGGTAGCTTTACCGAGCTTTTGAAGACCGAAAAATGCGGTCAGTTTTCAGTCAACATCTCGAAGCCAGGTATTACAAAAGGTCAGCATTGGCACAATACCAAGTGGGAATTTTTCATTGTTGTAAGTGGTCACGGACTTATTCAGGAGCGCAAAATAGGATCTGATGAGGTCTTGAATTTTGAAGTAAGCGGAGAAAAAATCGAAGCGATTCATATGCTTCCGGGATATACTCATAATATTATCAATTTGTCCGAGACGGAAGACCTTGTAACGGTTATGTGGGCAAACGAGCAGTTCGACGCTACAAAGCCCGATACATTTTTTGAGGAGGTATAGTAATGTTTGAAAACGTAAAATGGCAGGAGAACGGAAAATTAAAACTACTTATCATAGTAGGCACTCGCCCCGAGATTATTCGTCTGGCGGCGGTAATCAATAAATGCCGCACATATTTTGATACTATCCTCGCGCACACGGGACAAAACTACGACTACAACTTAAACGGAGTCTTTTTCAAGGACTTGAAGCTTGCCGATCCTGAGGTATATCTTGATGCGGTGGGCGCAGACCTTGGCGAGACCTGCGGTAACATTATCGCAAAGTCTTATAAGCTGATGTCAGAGATTAAGCCTGATGCTGTTCTTGTATTGGGAGATACAAATTCCTGTCTGTCGGTCATCGGCGCGAAGCGCTTACATATACCGATTTTTCATATGGAAGCGGGAAATCGCTGCAAGGATGAGTGTCTGCCTGAGGAGACTAACCGTCGCATCGTTGATATAATTTCCGACGTTAATATGGCGTATTCCGAGCACGCGCGCCGTTATCTCGCGGATTGCGGACTGCCGAAGGAGCGCACCTACGTGACAGGCTCTCCTATGGCAGAGGTTCTTCATAACAATCTCGCGGAAATTGAGGCGAGCGATATTCATGCTCGTCTTGGCTTGGAAAAGGGAAAATACATTCTGCTTTCCGCGCATCGGGAGGAAAATATTGATACCGAGAAGAACTTCAACAGCCTTTTTGGCGCAATAAATAAAATGGCTGAAAAATACGATATGCCTATTTTGTATTCCTGTCATCCAAGAAGCAGAAACAGACTTGCGTCAAGCGGATTCAAGCTTGATCCACGTGTCATTCAGCACGAGCCACTCGGCTTTCATGACTACAATTGTTTACAAATGAATGCGTTCGCAGTAGTTTCGGACAGTGGAACCTTGCCTGAGGAAAGCAGCTTCTTTACAAGCATAGGACATCCGTTTCCCGCGATTTGCATCCGTACTTCAACAGAGCGCCCCGAAGCTCTTGACAAGGCATGCTTTATTCTCTCGGGTATTGATGAAAAGGGACTTTTGCAGTCGGTTGATACGGCTGTTGAGATGAATGCAAACGGCGACTACGGTATTCCCGTACCCGATTACATCGAGGAAAACGTTTCAACAAAGGTTGTAAAGATAATTCAAAGCTACACAGGCGTAGTAGATAAAATGGTCTGGAGAAAATTCTGATTATATAGGAGGACGGAACGGTGAATACAACTGAATTATTGTTTTTATTGCTCCGTTCCGAAATTTGCGGGAATAAAAATGAAGCGATTACCGAATCACTTTCGGAAAATGACTTAAAATCGCTTTTCCGTCTTGCAAAGGCGCACGATATCTCTCACATTGTTTCGAGCGCATTGGAAAAGCGCGGTCTTTTCTCTACAGACGAAGTATTTCAGAGATTTCATCGCGAGCAGATGATCTCTGTATATCGTTCTGAGCAATTAAAATATGCCTTTAATGAGATTTGCGCTTTATTTGAAAATGAGAAAATTCCGTATATTCCGTTAAAGGGCTCGGTTTTGCGTTCCTATTATCCTGAGGAGTGGATGCGCACAAGCTGTGATATTGACATCTTAATACGTGACGAGGATATAAAACGCGCGATGGACGCGCTTACCCAGAGCCTCGATTACCAAACCGATTACAGACGTAATTATCACGATACGTCATTGCATTCGCCGAACGGAGTTCACCTTGAGCTGCATTTCAATATAAAAGAGAATATGCGAAATATCGACACTTTGCTGTCAGAGGTATGGGAGCATTCAAGACGCGAGAAAAGCGACGCCTTCCGACATGAGATGACGAAGGAATTTTTCGTATTCCATCACATCGCGCATATGTCATATCATTTTATTAACGGCGGTTGTGGAGTAAGGCCCTTCATTGACTTATTCATTATGAAAAACAATATCGGATATGACGAGCGCACGGTAAGAGACTATTGCAGACAGTGCGATATAGAGGATTTCTATAATAACCTCTTGAATTTGACAGGCGTTTGGTTTGGAGACGACGAGCATACCCCGCTAACGCAAAGGATAGAGGACTATATTCTACAAGGTGGAGTTTACGGTACGCTTGAGAATAAAGTAATCGTTTCACAGAGCATACGCGGTGGGAAACTGAAATACGTTCTGTCAAGATTTTTTATGCCGTATGAAGCCCTGAAGAATTATTATCCCGTTCTCAATAAGCACAAATGGCTCTTTCCGTTTATGCAGATAAGAAGATGGATCCGTTACCTTCTAAAAGGGAAAATTAAGAAAGGAATAAGGGAAATAAGGGTTAATCAGAGAGTAGAAAAGAGCCAAACCGAGAAAATGCGTGATTTTCTTAAAGAAGTGGGCTTATAAAACTCTGAGAAGAGTATATCTGAATTTTCGATAAAAGGAAAAAACGAAATGTCGAAAAATAAGATATGCTCTTTTTTACTCGACTGAGCACATTGTTTACAATTGGCATCTACAGCTAATTATGATATATTTATTCCAAGTAAATGCGCAGTTATAATATAATGCAATGTGAAAAAAACAGCAACTGAAAATTGCAAGACGCTATTTTTAAGAGCAAAAAGGTAAACTTGTGCGAAACAGTGTCGAGTGACCTTGTAGTTTCTGTGCTGAGGCATACGAATAAAAATCCAAGAAAATGAACGTTTTGATTATGAGATTTTTTAACGTCATAGGCTTTTTGCATAGAAAAACAAATTGCTTTTTGTCAAAAAAGCCAAAAATAGTTAAACTTATAAAACCTGCTTTACTTTTTTTGAAAAATAATATATAATAATTACATATGATTTATATATAATTTTCAAAGGAGAAAAAACATGAAAAAGACACTTCGTATTTTATCACTTGTGTTGGTTTTGGTTATGATGGTTTCTGCTCTTGCCGCTTGTGGCGGAGAGAAAAAGCCCGCTGAGACAAAGAAGCCTTCGTCGGGTAATAATAACTCGGGTGATGTTTTCGACGAAAAGTGGGCAGACGTTAATTTTGACGGAACCGAGATCATCTTGCAGTTGAACAACTGGGAGCCTACAAGCGTAATAAACGCAGGCGCTTCCAACTCTATCAAGTACATTAAAGGTCCCGACGATTACACAACGGATGCAGTACAGAACGCTGTATTTGACAGAAACAACAGAGTAATTAACAAGTTAGGTCTTGACGTTAAGTATAACGAGGATACGTACTCATCCGGTGGCGGCTTGCCTGCGGTTGAAAACTTTGTTCTTGCCGATCTTGAGGATTCTCCCGACGTTATGCAGGTTCCCGGTTACTCTATGCTTCGCGCAGGTATTAAGGGCTTGCTTTACAATGCTCTTACTGATGATGAGGACAATTACTTCGACATTACTGAAGAAAACGGTTGGTATGCCGACTTAATGTTCGATAACACGTTGGATGAGAGCAAGGTGTTTGTGCTTGCCGGCGACTACTTCATAGACATTCTTCGTTGCGCTTACTCAGTTTTTGTTAATATTGACATGTACGAAGAATTGTTTGCGTCAGAGGGCGGTGTAGAAACACTTTATCAGACAGTTAATGACGGAGACTGGACGTATGACGAGCTTATGCGTCTTGCAGATGTTGCATATGTTGACAGAGGTACTGCCGGAAGTGTAGACGAAGTCGATACATTTGGTGTCGCTGCGGGCGCTTGGTGGTACTACCGTACCTTCTTCTCGACCTCAGGTCTTGACATATTTGAAGAGACAGCGGATGGCAAGATCGCATACGTTCAAGATGTTTCCGAGATACATACTTTCGTTGATAAGCTTGTAGAAATGTTATCTCATGACTCCTTCCTTAATCCTCATGCTTACGCTAATAATGATCAGGGTCCCTACGAAGTAACTAAGCTCTTTACATCGGGTGGTACGCTCTTCGCGCTTGACCAGTTCGTATTAAACCTTGAGGGAACAAATATACGCAGCATGAGCCAGAAGGTTGGCGTTGTTCCTTTCCCGAAGTATAATAAGGATACAGAGTACGGCGCTCTCGTTTCCGATAACGCTAACTTTGGCGGTATTCTTTACAACTCCGACAAGTTTACCGAAGCTTCGGCTCTCTTGCAGATGCTGTGCGAGGAGTCCAACAAGGGTAAGGGATCTGTTATTTACGAGTACTATGACGTAACGCTTAAGTACAAGTATTCCGCAGACGCAGGACAGATACAGATGCTTGAGACAATCCGTAACGGGCTCTGCTCGCCTAAGTCCTTCACGTTTGATAACTACTTTGCGCAGGACATTGCCGGTGTATCAACATACGGTTCTGTTATAAAGAAATCCACAAATAGCGGAACAAATACGTTTGCTTCCGACTGGGCATCTCAGGTAGGCGCTGTACAGCAGGCTCTTGAGGATACCTATAAAATTTACGGTCTTCAGGACTGATTAAATTGAATAAAAACAGATCCTCTGCGTTATTTCAACGCAGAGGATTGCTATTTTTACAAAAAAACGCAGTGTTATTTGGTAAAAAAGCCGAATTTTCTAAAATTTTTCTTAAATTTCAAAAATTCTATTTACTTTTTTCTATAAATATTGTATAATATCTTCGAATATTTTAATTGTTCAAGGAATATTTTAATTGTTCAAATTTTAAACAAGGAGAAAAAAACATGAAAAAGACACTTCGTATTTTATCACTTGTGTTGGTTTTAGTGATGATGGTTTCTACTCTTGCCGCTTGTGGCGGAAACAAGAATCCTGTTGAAACAAAGAAGCCCACAGGTGATAACAACAATGACACTTTTGCAGAAAAGTGGAACGACGTTAACTTCGGTGGAACCGAGGTTATAATGCAGTTAAATGCTTGGCATCCTGAAAGCGTAGTAAGCGCTGGAGCTTCCAACTCTATCAAGTATGTCAAAGGTCCCGATGACTACACGACAGACGCGGTGCAGAATGCCGTATTTGACAGAAATAACAGAGTAACAAACAAGTTAGGCATTAATATTGAGTACAAAGAGGATACGTACTCATCTACTGCTGCAATAAACACAATTGAAAATTTTGTGCTTGCCGATCTTGATGATTCTCCCGATATTGCTCACGTTCCCAGTTATTCTATGCTGCGCGCAGGTATTAAGGGCTTGCTCTACAACGCTCTTACCGATGAAGAAGAAAATTATTTCGACTTTACAGAAGAAAATAACTGGTACGTTGACTTTATGTATGAGAATACTCTTGACGAAAGCAAGATATTCATGCTTGCGGGCGACTACTTTATCGACCTTCTTCGTTGCTCTTACGGTGCCTTTGTAAATATGGATATGTATGAAGAGCTGTATGCTTCCGACGGCGGTATGGAAACTCTTTATCAGATTATCAGAGATGGCGACTGGACCTACGACGAGTTTATGAATCGTGCAGATCCCGCTTACGTTGACAGAGGCTCTATCGGTGTTATAGATAAAGAAGACTCGTTTGGAGCTTACGCAGGTGCTTGGTGGTACTACCGTACATTGTTCTCGACCTCAGGTCTTGATATATTCGAAGAGACTGATGACGGCAAGATCGCTTACGTTGAGGATATTTCCGAGATACATACCTTTGTTGAAAAGCTTATGGATATGATATTGAATCATGATTCATTCCTTAATCCTCACGTTTATACTAACGGCATAGGCGAATGGGAAGTAACAAAGGTATTTACATTAGGTAATACGCTCTTTGCTCTTGACCAGTTCATTTTGAATCTTGAAGGAACAACCATACGCAGCATGGACCAGAGAGTAGGCGTTATTCCTTACCCGAAATATACTAAGGATGGCGAGTACGGCGCTCTCATTTCCGATAACGGTAACTTGGGCGGCATTCTTTACAACTCTGATAAGTTTACCGAATCTTCGGCTCTCTTGCAGATGCTCTGCGAAGAGTCCAACAAGGGCAAGGGCTCGGTTCTTTATGAGTACTATGACGTAACACTTAAGTACAAGTATTCCGCAGACCCCGGACAGATAGAAATGCTCGAGACAATCCGTGACGGACTTTGCTCACCTAAGTCCTTCCTCCTTGATAACTACTTTGCGCGTACTGCCGGCGTTTCTACATACGGTGACCTTATTTCGAGATGTGTACAGGATAGAACAAACAAGTTTGCTTCTACTTGGGCTTCTCAGGTAGGCGCTGCGCAGCAGGTTCTTGACGACACTTATAAGATTTACGGTGTTCAGGAATAAAATAGAATTTTGCAAAGCCTCCCAATCAAAGTTGGGAGGCTTTTTCTATGTCGTTATAAAATTTTTGAGCTCGTTTTCAATTTTCTCTGATAGTTTATCCTGGATGGGACTTAATGGAAGGCGAAGCTCATTTTTGCAAAGACCGAGTAAAGACGAGGCGAATTTTACAGGGGCAGGATTTGTCTCTTCGAACATCATATTTATTAAGGGTAAAAGCTTATATTGTAATTCTCGGCTTCTTTTGATTTCCCCACGCGAAAACAACGAACAAATTTCATTGGTTTCTTTGGGGAAAATATTAGATATTACTGAGATAACGCCCCTTCCGCCTATGGCAAGATAGGGAAGTATAAGAGAATCGTTTCCGCTATACAGTGAATACCTGTCACCGAATGAGCGTACTATCGCTTCTGCTTTTTCTACGTCTGTAGACGCTTCCTTTATAGCGACAATGTTTTTTACGCTTGCAAGAGACTCCAATTGAGAAAGTGAAATGTCCACCCCTGTTCGCGAAGGGACGTTGTAAACAATTATTGGCAAATCCGTTTCGCCCGCTATACGCTTATAATGCTCTACGATGCCGTTTTTCGTTCCTTTATTATAATACGGCGTGACTACCAAAAGCGCGTCAGCGCCGTGTGAAGCAGCAAAACGGGTATATTTTATGCTGCTTTCCGTATTATTGCTTCCAACCCCCACGATAAGAGGAAGTCTTGAATCTATACGCTCTGCGCCTGCGCATATCAGGCTTTCACGCTCTCTTTCTGAAAGCGTTGCAGCTTCGCCTGTGGTTCCACAGAGAACAATTGCAGAAATTTTTTCTGAAATTTGCTTATCAATGAGTAAAAAAAGTGACGCGAAATCAATTTTATCGTCGCAAAACGGAGTAATAAGGGCAGTTGCTGCGCCTGTGAAAATGTAAGAATTATTTTTATTTGACATTATATTGACCTCTTTTTTCTTTAAAAATTGTGAATATACTTGAAAAATTAATGAATTTGCTGTATAATGTGCCTGTTAGAAGTATATGAAAAAAATTCAGAAAGGCTTATAAAATGTCTCAAAATATCATAATTGAAAACGAAAGAATAAAAACCGAGTTATCTACAAAGGATTTTTATTACGACCTGCCACCTGAGCTTATTGCTCAGAAGCCGTCTGAAAAAAGAGATATGTCGAGATTGCTACTGCTCAATTCAAAGAACGGAGAGATAGAGCACAAGAATTTTTATAACATAGAGGATTATATAAATGCCGAAGATATTCTGGTTGTTAATTCTTCAAAGGTAATTCCCGCGCGCCTTTTAGGGAAAAGCGCAAAGACAGGCTCGGATGTGGAAATCCTCTTACTGCGTATGTATGAAAACGGAGACTGGGAAACGCTTGTACGCCCCGGAAAGAGAGCAAAAATAGGCGCAGAGGTTTTATTTTCCGACGCTCTGCGCGCTGAAATCGTGGATATTGTTGAAGAAGGAAACCGCGTTGTACGCTTTTCTTTCCCCGATAAGTATAAAAATATATACGAAGCTATAAATGACGTAGGAGTTATGCCCCTGCCACCGTACATTACGGAAAAGTTAGAGGACAGGGACAGATATCAGACCGTTTATGCGAAAGAGGAGGGCTCTGCCGCAGCGCCTACGGCAGGACTGCATTTTACAGAGGAATTGATTGAAAGATTAAAAAAGAAGGGCGTAGGCTTTGCCGAGCTTACTCTTCACGTTGGATTAGGCACGTTTCGTCCCGTTAAGGTGGATAAAATAGAAGAGCATATTATGCATTCCGAATATTTTAATATTTCAGAGCAGACAGCCGATGAAATAAACCGTCGCAGAAAAAACGGGGGAAGAATTATAGCGGTAGGTACGACATCTTGCCGAGTTCTTGAAAGCGTGACGGATGAAAACGGAATAGTCCACGCAATGAACGGAGAAACCAAAATATTTATATATCCGGGATATAGATTCAAGGCGGTAGACGCGCTCATTACGAATTTCCATCTACCCGAAAGCACGCTTTTAATGCTCGTATCCGCTTTGGCGGGAAAAGAAAATATAATGAAGGCCTATGAAAGCGCAGTGAAAAACAGGTATAGATTTTTCTCCTTCGGCGACTGTATGTTCATCCAATAAGCGGCGCAATACGGCGTTGCTCCTCGAAAGCGGCTTGACGTAGGGAACTACGCCTGCGCCTTGCTTTCTGCGGTGCGCCTTGTCTTGCTTGCTTCTTGAATGAACGGGGAAGTTAGAGCAAAATCCGATCACGCGTCCCGTAAGCATTGCGGACGCGATGTTGATTGTATAAATTGCCGTATACTTTGTTGTCGGGTGACTCAAATTCCTCGACATAGGTAACTATGCCGTCGGGATTTTCGCGCCCTTACGCCTCGTCTACGACAATTTCTACTAACCAACATTCAAATTTTCTTATATCGCATACAGGGGACGCGATGCTGATACGATAAAAGATTTATCGTATCAGCAGGTAAAAGGTAATAGGTAAGAGTGAAAAAGTAATAAAGATTTTCGCTATGGTGAAAATCCACCAAAATTATTCATCATTCATTATTCAGTATTCATTCCAAATATCCCATACGCATTGTCATTTTTCGACTTATATAATGTTTTCTCTTTCAAATATGATGAAAGTTATAGATAGAATTTACAAAAACAAGAAAAGATTTTCGTCAAAACGGAAATCTTTTTCTTTTCCTATTGACAAAAAAGGAAAAATATGATATTATAAGTGTATGATTGTATACATTACACAATTTAATTAAGAAAATGGAGAAAAACAAAAGAAAAAGTTTTTAGCTATTGCATTGTGCGTTCTTATGATCGCAACGTCCGTTGTAGGCCTCGCTTCCTGCAGTAAAGCGGATAAATCAGATGATACAGCAGAAAAGTCCTACGTTTTCACTACAGGTGGAGCACAGGGTACCTACTACGGCTTTACTAACGTAGTTGCAAACACACTTACTTCCGCTATTGACGGCGCTAAGTTCACAGCAGTTACCTCTGGTGGCTCTAAGGCTAACATTGAGGCGCTTGACGACGGCGACGCTCAATTCGCTATCGTACAGAACGACGTTATGATAAACGCTTATAACGGTAAGTCCAACTTTGAGGGCAACACCATTACCAGCTTCTCTGTAATCGGCGCGGTTTATCCTGAGGTTTGCCAGATCATCGCGTCAAAGGATTCAGGTATAAAGAGTGTTTATGACCTTAAGGGCAAGCGCGTTTCTATCGGCGCTCAGGGCTCGGGTGTTGTTACTAACGCTACTCAGATTCTTGAGAAGCACGGTATCGCTCTTGAAGATATTACCGTTCAGAACCTTGACTCAGGCGCATCTGCTTCCGCTATGAAGGAAGGAAAGCTTGACGCATTCTTCTTCACAGGTGGCGTTCCTACCCCCGCTATTCAGGAGCTTGAGAGTGGAAATCTCGGAATTACCATTGTATCTCTTGACGCAGACAAAATAGCAGAGCTTCAGGCTGAGAGCGAGTTCTACGTACAGGTCGATATGGACAACGCTATATACAAGTCTATTCCCGAAGGAGAGCTCTCCTCTGCAGTAGCAGTTACTGCTACGTATATTGTTTCTGATGACGTAGACGAAGAGACCGCATACAAGGTAACCAAGGCTCTTTGGGAAAAGCAGGCAGAGATTGCGGCAGCTCACAAGACGGGCGCAGCTATGAATATCAAGACAGCTCTTCTCGGTATGGCAAACGTTCCCGTTAACGCAGGCGCGAAGCGTTACTACGAGGAATACCTCGCAAAGTATAACGCTGATAACGGAACAAGCCTTACCTTTGATGAATTCTACTACGCAAAATAAGCCTTGTCTTAGAAACAGTTTATTACCGCAAAAAAAGGGCATCGCCCTTTTTTTGCGTATTACAGTTATATTACATATTTCTTAAGGAGGAAAAATGCAAATAGAAAACACACGTTCTGCCGAAGAAATAATGAAAGAGGTTGACAGAGAATCTAACGTCAGAGTGTTCACGGGTATAAGAGCGGCGTTGTTAAAGTGGGCGAAGGTTCTTACCGCGCTTTTTATGATCTCGCTTTCCTTGGTACTCAATCTTTCACCCGAATATTCAAAGCCTCTTTTGGTGGGAATAATAATAGCATTCACCTTTATTACTTTCCCCGCATATAAAAAGCAGACCAAATTTACAAACTTTGTTCCGTGGTACGATTATGTTCTTATAGCGATTACAGCTATATGCTATCTCTATCCCGTTGTTTTTCACGATAAGGTTATAGAGATGAGTAAGCGTATAGGCAAGCTTGAAATAGTTATAGCTATCGTGGCGCTTCTTCTTTTGGTAGAGGCTTGCCGTCGCGCTGTAGGTGTTCCGATACTTGTCGTTGCGGCTGCATTTTCGGTATATGCTTTTATATACCTTAGCAAGAATCCCGCGACAATGCTTCGTAACTTCTGCTATGAAATGTTTTTTAACGTATCAGGTGGTATTTTTTCCACCCCTATTGACGTTTGCGTAAACTTTATAGTTCTGTTTATCATACTCGGATCATTCCTTGAAAAAACAGGCATCGGTGTATTCTTCGTCGATCTTGCTAACTCTATTGCAGGTACGTCTGCCGGCGGTCCTGCAAAGGTTGCGGTTATTTCCTCCGCGCTTGAAGGTATGTATTCAGGCAGCTCGGTGGCCAACACCGTAGGTAGTGGAAGCGTTACTATTCCGATAATGAAAAAGATAGGCTATAAGAGCGAATTCGCGGCGGCAGTAGAGGCTGCGGCGTCGACAGGTGGACAGATAATGCCTCCTATTATGGGCGCGGCTGCGTTCCTTATGGCAGAAATAACGGGCATCCCTTATGCGACTATTGCCGTTGCGGCTATACTTCCCGCCGTGCTTTACTTCACAGGAATATTCGTAATGGTACACTTTGAAGCGAAGAAGCGTGGTCTTGAAGGACTTCCTAAGGACGCTATTCCTAACTTCTTCAAGCTGTTGCTTTCCAAAGGATATCTTCTCCTTCCCGTTGTAATTCTCGTTATCTGTATGAATTACTATACTGCGGGAATGTCAGCCTGTTATGCTATTCTTACTGCGCTCATCGTCAGCCTTTTTGATCCAAGCGCAATTGTAAAGGCATTTAAAAAGGACGTTGATAAAAAAGAAAAGACAGCAGCTCTTGCTCGTTCGCTCGGACTTCCGATAATCCCGATTTTAGTTGTCATTACCTATTACGTTCTTAAGAATTGCGGCATGGTTACTAACGCTTGGCAGGGTAAATTTATATTTATCTCTATGGTGGTAGCCGTTGTGTGCAGCTTCTTTACGAAAGGTGCTATTCTTACACCTAAGGTTGCATTATCAGGATTTGAGGGCGGTATTACTAACTCAATTGGCGTAGCGATTGCCTGTGGTATCGCAGGTATCGTTTCGGGCGTCGTAACGCTTACCGCGCTCGGAAGCACGCTTGTTACTACTATCGTTCCGATAGCCGAAAAGAACATATTCCTCGCGCTCTTCCTTACTATGCTTGCTTGTATAGTGCTTGGAATGGGCGTTCCTACGACAGCAAACTACATAATTATGGCGACGACAACAGCGCCTATACTTATGAATATGGGTATTGCTCCTCTTGCGGCGCACATGTTCGTGTTCTACTTCGGTATCGTTGCGGACATTACCCCTCCCGTTGCTCTTGCCGCATATGCAGGCAGCGCGATTGCAGGATCAAATCCGCTAAAGACAGGGGTGAACGCTACCCGACTTGCAATTACGGCATTTATAATTCCTTACATATTCGCCATGAATCCCCAGATGCTTCTCGTTTGCGAAGGATATCAGGTTAATTTCTGGTTCTTGATGCAGATAATAGCGACCTCCATTCTCGGAATAGTTGCTATCTCGGCGGCATTAGAGAGCTTCTTCATTAGAAGAAATAAGATATGGGAAACCGTATTGTTCGGGGCTGGCGGCTTGTTGGTAATTATTCCCGAGCTGATTACGGACGTTGTGGGACTTGTATGCATCGTTTTGGCCGTTCTTTCACAGTTTATAATCAAGAAAAACAGAAAATCAATCACTTAATTTATAAAAGCACGAGTAGCCTCGTGCTTTTACTTTAGGGGTACAAATGACGAGAGAAATTGTTTTATGCGGACAAAAAATAAGCTATACCTTGCGTTATAAAACCGTCAAAAATATAAATCTTCGTATTCGCGCAGGGGGAGAGGTATCTGTTTCCGCAAACAAAAAAATCAGCCTTGATAAGATAGAAGCCTTTCTGATTTCAAAAGAGGAATGGATAATCTCCGCTATTAAAAAAATGAAAGAAAGTGGAGAGAAAAGAGAAGAGCTTTTTGACCGAAACAGTATTTTTATCTTTGGTAAGAAAATTCCTCTTGTTATACAAAAAGGCAGCAGAAGCTCGTATATTTATGACGGAAACAGCCTTTGCCTTCTCTTAAGAGATATAAGCGACACAGAGCAAATAAAAAAGCTCATTAAGGCGTTTTATAGGGGAGAGGCGGAGAAAACTATTCTACCTATCTGCCAAAGAGCATATGAAGCATTTTCGATAAAAAATCTCACTTTTCCTCAGATTAAATACAGATATATGAAATCGCGCTGGGGAAGCTGCAATCCGAAGAAGAAAATTCTGACCTTTAGCTCGTCGCTTTTCCACTCTCCTGCGTAGAATACGTCGTTTATCACGAATTCACTCATTTCTTGCACCCAAATCATTCAAAGGCCTTTTATGAAGAACTTCACGCATATATGCCTGATTGGAAGCAAAGAAAAAAGCTGTTAAACGAAGTCCAAACAAATTACTGATTAAATTAATCAGTTTATTACGAAATCTATCGCAAATATCTGCGATAGATTTTTTTGTGTAAGTAATCGCACAAGATAGACGCATCTTTTAAAAAAAGTTTTGCCAGAAACTAAATGCTCTCATTTTACGCAGAGTGTTTTAAAAAAGGCATTTTAAAAAGGCTGAACGATTAAAGTCATTCAGCCTTTTGTTAGAGTTTACATTCTGATAAATCTAATATATTGGGATCACCTAAAAGTAATTTGGAAAATAACTATTCCTGATGATGGAGATCTCAATGTAAGTATTATTTCATCGTTTAAATCTATTTCTTTTTCATATGATTCTGTTTCTCCTTCTTGATTCCAAAGCTCCTCAATTTTGTTCTGAATCATATCATTTGATAATTCAGGGTTAAGGCATTTTACTACAGAAACATAATATTTTATCATTTCTTTAGTCGATTTAAACAATTTTAGCGCACTTCCCCGTAAATCAACAAAAAGCGCTTCGATTTGTTTTTCTTCATCGTAGTCGAACGAGAATTGTATTTTAGCAAGGTCATTACTATATTTTGAAAAGTGAGTATAAACCAAATCAGAATAACGATCGTCCCATTCCATATCGTACAAAACACGATAACCCAAATCATTATTTCCGTAGTACTCTTCTTCAACTTTGTTAGCACTATATCTGTTGATAAAATCTTCAAGTAGCACGCCATTACTTTTGTTCTTGGTTTTTCCACAACCTGTAATTGAGAAAATTAAACCCACACATAACACTATTAAAATAAATCTTTTCATAACAATCTCCAGCATTAATTGTATAGTATTTCAAATTTAAACAAAGAAATATAATTTGCAATTAAGCACAATTGATTTCATTCTGTTGCCTGGTAACTAATTAATGATTTAGGCATTTTGAGCAGTATCCATAGCTTGATGTTGCCTTGTTGTTACAACTTGAATTTAAACATTTATGTTCATAACAATAGTTAGAATATCTTGAATGTTCTTTTGGACATCCAGAAACACTACAGTATTTGTTTCCGCAAGCAGTTAGAGCAAACATCATTAACACACAAACAACAATAAACACTCCTTTTATTATCTTTTGCATTTTTCCTCCCCCCCTTTCGCCTTTGCATTTTGCAACTTTTTTATAATAAGAATAATCTTGCCTTGTTCTTATATCCCTTTGTTTCTTTAATATTATACCACAAGAATTTAGCAAAGTCAACTCTTTTGAGGTAATCATTTTAACTCAAAACAGTTAAAATAATAATAAGGAGTTGATATAGATGATTATTGGAGAAGCGGTTAAACAAAGAATTGTAGAATTATGTAAACAGCGCAGAATAACTGTAAATAAACTTGCAACAATAAGCGGAATAACACAATCAACATTAAGCAATATTATCGGTGGCAGAAATAATAGCACAACAATCTCAACTATAAAGAAAATCTGCGATGGATTGGAAATATCGGTACAAGATTTTTTTGACTCTTCGTTGTTTTGTGATTTAGAACAAGAAATTAAATAGAAGAGATCAGAGGCTATTACACGCTTGCAATGGGTAGGTTTACTTGGGATACTCAAGCACCATTTATGCGCCCCTTTCTCGTTCGCCGTTATTAAGTCAAAAAAAGACTGTTTGCCAACACAACTCAAAGTTTGTGTAGCAAACAGTCTTTTTAGATACTTTTGTTTACGTGGCTCTTCGTTATTCTGTTCTCAACGCTGCATACGTCGAGAGGGCGAAAACGGCGATAAAAGAAGCCCATTAAAATGAAGAAATCCGTAGGATTTCAACCTTATAAAATTGTCTTACTGACGTGTTTGATTATTCTTATGGGCTTTAATTCTTTCTATTATAAGTGTCGGGCTTCTTTGGTTTTACCAAATATGGCAGCCCCTCCAATTTATTCGGTTCTTAATGCAACCACTGGGTCCTTTTTCGCTGCGCTTCTCGAAGGAATAATTCCTGAAATCAAGGTGAGAAGAACGCTGATAGCAACAAGAATTACCGCATACGGGAAAGGAAGAACCGCATTAAGATTAGGTATTCCCGTCAGCGCATGGAGAATAATGTTAGTGATTATACATAACACGTATGTTACCGATACACCGAAAACTCCCGACGCGAAGCCTATTATCATAGTTTCTGCGTTAAATAAGCTGGAGACGTTCTTCTTCGATGCGCCTATCGCGCGAAGGATTCCTATTTCTTTTGTACGCTCTTGTACTGAAATAAGCGTTATTACGCCTATCATTATTGATGAAACAATTAACGATATGGTGACAAAAGCAATTAAGACGTAGGTAATAGCGTTTATTATGGTAGTTACCGAGGACATCATAATACCAACATAGTCAGTATATTTAATTCGCGACATTTCGTCTAAATCCTCGTTATAATCGGATATCATATCCTCTATTATATCTTTGTTTTCAAAGGATGAGGCGTAAATGTTGACCGTAGAAGGAGAATTTATATCAACGTATCCGAGCGCAAGGAGTGCGCTATCGTAGTCCATTTCGGAGAAACGCATAATTTCATCATAATATGAAGCGCACGCTTCGGTAGTATACGTGGGAAGCGACGCATCAAGCGCAAATGCCAATTCGGTATTTGTCATAGAAGATAGCTGAGCAGATACGTTCTGTGCATATTGAATTTTTGTCTGCTCAATTATCATCATATCGAAAATTTGATTTATGTCCTCGTCAGACATCGAATCAACGTATTCCTGTATAGACTCCGCATCCATATTCATCTGCGCGCTAAGAGCTGCTATCACAGACGCCTTGATGCCGTCTTCAGTCATATTCTGCTTTGCGCTGACAACAGCAGATTGCAAGACCTCGTTTGACGGAATACTCATAATGCTTATATAAGCCGACGCTTTGTCCTTTTCATTAAGTGAAGCGAGATGCTTTCTTAATTCAGCTTCCTTTTCCTCGTCGCTCAAGCTTGTCGTGTTTTCACGGAAGGGAAGACCGTCAATTACGTTGAGCGACTCGCTTTCCTTTTGCGCCTTTACCGCGTCAGAGCTTTGAGACGCATCTATGATGTATTTTGTCAGTGCGCTTGTATAGCCGATAGCCCCCGAGAGCATAGGCGTGTTTACGTTTTCATTCTTGCGTATGATGCCCGACACCTTCAAAGACAAGGCGTTGTCGTAAAGATAACGCAGTCCTGCCTCTGTGTCTCTTAAATCGTTATACAGACCGCTTTGCTCGTCATATACGTAAAGCGAGGAATTGAGAATCACCTTGTATTCCTTAGAGCATATTTCCTCGTAGCTGAATTTTGTATCGTCAAATTCTACATGCTCACCCTTCAAGGTTGATGACATAAGATTATCTATCGTTTCTTCGGACAAAAGCCCCAAAGCGTAAAGCGTCAGGTCGTCAAGCTCGTTGTTTTCGTCAACAACAAGAACAATTTCATCATAGCTGTTTGGCCACGAGCCATATATTACGTCATATTGATTGTATAACAGATCATTTATAGGCGCTCCGTCATTTCCCGAAAGCATTTCTTGCCACATGCTTGTAGAAAAGGATTGCGATGAGGTCATGGAAAACATACTGTTACTACTCATCATTTGCGCCATATTGAAGCCCATATGCTTTGCGATAAGATCGCTCATCAATTGCGTCGAGTCGGACGGGATAATGTTACCGTCTGTGTTTTTAGTGTAAACCAAGAGTGGCAGATCATAAGTATAGCGTATACCGTTGATTATTTCACGCGCATTGTACTCGTCCTCTTCGTCGGAAATTCTGCTTTCCAAGAATTTTTTGAACGATACGAGATCGTTTTCCTGAACTTCAATATTGTTCAACGCCTTCGTCATATCGTATAGCGCAGATTTTTTGTAAATAGCGTCTTTCTCGTGGGGGACCTCGCCATTGCTTACGTTCATAAACGCTTCCATAAGCGAGCCTAAATCCACAGTTTGTCTTTCAATAGTTAAGGGGTATGACGCAAGAGCGTTTTCCTGAGTGGTGTTAACATAAGTTGTCATTCCTTGCGAAATGGCAAGAATAAGGGCGATACCGATAATGCCTATACTGCCCGCAAAGGCGGTGAGCGCAGTTCTGCCTTTCTTTGTAAAAAGGTTTTTGAGAGAGAGCATAAATGACGTAAAAAATGACATAGAGGGTTTTCTTTCCTTTTTCTTCAAAGGAACACTCTCATTCTTCTGCGCGTCATTTTTCTCTTTTATTTCCTCGTCGCTTAACGGTCTTGAGTCGTCTGTGATTTCACCGTCAAGCATACGAATTATTCTTGTAGAATATTCATTTGCCAAGTCGGGATTGTGCGTAACCATAATTATCAAGCGCGTGTCGGAAATTTTTTTCAAAATTTCCATAACCTGTACGCTTGTTTCTGAATCTAATGCGCCTGTCGGCTCGTCGGCAAGAATAATATCAGGGTCGTTTACCAACGCGCGTGCAATCGCTACTCTCTGCATTTGTCCGCCCGAAAGCTGATTAGGTCTTTTGGAAAGCTGGTCCTCGAGTCCAACGTCGGCAAGAGCTTTTTTTGCGCGGGCTTTTCTTTCGCTTTTGGAAACACCTGACAAGGTGAGCGCAAGCTCTACGTTTTGTAAGACCGTCTGATGCTGAATAAGATTATAGCTCTGAAATACAAAGCCTATTGAATGATTTCGGTAAGTATCCCAGTCCCTGTCGCAAAAATTCTTTGTAGATCGCCCGTTTATTATAAGATCGCCCGACGTATATCTATCAAGACCGCCTATAATATTGAGCATAGTCGTTTTTCCGCAGCCCGACGGACCGAGAATAGATACAAATTCGCTCTTTCGAAAATCAAGTGAAATTCCTTTAAGCGCGTGTACCGTGCCGTTACCTGCGGGGTAATCCTTTTTTATATTGCGTAGCTCTAACATTTTTGTTCCTTTCAAAAAAATACGTTCATCTGATTACATCATATTATATATTACTCTCAAAAATGGAAAAAATAATGCAGATATAATGAACATAGCGTGAAATTTAGTAAAATTTAAATTGCCTAATTATAAAAATTAAAGAATTCTTTGCCTTTTTAGAAAAAACAATTTGTTTTTTATTAAGAAAAAAACCGTCTCAAACGCTTTTTATTGCGTTTGAGACGGCAGACAAAGGTATTCTATCAGATCTTTTCAACGGAAATTGTAATATTTTCTCCGTTAATACTCCATTCCTTTGCGTTTTCGCTTGCGTTGTCCGAAAGCTCGTCGCACAGAAGAACGTCACAAATTTCCGCTTGATTTTTCTTTATGATGCTTGCGAGGCGCTCGTTATTCGCGATGCCTATTCTAATGTGGTCCAGAACCTCAAAGCCGCTATCCTTTCTCGTCGTTTGAACCTTGCTTATAAATTCACGGACAAAGCCCTCTTCAATAAGCTCTTCGGTGAGATTGGTATCTATAACGACTGTAATTCCGTTATCAGCGAAGGATTCGTAGCCCTCCTTTTGAGTCATATCGATAAGGAGATCATCGCGGGAAAGCTCTGCTACAGTGTCGGAGAGCTCAAGCTTCAATACGCCGTTTGCGTCAAGCTCGTCTATAGCCGCGTTTCCGTCTGCGATAGAAGAAAGCTTTTCCTTTATCTCTGCGAGATGTTTTCCATATTTCGGACCGACAGTTTTCAATTGAGGCTTGAACGTGTAGGTCGTGAAGTCACGGACGTTGTCGGTAAATTCAACAGATTTGACGTTAAGCTCGTCTTCTATTATATCTGTATACAGCTTGGAGAGAGTGAAGTCAGCCTTGACGTACATCTTGCTTACAGGCTGACGGTTCTTTATTGCGGCTGCGTTACGGCAAGCTCTGCCGAGCGCGACTGTTTTAAGAACCTCGTCCATATTTTCTTCAAGCTCTGTATCAATATAAGCGTCTGTCGCGCAGGGGAAATCGCAAAGATGTACGCTTTCGGGCGCAGACTTATCTATACTGCATACAAGATTACGGTAAATATCCTCAGCCATAAAGGGAATCATAGGAGCGCTCAATTTGCAGAGAGTAACAAGAACGGTGTAAAGCGTCATATAGGCGTTTATCTTGTCCTGCGTCATTTCCTTGCCCCAGAAGCGTTCGCGGCTGCGTCGTACGTACCAGTTACTCATATCATCAACAAAGCTCATAAATAGCTTCGACGTTTCTGTTATCTTGTAGTTTTCAAGATTTTCGTCAACGTCCTTTATAAGCGTGTTGAGCTTGGAGAGCATCCATTTATCCATTATAGATAGCTTGTCGTATTCAAGCGCATATTTAGTAGCGTCAAAGCCGTCTATGTTAGCGTAGAGAACAAAGAATGCATACGTGTTCCAAAGAGTACCCATAAACTTTCTCTGACCTTCGATAACTGCGCCTCTGTGGAAGCGATTGGGAAGCCAGGGAGCGCTGTTTGAATAGAAGTACCAGCGTATAGCGTCTGCGCCGAACTCTTCAAGAGCCTCCATAGGATCTACTGCGTTTCCTTTGGATTTAGACATCTTCTGTCCGTTTTCGTCCTGAACGTGACCGAGAACTATAACGTTCTTATAACGCGCCTTGTTAAAGATAAGAGTCGATATAGCCAGAAGCGAATAGAACCATCCACGTGTCTGGTCAACTGCCTCGCTTATGAAGTCGGCAGGGAACTGCGATTCAAAAAGCTCTTGATTTTCAAAGGGATAATGCCACTGAGCGAAAGGCATAGCGCCCGAGTCAAACCAGCAGTCGATAACCTCGGGAACACGCTTCATTTCGCCGTTACACTTGGGACATTTTATAGTAACTGCATCAATGAAAGGACGGTGGAGCTCAATATTATCGGGGCAGTTGTCCGACATCGACTTAAGCTCCTCTATAGAGCCTATAGCGTGACGCTCTCCGCAAGAGCATTCCCATATATTAAGAGGAGTACCCCAATAGCGATTGCGGCTCACGCCCCAATCCTGAACGTTTTCAAGCCAGTCGCCGAAGCGCCCCTTACCAATGCTTTCGGGGATCCAGTTTATCGTGTTGTTGTTTCTGATAAGATCGTCTCTTACCGCCGTCATTTTGATAAACCAGGAGTCACGCGCATAGTAGATAAGAGGAGTGTTACAACGCCAGCAGTGAGGATACGAGTGCTCAAAAGGAAGCGCGGCAAAGAGAAGGCCTGACGCCTGAAGCGAAGCGAAAACCTCCTTGTCAGCATCCTTGCAGAACATTCCTGCCCAAGGAGTCTCCTTGGTCATCTGTCCCTTTTCGTCAACTAACTGAACGAACGCAAGGTCATAATTTTTACCTACAACAGAGTCGTCCTCACCGAATGCGGGCGCGATATGAACGATACCCGTACCGTCGGAAAGCGTTACATAGTTATCACAGGTAACAAAATAGGCTTTTCCTTTAGGATTAACGAAATCAAAGAGGGGCTCGTATTCGGTAAATTCGAGTTGCTTACCTGTATAGCTCTCAACGAGAGTATATTCGTCCTTTATAACGGAGGAAACAAGCGCCTCTGCAAGTATAAGCTTTTCGTCACCTACAGAAATTTTAACGTAGGTTTCGTTCGGGTTTACGCAGAGAGCAACGTTAGAGGGAAGTGTCCAAGGTGTAGTCGTCCAAGCCAAGAAATATTCGTCTGTCTTGCCCTTGACTCTGAATTTTACAATTGCGGATTTCTCCTTTACGTCCTTGTATCCCTGAGCTACCTCGTGGCTCGAAAGAGGAGTACCACAGCGGGGACAGAAGGGAACTATTTTAAAGCCCTTGTAAAGAAGTCCCTTTTCCCATATCTGCTTCAACGCCCACCATTCTGATTCGATAAAGCTGTTGTGATAGGTAACGTAGGGGTCATTCATATCTGCCCAGAAGCCGACAGCGGAGGAGAATTGTTCCCACATACCCTTGTATTTCCAGACGCTTTCCTTACATTCCTGAATAAAAGGCTCAAGACCGTATTGCTCGACCTGCTCTTTTCCGTCAAGACCGAGCTTCTTTTCTACCTCAAGCTCAACAGGCAGACCGTGAGTATCCCAGCCTGCTTTACGCAAAACGTGATAGCCCTTCATCGTGCGATAACGGGGGATCATATCCTTTATAACACGTGTAAGGACGTGACCTATATGAGGCTTTCCGTTCGCTGTGGGGGGGCCGTCGTAGAAGGTATAGGTCTCGCCGCTTTTACGGCTGTCTATACTCTTCTCAAAGATTTTGTTCTCTTCCCAGAACTTAACAGTCTGTTTTTCTCTCTCGACAAAGTTCAGGTTATTAGAGACCTTTTCGTACATTTTATAATCCTCCTTAGGATATTGTATGTTTTTAATAACAAAATAAAAAAGCCTGTCCGCCAAACAGGGACAAAGCAGGAACTTTGTAACTATTCAGCATACCATTATATGCCTTCCGATGACGGCGGACACCCGACGGAAAATAATCGGCGTAAGCCTTTCCTCCCCGCAGCTCAGAAGTGATATTCAGAAAATTCTACTAAGCATCGGCTCACACCAAACCCGACTCGCTCGGCCCTTCAAAGATCCCTACTGTCTTCGTCATAGCTTTTTAATACAATACTAATTATATTACTTAATTTACATAAAGTCAAGTAAAAAGCGAAAAATATACATAACTTTTCGAAAAAATATTGAAAAAAGCAAATATTTTCTAAAAAAGCTATTGCCAAATCGATAAAAATGTGATATACTATGTAGGTAATTTTTGAAAAGCTTGTTTTGCAAACCTTAAAAAACAAGAGTGCAAGGATTCGGAATCATATTGATTTCGTTATCAAGCTTTTTATAGAAAATTAAAAAATATGTACGGCATGTATCAAGCAGAGTTATCTCACCTTTGGCGAGAATACCCTCGTCCTGCGCCTTGAAAGTAAACTTTCAGATCTTCGGGCGGGGTATGCGAAGTCCTTTCGATGAGCAGGCTCATCGAGCGACATCTCAAAGGACTCTGCATAAATATGGTACACGCTGTTGCATCATATTTATGCAGAGATATTTCGCTTTTGGCGAAGATACCCTCGCGGGTATGCGAAGTGGTCATAACGGGTGAGCGAAGCAAAAAGGACATAATATGTCGTTTTTGCAAGCGTGTCACGAAAATAAGAAGAATTGAAGCCGAGTTTACGAGACGAACAATTCGACTATATTTTCGGAAGGGCAAAGACTCGAAATCAGATCGATTTCGTTATCAAGTTTTTTTGTAGAAAATAAAAAAATATGTACAGTAGTATCATGCAGAGTTATCTCGCCTACTGTTGCATCATATTTATGCAGAGATATCGAAGTGGTCATAACGGGGCTGACTCGAAATCAGTTTGTGAGCAATCACACGAGGGTTCGAATCCCTCTCTCTGCGCCAAAGCGGTTAAGTCCGCGCACGAAGCCGCAAGGAAATCCTTGTGGCTTTTACTTTTAAAATTATGAAATGAGATTATTTTACTGTGAAATTTCATATGCTTTAGGGATTATTTTGTTGTTCTGGGCGCAGTCCTCCCGATAAGAGACAAAATCGACGGAAATAAATGCGTAAATGAAGAACAGACGAGCGTGATTTAATACTTAAAATCACTTCAAAGATAATTGCTTATAAGGGGGAACTATGAAAACCGAAAAAAACATACTGATAGCATTCGTTTTGAACCTTGCTTTTTCAATATTTGAGCTTGTCGGAGGAATGTTTACGGGAAGCGTGGCGATTCTTTCAGACGCTCTTCACGACCTCGGTGACGCGGCAAGCATAGGGCTTTCCTATTTCTTTGAAAAAAAGAGCAAAAAACAGCCTGATGACTTGTATACTTACGGATACGCGAGGTATTCGGTGCTGGGAAGCGTTATTACTACGCTGATACTTCTCGTCGGCTCTGTATTAGTCACTGTAAACGCTATCGGCAGAATTATTACGCCGTCGGAAATCAATTATGACGGAATGATCCTTTTTGCGCTTATTGGCGCGCTCGTCAACCTTGTCGCCGCCTTTGCTACAAGACACGGAGACTCACTCAATCAAAGGGCTGTAAACCTTCATATGCTTGAGGACGTATTCGGCTGGATAGTGGTGCTTATCGGCGCGGTAGTAATGCGCTTTACCGATTTTTCCATCATTGACCCCATAATGTCCATTGCAGTCTCTGTCTTCATTTTCATAAATGCTTTCATAAATCTCAAGGAAGCATTAGACCTGTTTCTTGAAAAAAGACCGCAGGACGTCGACGCAGACGAAATCCTTAAGCATATTAAAGAGCTTGAAGGAGTTCTTGACGTTCATCATATACATATATGGAGTATGGATGCGCACAACAATTATATAACTATGCACGTCGTCTTTGAAGGAGAGGGCGGCAAGGTCAAAGATCACGTGCGACGTGAGCTTGCAGAGCACGGCATAGGACACGCGACAATTGAGCTTGAAGCAACAGACGAGCATTGCATGGAAAAGCACTGCCACGTGGAGTATAAGGAAGGTCACGGACACCATCACCACCATCACCATCACCACCACTGATACGTTAAAAACAAAAGGACAGAACTGTGAATTGAAGTCACAAATTCCGTCCTTTTTTATTCGCGCTGAAGCTTTAAAAGTTTTTTCGTTTTTTTATTCTGCCGAATACCTGATCAGCCCTTGAAGCTCGGACGCTTGGAGATATTTACCGCACGCCACAAGCGCAAACAGAGCCGCGCCACAGGCGGCTTCCTCGGTGTAAAGAGGAACACGGAGCTTTCCGCCAAACACCTGCTCGGCAATATTGACGAGCGCCTTGTTCTTTCTCACGCCGTTGCCCGATCCGACAATGCCCATGCGCTTTTCACCCATAGAAAGATACATTGAGTGAAGCTCTTCTACCATTCCGTAAAGGACGCCAAGCGTCAGATCGGAGGGACTTAAATTATCAATTGAGATATTTTCAATGCTTCCCCTGATATTTGAGTTGCTTCTTGTTCCTGCAAATCGGGTATCGACCTTAAGCGACGTACTGCTTTTACCTTCAAGTAATTTGTCCATCACAGAGTAAACGTCGATATCCTTGCAATCCGCCGCCTCGAAAAGATTCTTGTAGAAATCCTTTAAAAGCGAGTACGCTCTGCCACCGCAAAGCGCCGAGCCGACAATGAGATATTTGCCGTCAAAATACGGTCTGCATTCCACGTTTTCAGCGATAATCGGGTGATCCGATACGATAGATATCTGACTACCCGTGCCAACGTTGATTAAAAGGTCATCCTTACTTGCAAGTGTGGAGAATACGCTCGCCTGATTATCGCCTATTGCGACTGAAACGGGAATTTGCCGATATGTACCGACGATATCAAATCCGTCGGTTACCTGAGGTGAATAATCATAATTGAATTTCATTTTTTCTGCATCGTAAAGCCCCAGACTTGCGGCATCGCTTGCGTGCAGTGTGGGCTTTTTGTTTTTACAGAGCGTCATACCGAGAAAATCGTGAATCGTGCAATAGCTTACGGCGTCGGTTGGTACAAGACCGTTTTCACGGTTATAAAAATCGGTTACGTTGCCGTAGCCCGAGAAAGCGCCGAGATAGCTTGCGTAGGTTGTGTCCTTGTAGGGAAGATATCCTCTTCCGTCCTGCCAGGTATAAAGCGGACTGACTGCCTCGCCCTTTGCGTCAATGTAAACTATACCGTGCATTTGCCCCGTAATTCCGATTGCCATAACGTCATCGAAAAATTCCTCCAAAAAGGAATCCAATATCTCTGTGGCAATCGACAGAATTTTTGTCACGTCCTGTATCTTTTCCCATTCGTTAGCAGTGATGATAAAAGCATCTGAATTGACGGTTTTTGACTTTATTAAGTTTCCGTTCTCGGCGTTTAACACAACGCCGCAGATGCTCGTTGTTCCTACATCAATTCCAATTACGTTCATAAGAGCCTCCGATCAGCAGGAAAAGGATGTGGAAGCAGGGTCAAGTCTTGTGATAATATCGTTTTGTATTGCGGGAGAAAGGTCAAGGAAGTTGACGAACGTGCCGTGAATACGCATAATATAAACGCCGCTTGGAGCATATTTTTTCGGATTTGCCAAAACCTTGCGAAGCGTTTCGGGAGTCGTCACGTTGACGTAGAGATAGAAGGGGGAAACACCTGTTTTGTACTCATTAAAGAACAAAGGAGTAATTACGTTATTCTTGAACTCTATACCCTTTTCTTCATAGCTCTCACCCTTGAAATACTTGGGATCAATACCGAGGTGAGAGGCATATCCACCGTTGAATTCCTCAAAAGGAAGCTCCATGTTGGAAAGCATACGGAAGCCAAGACCACCCGACGCCGTGCCGTAAAGCGGATCCACGCCGTAGCCCAGCATATCGCGGGATTTTCTTCCGTCGGGAGTTGCGCCTACCCAATAGCCGTAAAGAAGATGAGTAGATGGGCTTGAGAAGTCGGGACGGAAGCTGTTTCCGAGGTAGTTCTTTCGAGCGCGAAGCATCCTTGATACTCGCAAAGCAATCTCGCGTGCCTCGCTGTCAACGACATCCTCGTGATTTCCGAATTTCGGGCAGGAAAGGAGATAGCTTCTAAGATCTTCGTAGCCTTCAAAATTGTTTTTGAGCGCTGAGAGCAGATTCATATCGTCGTCGGGGTGATCCTTTAAATAGCAGTCGATTGCTACAAAGGAGTCCGCAAGCACGGAAACTCCGTGCACAAGGCATCCGCTTCCGTTATATTTAGTGCCCTGAATTTCGGTGTCGCGCATATCCGCGCCGTATTCGAGACCACCCATAAACGCGCTGAGGAAGGGCGTGCGAAGCTCGGAAAGAGCAATAGACGCGCCGTTTGCCGACTCGCACATAGCGTCCATTATCTTGTCAAGCGCGTCATAATATGCCTCTCGTACGTTTGAAAGCTCGCATTTCGGAATATCTATAAGATGCTCTCCCGTTACGTTGGAGACACCACCCGTAAGCACCATTTCCAGCACCTTGGGCAGACTTAACCAGCTGTTTGTCGTATTTCCGTTGTCCTTTCCCATAATGAGAGGCTCCTGACAGCCTGCTATTGAGTAGTCGGGCAGGTCACATCTGTCCACGCCGTTTCTCTCAAGAACTTCAAACACTGCATCGTCATTGAACAGGGACGGTGTCAGAACACCTGCGCTGAAGAAAAATCTACCCAGCTCGCGATAGAGCATATCGGGCGTATTTTTGTGAAGCTTTACCGAGAGGATAGGTTGAGGCAGGTTCATATCGTAGTAAGCGTCAAGAATAGCGTAAGACATCGTGCTTGTCAGATCGTTGCCGTCAAGATCTCTGCCACCGATGATGACGTTCTGGGATATTGCCCAGCTTCTGTCGCCTACGTTATAGAAAACAAGAAAATGCTTGAAAAGCTCGGCGGCTTCTTCTCTTGTCAGATCTTTTCTGTACGGCTCAAATATCCTGTCAGCATTTCCTACCGAAAACGCATAAGGGTTGGGCGCTTGCTCAATGCACATAACCTGCCAGAGAAGTATGTAGAGCTGTATAGCTTCCGCTAAGTTATTTGCGCCTCCGCTGTAAACGTTAGTAAGGTTTTGTTCTATTATTTCGAGCTTTGAAAGCTGTGTTGCGTCAGCGTTTGCTTTCTTTTGCTGAATAAGCTCAAGATAACGGCTGATCAAAATTTTCACGCCTGTCAAAGCGATTTTTGCCGCGCGATAGAATTCCGTGTCCTTTGCTTCAGCCTGAGCAATCAAGTGATCGATGCCGTATTTCAAAGCCACACGAAAATCCGGGATTACGTGTCCTGTAACCTGCTCGACAAAAAATACAACCTCCTTTGTATAAGGCTCTGCCTTATCATAGGTCGCGTTCAGCTTGTGTACCATAGGCGTGTCTTCGGTATAGCGACGCATATCTTCTATTCTGTCAGATGAAAATTCTTCGTTTGGCTCTATATCATTATAGATTGCGGTGGGGTCGCAATATCCCGAAAAGCCCTCCACCTTAAACGAGGGATTTATAAGCGCGTAGCTCTTTGCGAAAGCATCTCTCTGAGTGCCGACAAAAATGGCGTTGTCGCTTATCGATAACGGAACTGCCTTCAACGACTCGCACAAAAGATACGCTTTTCTTTCTTCCTTGCCGAAGTTGGCGTATTTTTCTTCCGCCTTCGCCTCGATTTCTTTTATGCGGAACCAGCCGTCAAGGCGCTTGATATCACGCTCTTCCTTATACAGTAATTTTGCCATTTGGGTGATTTCACCGTTCTTGTAAAGCTTTTCAAACATAGCCTTTCTCCTTACGTATGTATGATTTTCAGATGGTAGTCAGAAAAAATTTTTTTGAAGTCTTCAAGTCTTTCTTTATCGATAAAGCCATCTTTTATTTTGTATTCCGTTTTCCATTTTTTCTTGCCGTATTCATGGTAAGGCAAAAACTCAAATACGACACTCGAGGTGTCAAATTGGGAAAAATATGAAGCAAACGCCGTGGGATCTTCTGCGTTTACGTGATTGATGAGAGGGATACGAACGTGTAGCTGTCTGCCAATACTGCACAAATATTCGAAGTTCTTTGTAAGAGCATTCATCTCAACACCTGTGAATTTCAGAAAAGCATCCTTGTCGTAATGCTTGAAGTCCATCATCAGATAGTCTACCTGCTCTTGTATTTCAGCCAGATGTATAGAAGTACCGTTCGTTTCTATGGCGGTATGAATATTTTCCGCCTTAAGCAGTCTTAAGACCTCTGTAAGCTCTTTGTGCTGCATGGTGGCTTCGCCGCCCGTAAAGGTCACACCGCCGCCTGAAAAAAACATGGCGCGGCTTCTTAGGCATTCATCTACAATGCTTTTTACGCTGTATTCACTTCCGCCGTCAAAGGACATTCCCTCAGGATTAGAGCACCAAGGGCAGCTCATGTTACAGCCCTGTAAATGGTACACCAACCGATTTCCCGGGCCGTCCTGCGAATAGTTGAAGCCTTTAAAAAAGATTTTCATTAACTTCGCCTCTTTTAAATTTTCTTATTCAATTTAAGTATAAAATAACTTTTTTTAAATTACAATTGACAAATAGGAAAAAAAGATGTGTAAAAACGAAAATTAAATTCTCCAAATTATTGACAAAAGGAATGCTTGGGGGTATAATATTAATAAGACGGGAGGGTTTTTATGAAGAATATTTTTTCAAGCGAATGCGTTCATACCGTGACCGACGCAAACATTAACTTCTATACCGTTCCTTTCGTACATCCGAGACGCAAAATGCGTGAGCACGATTTTATTTACGTGCTTAACGGGGAATGGGGCTTAGGGCAAAACAAAGAGACCTTTGACTTAAAGGAGGACTCTCTCTTGATTCTCTTTGCGAACAATACGCACTATGGAGTAAGTCCCTGTAAAGAGGGGACGAAAACCATGTATTTTCACGTATCATTCGAGGAGGGTGATTTTTTCAGAGATGACGCTTCGCCCTTGCCTTATATAGATACGCACGTCAACGCGGCGTCAAATAAGAATATAAGAGAATTGTTCTCAAGCGTTGTAAACGCAAAGCTGTCGGGAGAACAGAGAAAGGCAAATTTGTACTTTGAGCTTCTCCTTTGCGAGCTGAGTTCACAAAAAATGTGCTACAAGGAAATCGAACTTGCTCAAAAAATACAAAGCATTATACACGCCTATCCCGAACGGTTCTTTAGCAACGGAGAGCTTTCTCAAATGATGAACGTGTCCGTAAAAACGGCAGAAAACAAATTCAAGGCGGCGTTCGGAAAAACCATACATCAATATATGCTGGATTTTAAAATAGGGGAAGCTATATCCTATTTTGATCGATTTGACGGGATCAGTATAAAAGAGGTTGCGTACAATCTCGGATTTTGCGACGAGTATCACTTCAGTAAGCAATTTTCAAAGCATACGGGAATGTCGCCGAGAAAATATAAAAAGACGAAAAGCCGTTTGCATTGACGAAAATCCGTTTTGGCAATGCGCCGCGTGGCCCTACTTATTTATATTTTCTTTATATTTTCAGAAGTTAATTTTTCAGCGCCATCACTGACTTAATAGTTAAAAAGATGTTAAAACTATTGACAGGATTTTCTTTTTATGTTATAATAATCTCGTTCCAAAAGGGAGTAGCTGAATGCTTTGCATTTCCAATAGCCGTCATCCCGACTTATAGTCCGGCTATGTGGATCTACTATGATAGCAAGACTTTTGCGGCGATGCGCCCAAAAGTCTTTTTTTATTAAGACAATAATAAATAATATATTTTAGGAGGATAACGTGAAACATTATTTGAACAATGCGGACGACGTAATTCAAGCCGTTGAAAGTAACGAAGACGGGTTGACTTCTTATGAAGCAGAAGAAAGACTTGCTAAAAACGGTAAAAACAAATTAGTTGAAGCAAAGAAGGAGTCGCTGCTCCGTCGCTTCTTTAAGCAGCTTTGCGAGCCTATGACGATTATTCTGCTTGTTGCCGCGGCAATTTCGGCAGGAGTGGAAATATACGAGGGCGTACATTCCGGACACATGGGCTTTCCGTCCGACGTAGTTATTATTCTTGCAGTTGTTCTTATCAATGCAATTTTAGGTGTTTTTCAGGAAAGCAAAGCGGAAAAGGCAATTGAAGCCTTGCAGGAAATGTCAAAGGCGCAGACCAAGGTTATTCGTGACGGAAAACAGATATCCATTTCCAGCGAAGATCTTGTTGTCGGCGATATTATAGTTCTTGAAGCGGGAGATTCGGTTCCTGCCGACGCGCGAATTATCGAATGCGCTTCCATGAAGATTGAGGAAGCCGCATTGACGGGCGAGTCTGTTCCTGTGGATAAAAGGCTTGAAGCTCTCGCGGCAGATTCAAGTGGAGACGTTGCTCTTGGTGACAGAAAAAATATGGTGTTTATGGGCTCGACTGTGGTTTACGGACGCGGAAAAGCGGTTGTAACCGCTACGGGTATGGAAACCGAAATGGGTAAAATAGCCGACGCCATTGCTCAGGCACAAGAAAGCAAAACACCTCTTCAGATCAAGCTGGCGGGGCTTTCAAGGATTCTTACCTATCTGGTTATCGGTATTTGCGTAGTCATTTTTGGTATTCAGCTTATTCGTTCAGGCGTAGGCTTTGAGCCTATTTTAAATTCCTTTATGATCGCCATTTCTCTTGCCGTTGCGGCAATTCCCGAAGGTCTTGCCACGGTTGTTACTATCGTTCTTTCGATTGGCGTTACCAATATGTCAAAGCGCAACGCCATTATACGCAAGCTTACCGCAGTTGAAACTCTCGGCTGTACGCAGATTATCTGCTCGGATAAAACAGGTACGCTCACGCAGAACAAGATGACTGTTGTAGATCACTACGGCGAGGACGAAGGGCTTCTCGCGAACGCGATGTCGCTCTGCTCTGACGCAGAATTTGACAACGAGGCGAAAACTGCCGTGGGTGAGCCCACCGAATGCGCGCTTGTCAATTATGCCGAAGCGTTAGGTCTTTCCAAAAATACTCAAAAGAGCGTACTCGTCAGAATCGGAGAGGTCCCCTTTGACTCAGGTCGAAAGATGATGTCAACCGTTCACAAGGCAAAAGACGGCTCTCTTATTCAGTTTACAAAGGGCGCGCCCGACGAGCTTTTGAAGAGATGTACTAAGGCGTTACTTGGCAACGAGATCGTAGAAATGACCGAAGAAATCCGTAGTAATATACTAACAGCCAACAAAAGCATGGCAGATCGCGCGCTTCGCGTGCTTGCGGCAGCGAAAAAAGAGCTTGCAAGCGAGCCATCCGTATATGATTCCGAAACCGTTGAATGCGACCTCTGCTTTGTTGGACTCGTAGGTATGATAGATCCTGTTCGTCCTGAAGTGAAGGATGCAATCAATGAATGCCGAAGCGCAGGTGTTCGTCCCATAATGATTACGGGTGACCACAAGGATACCGCCGTGGCTATCGCAAAGGAATTAGGAATAATCACCGATGCGTCGCAGGCGATCACAGGGGCTGAGCTCGACAATATTTCCGACGAGGAATTTGAGCTGGCGGTTGAGAAATACAGCGTGTACGCCCGTGTTCAGCCTGAGCATAAAACAAGAATAGTCAACGCATGGAAGAGTAAGGGCAAGGTTACCGCTATGACGGGCGACGGTGTTAACGACGCGCCTTCTATAAAGAATGCGGACATCGGCGTCGGTATGGGTATAACGGGCACAGACGTCACCAAGAACGTAGCGGATATGATTCTTGCCGACGACAACTTTGCCACTATAGTTTCCGCCGTCGGTGAAGGACGGAGAATTTACGATAATATAAGAAAGGCAATACAGTTCCTTCTTGCCTCTAACTTATCGGAGGTGCTGACAATCTTCTTCGCCACGCTGCTTGGCTTTACAATTTTTGCGCCTGTTCATCTGCTTTGGATCAATCTTATCACAGACTGTTTCCCCGCGCTTGCTCTCGGTATGGAAAAGCCCGAAGCGAGTATAATGAAGCGTAAGCCGCGAGACAGCAAGGAGGGCATCTTTGCAGGTGGTCTTGGCTTCGCCGTAGCATATCAGGGGGTTCTCGTAACTATAATAACCATGATTTCTTACCTGATAGGAAGATTTTATCTCGCAGACCTTCATCATTCGGAGGCTATTGCGCAGGGGGCGTACTCTGCGGAAATGCTTGGTACCTCTATGGCGTTCCTCACGCTTTCCCTTTGTGAAATATGCCACGCCTTTAATATGAGATCGCTTCACGGCTCGATTTTCAAAATAAAAGGACAAAACATGTGGCTTTGGGGCGCGGGAATACTCTCGCTTCTTCTTACAACGCTCGTACTTGAGGTTGATTTCTTGGCAAAAGCCTTTGATCTCGCGCATCTCGACCTTATGGAGTACGGTATAGCCTTCGGTCTTGCCATTCTCATTATCCCCGTCGTTGAGGTGATCAAGATAATTCATAGAGCTGTCGATAGAAAAGCTTGAGGTAATTTATACAATTCTCTTTTCACACAAGCAGAAGAAAAGTCTTATAAAAATAAAAAGCAAAGGGGCTGTCTCAAATGAATTTTTGAGACAGCCGCTTTTTGCTTTGAGGGGATA
>JAZQGJ010000068.1:0-25039 GCA_045539995.1 Eubacteriales bacterium
ATAACGAGCTTATGGCGAGTACAATAAAAATAAGGTCCACCAAGTGGTAAAAGAAACAGGAATTTGCTCCTTCTACAAGCTTCCCACAGGTAAGGAAGGAGCAATGATTCGAACCTGATTCCGCTGCACTTCGTTTGCGGAGCACGTCAATTCTGACGAGTACAATAAAAATAAGGTCCACCACAAGTGGGGGACCTTATTTTTATGGCACCCGCAACAGGAATCGAACCTGTAACTAACCCTTAGGAGGGGTTTATTATATCCATTTAACTATGCAGGCGTATACTGTAAAAACAAGCTCGAAATGGGCTTACTTTTCTATTTTAGCACATTTAAAGAGCTTTTGCAAGGTTTTATCAAAATTCTTTAGAGCTTAAAATGTTAACAAATTGTAAAGGTTGTTTATTTTTAAATAATTTTTGCCAAAAGAAGTGGAATTTTATTACAAGATATGTTATAATAACTGGTGCTATTGTAAAATTTGCGTAGAAATGGCAATAATAAAATATCATATTATTAAAATGGAGGATTCTTAAAGATGAGCAAAAAGTATGTTTATCTCTTTACCGAGGGTAACGGCTCTATGCGTGAGCTCCTCGGCGGTAAGGGCGCAAACCTTGCCGAAATGACCAATCTCGGTCTCCCTGTTCCTCAGGGCTTTACAATTTCTACCGAAGCTTGTACTCAGTACTACGAGGACGGTGAGAAGATCAACGACGAAATTCAGGCTGAAATCATGGAATACATCGAAAAGATGGAGAAGGTTACAGGCAAGAAGTTCGGCGACCTCGAAAATCCGCTTCTCGTTTCAGTTCGTTCGGGCGCTCGCGCTTCCATGCCCGGTATGATGGACACCATTCTTAACCTTGGCTTGAACGAAGAGGTTGTTGACGTTCTCGCTAAGAAGTCCGGCAATCCCCGTTGGGCTTGGGACTGCTACAGAAGATTTATCCAGATGTACTCCGACGTTGTTATGGAGGTTGGTAAGAAATACTTCGAGCAGCTTATCGATAAGATGAAGGAAGAAAAGGGCGTTACTCAGGACGTTGACCTTTCTGCTGACGACCTTAAGGCTCTCGCTGCTCAGTTCAAGGCTGAATATAAGGCAAAAATCGGCGCAGACTTCCCCTCTGATCCTAAAGAGCAGTTGATGGGCGCTATCAAAGCCGTTTTCCGTTCTTGGGACAACCCCCGCGCAAACATCTACAGACGTGACAACGATATTCCTTATTCTTGGGGTACAGCAGTTAACGTACAGATGATGGCGTTCGGTAACATGGGCGATACGTCTGGTACAGGCGTTGCATTTACACGTAACCCTGCTACAGGTGAAAAGGCTCTCTTCGGTGAGTTCCTTATGAACGCTCAGGGCGAGGACGTTGTTGCAGGTGTTCGTACTCCTCAGCACATCAACCAGCTCAAAGAGGTTATGCCCGAGGTTTACGATCAGTTTGTAAAGATCTGTAACACACTCGAAAACCACTATAAAGATATGCAGGATATGGAGTTCACCATTGAGGATAAGAAGCTCTATATGCTCCAGACTCGTAACGGTAAGAGAACCGCAAAGGCTGCTCTTAAGATAGCTTGTGACCTCGTTGACGAGGGCATGATCACTCCTGCTCAGGCAGTTCTTATGATCGACCCCAGAAACCTTGACACATTGCTCCATCCTCAGTTCGACGCTGACGTTCTTAAGAAGACCGAGCCTGTTGCTAAGGCTTTGGCTGCTTCTCCCGGAGCTGCTTGCGGTAAAATAGTATTCACTGCTGAGGACGCTAAGGAATGGGCTGCTAAGGGCGAAAAGGTTGTTCTTGTTCGTCTTGAGACCTCTCCCGAAGATATCGAAGGTATGAAGGCTTCTCAGGGTATCCTCACAGTTCGCGGCGGTATGACATCTCACGCAGCGGTTGTTGCTCGTGGTATGGGTACCTGCTGTGTATCCGGATGCTCTGAAATCCAGATGGATGAAGAAAACAAGAAGTTTGTTCTCGCAGGTAAGACCTACGTAGAAGGCGACTTCCTCTCCATTGACGGTTCTACAGGTAAGATTTATGACGGTATCATCCCCACAGTTGACGCTTCAATAGGCGGCGAATTCGGCAGAATCATGGCTTGGGCTGATGAATACAGAGCTCTTAACGTAAGAACAAACGCTGATACTCCCAAGGACGCTAAGACTGCAAGAAGCCTCGGCGCTGAGGGTATCGGTCTCTGCCGTACAGAGCATATGTTCTTTGAGGGTGACAGAATTGCCGCAATCAGAGAAATGATCTGCTCCGACACAGTTGAGCAGAGAGAAACCGCTCTTGCTAAATTGCTTCCTATGCAGCAGGGCGACTTTGAAAAGATTTACGAAGCAATGGAAGGCTGCCCCGTAACAATTCGTTTCCTTGATCCCCCTCTCCATGAGTTCGTTCCCACAGAGGAAAAGGATATTGAGGCTTTGGCTAAGACACAGGGCAAGACTGTTGAGGATATTAAGAACATCATTTCTTCCTTGCATGAGTTCAACCCCATGATGGGTCACAGAGGATGCCGTCTTGCAGTAACCTATCCTGAAATCGCAAAGATGCAGACAAGAGCTGTTATTCGCGCGGCTATCAACGTTCAGAAGGCTCATCCCGAATGGACAATGGTTCCCGAAATTATGATTCCTCTCGTAGGTGAAAAGAAGGAGCTTGCATTCGTTAAGAAGATCGTTTGCGAAATCGCTGATGAAGAGATCGCAGCAGCAGGCGCTAAGCTCACTTACAAGGTTGGTACAATGATAGAGATTCCTCGCGCAGCTATCAATGCTGACGAGATAGCAGAGGAAGCTGAATTCTTCAGCTTTGGTACAAACGACCTTACACAGATGACATTCGGCTTCAGCCGTGATGACGCCGGTAAGTTCCTCAACGCATACTACGATACCAAGATCTACGAGAACGATCCCTTCGCTAAGCTCGACCAGAACGGCGTTGGCAAGCTCGTTAAGATGGCTGCGGAGCTCGGTAAGCAGACACGCCCCGACATTAAGCTCGGTATCTGCGGTGAGCACGGCGGTGACCCCGCGAGCGTTGAGTTCTGCCACAAGGTAGGTCTCTCCTACGTTTCTTGCTCTCCCTTCCGTGTGCCGATAGCAAGACTTGCAGCAGCTCAGGCTAATATAAAGAATCCCCGCAAGTAATTTTTAATTACTGATTAAAAAGGCCTTATAGAGTTAATTCTCTATAAGGTCTTTTCTTTTTTCGCGTTTTGTAAAAAATGGCGTTTTCTATTGATTTTAATCGATTTTTGCTGTATAATACTTTATGTAAAAAGTATATTTAACGAATTAAAAGGGGGCTTTATGAAAGCCATATACCGTTCGGGATTTTTAAAAACCGTTCTTCTAATGTTTGTTTTTCTCGCTCTTTTTCTCTTTCTGACAAAGGAAGAGGAAAGCTATATTCCCGATTGGGAAAACGAGCTCTCGCTTGACGAGATAATAGAGCTTCACGCTACAGAAAAGGCGCCTGACGGCTACGTGAGTCTGGGAAAGTTCAAATTAACCGCCTATTGCCCGTGTGAAAAATGCTGTGGAAAATGGGCGCTAAACCGACCAACCGATGAAAACGGACTTGTCGTAATCACTGCGTCGGGCGAACGGGCAGTACAGGGCGTTACGGTGGCTGCCGACAGTGAGCTGCTTGCCTTCGGCACAGCTCTCAAAATAAACGGAAACGATTATTCTGTTCAGGACAGAGGCAGCGCTATAAAGAAAAAGCATCTCGACGTGTATTTCGAAAGCCACGAGGAAGCTCTCAATTTCGGCGTGCAGTACAAAACGGTCTATATGAAAAAGCAATAGTAAAAAAACAAGGTCAATCAACTAAGATGACCTTGTTTTTTTACTTGCGTTTTCCCAATTCCTTCATCAAATCAAGCACAATACGCTTTGCGCCGTCGTCCAAGGACTGAAATGCCTCCATCATTTCTTTATCGCACACAACCGATTTTTCCACATCTGTCGGCTCGGCAAAAAATTCTGACATGCTGATTCCAAATGCTTGACATATTAATTCCAATGTCGTAATGGACGGAAGCGTTTCCCTGTTAAACATATTGGTAATAGTTGATTGTGGTAAGCCAGATTCTATGGAAAGACGGTAAACTGACCAATTTCTTTCTATACGCAATTGATTGATCTTCTTTAAAACGTTCACAGATATCCCTCCCTGCTTTTAAAATCCCATATGTATATTATAATATATATCAATCTAAAAAAAATTACCCATATGTATTGACTTTACAATACATATGTGGTATAATAAGTCGAAATAAATCGTCGTTTTTTGTCTTTTTTCAGAAAATAGATATACATATGGGAGAAACACATTGCGTATTGGAATTGTTCTTTCGGGCGGAATGAGCCGTGGCGCATATGAGATTGGCTGTTTGAATGCAATTGCAGATCACTTCGGCAGAGAAAGCATCTCTTGTATAAGCGCTTCCTCTGTTGGAGTATTGTGCGGATATGCGTTTTCAGGACAAAAAATGGACAAGCTGACTGAAACTTGGAGACACTTGGATATGATTGGCTGTGGGAAATCCTTCGTTGGTCTTACAAAAAGTCCTCAGTTAATTCAGCAAGCCAGAGAATTAGTCGATGAAAACGATAGGTTTTCCTGTCCCATATATGCAACAATATGGAATTTTTCTAAGCGAACGGCAGAGTATATTCCACTCAATGAAGTGGAAAGTAAAACACGCGCTGATTATTTACAGGCAGCAATTGCCGTTCCCGTAATTACAAGGAGCGTGAGGATAGGTAACGATGTCTGTATGGACGGCGCTTTCATTGACAACATCCCCGTTTTCCCTATGCTCGAAAAAAATATTGATTATATTTTTTGTCTATACTTTGAAGAAAAAAATTATATTTTTGAAAATGCAGCCTTCAACAAAAAGGTGATCAAGTTAAATAGTTTTCCGAGCAAGGGAAGGCTTGACCTCTTTATTTACGACTCGAATTCCGTTGACGAAATGATTAAATACGGCTATGAATACACGATGAAAATGATAGACAAGCTATTTATAAGTGATAACAAGGATGAGGTTTACCGGCGTATAAGCGAGCTCGAAGCACCCGAACCACAAAAGCGAGTCACCACGGATTTTGTGCTGAACAACATTGCCAAGGCAGTAGCGCGATTATCCAAAAGAAAGATATTATGATATTCTTAAGGAATACATAATATAGATTTATATTAAAACATTGGAGGTATTAACAATGGAAGAAACCAAGAACACAACCGAACAGTCAGCTGAGACAAAATTCTGTAAGGAATGCGGTCAGAAAATTGCCGCTAAGGCAGTCATTTGCCCCCATTGCGGCTGTCAGGTTGAAAAACCACAGGAGGCTGCTGCACCCCAGATCGTAATTAACAACAGCAACCAGAACCAGAATCAGAACCAGAACTTTAACGCCGGCGGACACGGCGGAAATGCCAAGAACAAGTGGGTTGCTCTCTTGCTCTGCTGGTTCCTTGGCTTCTTGGGCGCACACAAATTTTACGAGGGCAAGACATTTATGGGTATCGTATACCTGTTCACAGCAGGTCTGTTTGGCATAGGTGTCATCTTAGACCTGATTGCGATTCTCTTCAAGCCTAACCCCTATTACGTATAAGAGGAAACAAAAATGAAGGTTCAGTTTGATCAAAATGGCTTCAAGGCGCAAATGAATTCTTCAGACACAAGCGCGGAGGCTCTAAAGCATGGGATACGCACGGCGAAAAAACACACAGCGCTAATTTTTGGCATTTTGTCTCTTGTTCTTATGTTGGCGCTTTTTCCCTACGCCATGCTTTTGGACATAAGCTCGGACATCGTGGATTTGTTTGTCACCGAAGGCTTTCAGTCGGCTCAGGAATTTGACGAAGCTATTTCAGAACTTGGAATTCCATTCTCTCTTGGAAGTTTATTGTATAGTATCATCTCTACAGTAAATTTACATCGTTATATGGCATTTCTTATAGGATTCGGCTTTCTCGCCCTTATCGCAGATATTGTCCTTGCTGTAATGGGCATTATGGCATACGCAAAAAACAAAGCTTCTCAAACGGCGACTGCAGGTCTTATACTCGCTATAGTTTCGCTCGCTGTCTGCGTTTTACTTGCAGTAATAAGCGTAGCGTTGCTTGTATAACTCCGATAGAGATACGTAGAAGCCTATGCTTTATACATTGTGTTCCCGAATAAATCATATGATAAATTCTTTTCTTCCCGTGCTTGTTGTATTGTCAACGCTTGGAGCTCTTGCAATGATAACGTTGTCTATCTTCAGTTGCAAGGCTCTTCGCAAGCAAGCTCGCAAAAAGCAAGCTTCAAGCCACGAGTCTTAATTGCGCTCGCAGAGAAAAGCGTGTTCTAATCATTGATATTTATTCAAATAAGAAAAAACAAAGCTCCCGATCACCTTGTGTAATCGGGAGTTGTTGTTATTTTTAATCAGTTACACTCTGCAACCAAAGGTCCTTCCAAGTCTTTGAGGTAGAAGAGCTTGCCGGGCAAGGTGGGAATGAAGCTGGATGTGATCCACATATCGGGGCCGTGTCTCAGGGTCATCCAGAAGCTCATGCCCTGCCACTGCATTCCTCTGTTAAACGCGCCGTCAGCGCCGCCGATAGCGTAGTCAGCCTGTAAGAAGAGGCCGGGACCTATGGTGTTTGCGCGGCAAGGAACGAGAGTTGTACGGGACTTGAAGCTGGTTATAGCATTCTGCTCGATGGTGAGGGGGTGAAGCTTTGCGCCTATGCGATAGCACTGCTTTTTCCACTCGTCAACGCTACTGAATTCTCCTGCAAACTGAGGCTCCCAGAATGCGATGTGGCACATTCTGCCTATACCGTAAACGAGAATGAGCTTTGCGCCCTCTGCTTTAAGCTTTGCTATCTTTTCAGGATATGTAGGAAGATTTTCCTTTGTAGCAAAATTTCTCTGAGATTCGGGAACTGTAAGCTCGCCGAGAGGATTAAAGAGAGCCTGACACATAGCGTTCTGGAATGCGGCGGGGTCGTTGGACGGAAGCGTTGTTCCCTCACTATCAGACCATTCGTCCATATTGAACGTATAAACGTGATCGCATTTTACGTTCCATTCCTTCAAGAAATATACTGCCCATTTATACATACCCATAGGTCCTACGGGAAGGATAAACGCAACCTTTTCGCCTGCGTCGCGGGCGGTTTTAATTGCCAATGCAATTTCGTGTCCCATGTATGTGTCAAATTCAGCGAGGCTGTCGCAACGAACAGGATTGAAATCCTTGTGCCAGAAGCTTTGTCTCTCTTCAACCTTGTTTTTGGGGTCGCAACACTTGTCTATTTTTTCCATATCCCATCCCTGCGGATAAAAACCTTCAAGCATTGAACCTTTTACTGTGCTATTGAAATCCATTTTGTTTCCTCCATTTATTAAAAATTTTTATTACGCTTTGTTTATTTGTCAGACAAGCTCGTCTTTCTGACGGCATTATTTATTTTTTGCCTGTATTAGTAACTCTTTACGCTCTTTCTTCAATAAAGGCTTTAAGACGCTCATAGGTGGGCATACCTGACGTTGCGCCCTTCTGCGTTACGCAAAAAGCGCCCGCAGCGTTACCTACCCTCGCGCATTCAAAAATGGGCTCTTCTCTTGACAGCGCCGCTAAAAATCCGGAGCAGAAGCTATCGCCTGCGCCTGTTGTATCTACGACGTTCTCCATCTTATAGGCAGGTATCATAATACCCTCATCTTCTTTATTTGCTCTTAAATAACAACCTTCCTTGCCGCATTTTATAACTACTGCTTTTACTCCGTTATCAAAGAAAACGTCGGATATTTCTTCAAGAGAGTCGCGCTCTGCAATCTTCTTCGCCTCGTCAATGCTGGGCATAAAGAAATCTATGTATGGCATAGCGCAGTTGAGAAGCTCTCCCCATTTGCCTTTGGCGTCCCAGCAAACGTCGAGAACTGTTGTTTTACCCAATTCCTTACACTTTTTAAGGAAGCGCATAGTCTGCTCTCCGTCAAAGGTATCCATAAGATAAGTACCCGTTACAAAGACAATGTCGCTTTTTTCTATTACGCTGAAATCAATGTCATCATAAGAGAAGGCAGCGTTCGAGCCTACACAATGGAAGAATGAGCGTTCACCGCTTCCCTCTTCTATCATAAGCACGGAAGCAGACGTCTGTACGCTTTCATCGGTCTTTATACCGTCAATTTTAACGCTGGCGTCCAAAAGACATTTTTTAAGATATTCTCCAAACATATCGTTACCGACCTTGCCGACAAGAGTCGAAGAAACGCCCAATTTGCTTAAATTTATAGCGGCAGTCATTGCGTTTCCGCCATTGTGCATTGTGATTGAATTTACGGGAGTGAGCAGTCCCTTTTCGGGATAGCCCTTGACTGGCTCTACTATAACGTCGGCTACAAGAATACCGACACACGACACTTTTTTCATGGCAATAACCTCTTTGTAGTGTTTCTCAGGGCAACGTTACATTTACGGAAGCCCTCCGCGTATTTTACACCGCACTGAAAGCCCCTGAATGCAGAAACCGTGCGTACCTTCTCAAGCATATCTTCATTATCGTGCTCTAAAACCCAAGCTATCTGGCTCTCGTGCTTTTTAAGCATTTCAAGCTTTGTCTCAAGCTCGTCGGTAATATCTACGAAATAATCAGGCTCGCAGTCGATCAGCCCCTCGTTTTCTATATAATATATGGGCGTAACGGGCGTATCGGGACCAAGCTGAGGCTCGTAATGAGGACAGCTCGCGGCAAAGGATGCGGCAAAAGTAAGCTTCGAAACTGCTATGTGGTCAAGCATATAATCATTGGGAGCGTGAGTGATTATAAAATCAGGCTTTACGTCTCTTATCACCTTAACCAATCGGTCTCTCTGTTCCTTGCTGTAATCGTCTATCAAAAGATCGTCCACGTCACAGCTCACAGTATTGAAGCCGACTGAATCGCAGGACGCCTTTATCTCTTTTGCTCGAAGCTCTCTTAACTCATCGGGCTGAATTACCGCATGACCCATATTACCGTTCGCAACGTTGCAAACGGTCACGTTATCCCCTCGTTTTTTACAACGAAGCAAGGTGCCCGCGCAGGTATATTCCATGTCGTCGGGATGACAGACAACGGCTAAAACATTCATTTTTACGCTTCTCCTATTTATTTTTGTTTTTTATTACTTCTGTCAAAAGGCATAATAGCATAAATTTTCACACTGTTTTTTTACTAAATTCTGCAAAACGGAGCTGAACTGTTAAAAAACAGGGCTTTTAAAGATATATTGACAAATTTACACTTATATTATATAATATCATATGAGCTTTTGTCTATTATTTTTTTGCTTTATTATAGCACAAATTTGAGGTATATTATGAATGATTTGTATTTATACGAGAACGTTCCCATAAACGTGTCGCCTATTCGCTTAGTTGAATTTCATTCGCTTCCCGACGATTTTTTGCTTCACCACCACGAGCAGACAGAGCTGCTTTATTTAAAAGAGGGCGACATGACTGTAAGGTGCGGTGAAAAAATAATAAAAGCAAGTGAAGGCGACTGTATTATAATCAACGGAAACGAGCTGCACGAGGGCATTTCGGGAAACTGTAACTTTATATGCCTGTATCTACCTCCCGCCTTCTTTGAAGACCAATATTATACCTTTACTACAAAAATACAAGACAAATTTATTGTAGAAATCCTACTCAAAATTTTAGAAAAGCAAAGTGAAAAGAAGCACGCCGATATGCTTGCGATAAAGGGATACGCATATCTGCTTATTTCTCATCTGATAAACAATTACACGGAAAACACCTTTACAGAAGCGAGATACCGTCAGCATCTTGAGAAGTCGGCGAAAATAAATGATGCGATAAAATACATTGAAAACAACTGCTTCAATGACATTTCAATCAAGTATTTAGCGCAAATATCGCATATGAGCCAAAGCAGCTTTTGCCATATATTCAAGAACGTTATGGGAAATTCGGCAAAGGAATACATACTGACAAAGCGTATTGAAAAGGCTATAGACATGATTAAAAGCACGAATATGACTATTATTGAAATCGCAATGCAATGCGGTTTTTCAGACGCAAATTATTTCTCGCGCGTGTTTAAAAAATACAAAAAATGCACTCCGTCTTATTATCGAAAATAAGCCGATGAATTTTTACTTTTTAACAGTATTAAAACGCCGTTTTGCTTCTCTCGACGTATAGCCCGTGAGATGAAACGGCGTTTTTTCAAGCTTTTCCTATATAAAGTAAAAGGGCAGTCTCAAATGAAAATTTGAGACTGCCCCAAAAATTTGTTAGTCAAAAAGGTAAATTAACCAACGATACCCGAACGCTCGATACCCTGAACCAAATACTTCTGGCAGAAGAGATATACTACTACCAAAGGAAGTATTATCATAATACCCGCGGTATTTCTGATAGCGGTCATGTAGCTGGGCCAGCCGGGATATGACCGGAATGCCTCAGCAAGTGAGGTAGGCGTTTCTATAATATCAGGCATAAGAACGTATTTACTTGACGTCGGGAAGAATACTTCAGTATAGAAGTTATCAGTCCACTGCCACGAGAATGAGAACAGGAAGATTGTTACCATCATCGGAACCGAAAGCGGAAGGATAATCTGGAAGAAGGTACGCATAACGCCCGAGCCGTCAACGTAAGCAGATTCCTCCAATTCATCGGGAACGCCGTGGAAGAACTGTCTCATCATAAATATGTAAAGTCCGTTCTTAAAAGCAAGGCCTGTAGCTGAAATTATCAGCATAGGCGCAAACGTGTTAAGCAGGCTAAACGTTTTACCCGACAAAAGCCCAAACAATCCGGGAATTCCCGCGCCCTGCAAGCCGCCTATGTCGAAATATCTGAAGTGCATTGTAAAGGAAAGTCTTAAGGTTTCGTGAGGGATAATCATTGTGAGTATAACCAAAATGAACATCAGCTTGTTACCCTTAAACTTAAACTTTGCAAGACCGTATCCGACCAAACAGCTGACCAAGGTCTGTAAAAGCGCGCAAGATACCGAAAGAATAGCCGTGTTGATAAAAGCGTCAACGTAATTGTTATCGATGAAAATGGCTTTATACGTATCTAACGTAAAGTGCTTAGGTATAATACGGACCGTAACGTCTACGAAATCCTCAGGTCCCATAAATGAGCCCGCTATTTTGGAAAAGAACGAGAAGAGGATTACGTACGATATACCCAACATCAAAACGAAACGGAAAATATAAAATACTATATTCGTCCAGAAATACGAGGAAAGCAGCTTTTTCTTCAGTCTTTCCTTAAGAGGAGTTCTGTCTTCAAATTCTACGCGAATTTTCTTTTTGGTCTCTTTAGTTACTTTTGGCATTTCTGCCATCTGATGAGCATCCATTACTTTCTCTCCTCCTTAATCTCGTTTTTGATAGAATATATACGACGACGCAATAAGCGCAACTACGCCTATAATAAGCATAATAACTACAAAGTAAATCCAAGACATCGCGGTAGCAAGCTCGCGTCCCGCTTCGAATTTTCCTGCAATATAGCTCATTACTACGTTAGACTCAGACGTAAATGAGTCGATTATCGTATAAACGCCGTTTACCAGAATCATAGGGCTTATCATCGGGAAGGTTATCTTCCAGAAGGTCTCCCAGGCTGTCGCGCCCTCGATATCACTCGCCTCGTAGATAGCAGGAGATATACCCTGTAAGCCTGCGAGGAATATAAGCATCTGTACGCCTGAACGGTTAATAATATCGTAGATATCGTTAACAAGCTGAACGACGAACGTAACCAGCTCGGTACCGACCTTCATATTAGCGAAAAGGCCTTCAATATCCACAACCGATATAATGCTGTCTGTCGCGCTCTGACCCGTACCTGTATCAATATCGCCCTCCGCCATTTCTTCGGACAAGGTATCCTGAATGTTAATCTGATCCATAAGACCTGTCGAAAGAATAACGGGAATAAAGAAGATTGCGCGGAAGGTTGCGCGTCCCAGCATCTTCTGGTTAAGCACGACTGCTATAAAGAGTGAAAAGATTACTATTGCGGGAACGTCGAAGATAAGCTGCTTGATGCCCGAAACAAGCGTCTTAACAAAGTCTGTATCGGAGAAGAACGCCTGCTCGTAATAGTCTAATCCGGCGAAGGTGAGGGAGAAGCCTCCCCCTTTCACCGTTTTTATCGTGTTGAAGCTGAACCAAATCGAGTCAAGAACGATAGGAAGATAAAGGAACAGAATTCCGATAAGGAAGGGCAAGACGAATATCCAACCCGAACGCGCCTTTCTTTTATCAAGCGAAGCGGAGCCGAGCTTAGGTAATTTTAATGTTTTATTCATTTTTCTCCTCCTCACTTATTCTCTATTCTTACGTAGCCGTAAGACGGAATTTCATATACTGTACCATTCATTCTGACCTTAACATCAAAGATATTGTAGTTCAATATAAATGACACTCTCTTTGTTTCTTCAGATGTCCTTGTCGCGTCTGAATAGGTAACCATAACAATTCTTTCATCATTTAAGGTGTAAGCGGTAGGAACATAGCCTTCACCGTCTGTCGCCTCAGAATCTGTCACATTGAAATTATACTCTATTTCGAGCGAGTCACAAAGAACGTCCTCGTCACCGTGGAAAATACAATCGGAAAGAGCTACTGCTATCTCGTCAATGGTTGCGCTGTCTACCAAAAGCTCTTCCTTAAGCTCAAGGTTGATTATATCTCCGAGCTCACCCTTCATGTCTTCGTAGCTTGCGCCGTCAACTATAAGCTTTGCTATTTTGTAAAGCTTTTCTCTCGTAAGAGTGATACGTTCAGTTTTGATACGCTCACTGTTGATGATGTCAAGAACCTTTTCCTCCACGTCAAAAATGCAAATCTTTTCTATAATTACGAGATAAATTTCATTTTTCTGATTTTCGGTAAGATCTTTTCCGATAAATTCCTCGATAGCTGCATAGATAGCGTCAAGATCAACCTTTACGCCAACCTTCATGCCTGTTTTCATCAGGAATTCTTCGCAATCCTTGCCACTTGCATATGCAGCAGAGATTTCAGCCAATTTATCTTCCGTGTATTCGGAGAAGTTTTCCGCAAGATATGCGTTAAGCGCTTCTCCCTTGAGAGCCTTAAGCTCTTTATTATACTTTTTCAGCTTCTGATAAAGCTCAAGGCACTCTCTGTACTCACCGAGCTTATCGTTCTTTACCTTGTCTATCGCCTCTGCTACCGCAACATAAATAGCCTCGGAAAGAAGATTTTCGTTATTAAGAACCTCATCGCTATCGGGAACACGCTCGCCTATAAGGAAGTCGTGACCTACAATTACGGATGTTTGGAGATCTCCTATAGCCTCATTCATCTTTTTGTACTGCTCAACCATTTCGTCGAACCAGATATCAAAGCGAATGGAATAGTATTGACTCCAACGTCCGTCCTGCTTCATAAGGGTTGAGTTCCTGTAAGAAAGCAGGTAGTAGAGCGACGCTCCGTTTTCTATTGTCTTGAGCAGGTTGTAGTCTGTGCTACCCGACTCATTGATAGGCGCGCCCGTAAAATTAACGTAACCGTGAAGTATTGTTCCAAAGAAAGGAACAGATGCAGCCGCATAACGGTAATTACTTGAGTCGAGAGGCGCGTTAAGCAGATGGTCTACGTACTGAATTGCGTAGACGTTTCCACCCTCAGACATTACAGAGCCGAAGTCCCGCTCAATCTTTTTGAACAAATCAACTACGTTTTCCTTCGCGTCGTTTCTGTTCGTAGGATTATCCTTGTCAAAGTTGGAGTTCAGATCGTTTGCCAAGGTTCCGACAGAAATACCGACAGGCTCATACTTCTTATATTTCGAAGCAAACTTATCATAGTAGCTCTCAATTTCATTCGTTGCTACGCAAAGCTCATAATAGCTGAAGAAGGACTGATATACCGCGTCGTAAACACGTCTGCTGGTATAACGGTTATCAACCGTTCTCGCGCCGAGCTCCTTAAGTGAAGCGTTACCGCTTCTTTTTGCAATATAAAGGAAATCAAAATCGGGATATATGCCGAAATCCTTTTCCTTGGCATAATCGAGCAGCTCATTAAAGCCCTTTGATCCGCCTGCAGCCTTCTCCCACTTAAGCTTTGCGGGATACTCTGATATCATACCGCCGTTTGCAAAGCCTGTGAGCCTGAAGTTAATATTCTTAATGCCTTCGTTTGCCAAATCGTCGTACATAGTCATAACGTCTTCAAACGTGGCAAGAGGAGTGCTCACCTTTACAGGCATAGAAAGTATCTGTTGTGTTGTTTTTATAGTACCGAAGGATTCGATATAAAGCGGAATATCTGAAGATACGTCTGCGTTTGTAAATCTCGAAATGACATTTTTGTTTTCGAGATAATCGCGATATGCAGACGCCATACCTAACCAATTTTCAGTAGTATAGTAGGATTTTAATGCTCCAAGAGAAACAAGCTCTTGACCGAGCGACTCGTCGGTAAGCATAATTATCTTTGTTCTGTAGCTTCCCGTATATTTACGGTCAGAAACTACGGTCCACTTATTACTCTGGCTTGTGGAGGTTGTTTCGCCTGTAATATCATATGAGTCCTTAGGTCTCGGATAATACGTGGTGTATATAGAAGCATACTTATGACGGTTCGCACCCGTTTCTATAGTAATGTTGGCGAGCGCGTCACCCTCCTCAAGTATAGCGAAATATCCGACCTGCTCATTCTTTACGTAGCTGCCTTCGCCGTAAATGTTATCGCTGCCGTCGGCTGCTACACGGTATTTTCTGCTGGCTATCATTCCGTAAACGGGAACTCTGATGGGAGACTGGCTCTGTCCGAATATTTCGTAGTATGCGTAGTCAGATCCGTAAACCTTACCTGACCAAGCCACCTTGATCTTCTCTTCCTCGTTGTAAAGATCGGAGAAATTGAAGATTGCGCCGCTTCCGTCGGGATAGAACGCATAGCCGTCATTGTTCATATCAGCTGCCCCGAAATAATTCAAGGGGCTGATATTATCAAGCGTAAATGACGTTTCATCATAACGGATACTGTTAGCGGGAAGTCTTATATTGAGAGAGCCGTCTGTCTCGTCAATTGTATATTCAAGAGCCAATTTAAAGAGAGGCGTTACCTCTTCATTTGCAACGTATCCCGTCTTTGCGTGGTCCTCATCCAAATCATCATAGCCGTATTCGGGGGAGTATGTACGAATATAGGATTCGAGAAGATTCTTCGCAGGATCCTGAATAGTGGAATCCAAGGTGTAGATTTCATAGAAGCGTCCGTTTTCATCTCTCTCCGCTGTGATCGGGAAAGCCTTCTGCATAGCGTCAATTGCCACCTGTGCCTTACCTGAATCGGGGTTTGCGTTCTGCAAGGTATAATAAGCGGCAAATTTATCATACTGATATTTTATGTTGACGTAAACGGGATCGCCTAATCCATACTCTTCGCCAATCAAATCAACGTACTCTTCAAACGGAGCGAGGATCTTTTCTTCAAAGTCCTCCTTCATAATCCAACCGGGAAGCAAGAATTTCGTGTTTTCGCGTCCTATTGTATACTGAACGCGAATACCGTTCTTGATATTCTTGACGATAATCTGACCTCTCTGCGCAGCTTCTGTAAAGCTGTACATAGTTTTCGTTATACCGTCAGCGCCCGCAAAGGTGATAGCTACCTGAGAAAGAAGCTGCGCTTTTACGTCTTTTGAAACCTCGCCCTCGGCCTGCATATCATAGGGGTTTGTCGAGAGCGCCTGACCTGTGGTCATGTTGAGGTAAATTACCTCGCCTGTATAGGGATTACAGTACAGTCTGTAGCCCGCGCAGGTAAGATACAGATCCATATAAGGATCCTTTTCAATTTTCTCAATTGCTGAGGAATATTGCTGAACTAAAGCAGCGTTAGTAGCCCTTTCATGTGAAGCTTCGATTGCTTCAGCCGCAGCTGCCTTTATTGGAATAATCGCAACAAAAGCAGAAAACGTCATCACCATCGCCAGCAAGGTTGATAATATTTTTTTATTCATATTCATTTTTCCTCACTTTCCTTACAGACGATAGCTTATCTCTACTATTATTGAAGATACGAAGGATATCATCTTTGCAATCAAGCCTGAGAACAATACTGCTAAGAAGATGATAATCGCCATACCTAAAATAGTAAACAGAACAATAAATATGTTTTTAACCATTGTGTAGTCGTGTGTTATCATTGTGCCGAAGAACAGCAGAAGTCCTGCCCAAACGAAGGCTATACTGATAAACAACGAAAGAATACCGACTTCATCCGCAGTCAAAACATTCGATGCCAAGGTACAAGCAACAAGAATTGCAGGCATGGGAGAGAGCGAATATCCGACAGCTATAAAGATGTCTTTAAATGATCCCTCGCCGTCAAAAAGTGTTGTCAGACACCAGTTAGCAACAACGAAGAGCATAATAGGAACGAATACCGAAACGGCCTCCATCCAGACGGTAGAAAATCCGCCTTTGGGATTCTCAATATAGCTTCTGCCTATCGAACGGTAGAAGAACGCGAGCACCGTCACAATGATGATGGTAAGAGCAGCTCTTACAGAGCCTCGCTTCTCATGCTTCAAATCCCAGAAGCCGTCAAAGGGGTGGAACATCAGGTGGAAAGCATATACAAGCTCTTCGCCATAGCTCTTCTTACCCGGACGGACAGCAACCGCCGCATTTTTCTTTGCAGCAGCGCCGAGAAGCTTGGTAATAACAACAATCACGGCAACAAGAATGATGGGAATCAAAATAAAGTACTTGGATATCCAATTCTTTCTTACCTCGCGGAAGGAGTTTGAATAGTTCTCGGTCTCATACGCGGCCTTGAAATATTCCATAGACTGCTTGAAGTCACCGTCTCTGTAAAACGCCTTACCAACGCCTATATACGCGGTATCGAAGTTATTGTTGTAACGAAGAACGTTTTCCCACGCGTCAATTGCCAAGGAATAATCTCTGTCGTTTTCACATTTGATAGCAGCGATAAGAAGATCGCCGTAGTTTGTTCTTCTATATACGGTAAATGAGTCCGCAACACCGTCAAGCATGAGCATATAATCGCCCTGGTACGTAACTCCTACCACGCTTTTCAGCTGCCCGAGTATTTCACCTATATCACCAAAGGCGAACAAAAGGTTTCCGTTCTGGTCGTAAGTAAAGGACTTACTTCTCTTTGCGTCTATAATAGTCCAGGTGTTCTGAGGTCCTACCGCTACGTCCTTTATCTGCGAAACACCCTTGATTACAGCCGTACTCGCAGTTGAAACGTCAACGTCTCCGCCTGGGTCAAAGAATCCGTTACGCCTCATTATCTCCGTACCACGTGAATTAAGCTTCTTTACGGGAGAATAATCGGGGTTTTTGCTCTTAACGGCTTCAAGCTGCTTATCCTCCTCTATCGCGTCGGTTGTAACGTATATAAAGCCCTCGTCATCAACTGTGATGTTGTTAAACTCGGTAGATACGTACGTAGTGGAAAGCTTTCTCTGCTTTTCACTCATGAAACGGCGCCATATGATATCAATGGGGCTGTAAACAACCTTCTGAGCGCCTATAAAGCCTGTAAACGTACCGTCATCGGTCATAACTATAACGCCCTGATAGGTTGTGGAAGAGATTACGAAAATTCTTCCGTATTGGTCAACCGCCATAGCAATCGGCTTATATGTAGCGCCCTTACCGAAAAGCTCAGATTCGGGCTTCGGTATGATTTTTACAAATTCACCGTCGAGGTCAAAAACAACTATACGGGAATTAGCCGTATCACAAACGTAGATGAACTCGTCGTTTACGAACAACCCCTGAGGAGCGCTTAATGCATCTCTTGCGCCATACTGATTGGAAAATTCGTTTATTGTAAATTTCAGCTTATAGAATTTATCCGTAACGATTATACGGTTGTTCTTTTTATCAGCTATATAAATATTTCCTTTTTTGTCTGCAAAAAGGTCTGTAGGATCATCCATAGGGATTCCGCCGTCCTCAAGCAAGCCCATGTATTTAGAGTCAACCGTCATAACGGGAGAGTATGCGGCGGGCGAATAAAGAGCTTCGCCTTCTATTGAATACGTATAGGTCTGATAGGGCTCGGACGCCGAAGACGTAAACGGAACTGACGTCAACAGTGTTATTACACAGATAAGAAGGAGAAATACTTTACAAAAATTCTTTTTCATTTTTTACTCCTCCTTAGTCCTTCATACCACTACTACCCATTGTTTCGATAATCTTACTCTGATTCAAAACAAAGACAGTTATAGGTACGAGCATCATAACAACGGATGCCGCTGCGCCTGCGCCTGCACGCGCAACACCGCCCGTTAATATTTGTTGAATAGCATAGTTGAAGGTCTTCAACTGTTCAGAATGAATATAAATGGAAGAGCCTGTATTCCAGAGTCCCTTGAAGGTTTCTATGATAAGCGTAAGCCAAGCGGGCTTAACCATAGGCATTGCGATTACCCAGAAGGTCTTGAACTCTGACGCGCCGTCAAGACGCGCGCTCTCAAGAACCGCGTCGGAAACAGAGCTTTCCATAAACTGTTTCATAAGATAAAGTCCCATTGTACCCGCGAGTGAGGGAACAATGATAGCGAGATATGTATCGACCCAACCCGCTTTACTCAAGATTATGAAGTGCGCAACCTGGTTTACCGTAGGATGGAACATAAGCGACGTAACTATCAGCTTGAACATCATATCTCGGCCCGGGAACTTCAACTTAGCAAGCGCGTACGCCGACATAGAAGCAAGTAAAAGGTTACCAACAGTACCCGCTGCCGTAATAAATACAGTGTTGAATATGTATCTTGAGAAAGGAACCCACGACTCGTTCATAAGAGCGAACAGGTCCGTGAAGTTAGAAAGGGTAGGATTTACAACCCAGAACTTCGGGGGGAACATCCACAGCTCATCAAGCGGTTTAAGCGACTGCATTATAGCGTATACCATAGGCAAAAACATAAACGCGCCCATCAAAACGAGCACAAAGGTAATGCCTGCGTCACCGCCCGCAGAACGGTTGAGGACAACTCTATGACTTCTTGTTCTTAATTTTCCCATATCACTGTCCCACCTTTGATAGAGCTTTTGTGATTACCTTGTTCGAGCCAAACATTATGATGAACAATATAACCGCGATTGTGGAAGAATAACCAACCTCGTAACGCATTCCGCCGTAGTCATCGAGATGGTGCATTATCGTATGAGCCGCGTAATCGACAGACGGCATACCGCAAAGCACCGTAACTATTGAGCCGAATCCGAATGACTGTGTTATCGAAAGCACGGCGCCGAAAAGCATCTGAGGACGCATCTTCGGAAGCGTGATATACCAAAGCTCCTGCCAACGGTTTTTGATACCGTCAACAGCCGCAGCCTCGTAAAGACTTCTGTCAACCGTCTGCAAGCCCGCGATAAACGCGAGGAATGCCGTACCGAGAGAGGTCCAAAGAGCAACCACTATACAAAGAGGCATAACGTATTGCGCGTTATTGAACCAAAGTATAGGAGAATCGATAATTCCAAGATTGATAAGCGCTCCGTTTACCCATCCGTAAGAGTCGCCAGAAAACAACGCGCTCCAGATAGTATATATCTGGCCTGAAATGGAAGGCGCATAGAATACAAGTGTTACCACCGCACGGATTTTAGGAGGAAGCTCGTTTATAAACCATGCGATCAAAAGGCTGAGTATGTATGAAACGGGGCCTGTAATTGCCGCAAAGATAAGAGTGTTTTTGCAGGCTATGATAAAGATATCGTCATCAAGAAAGAGTCTGATGTAGTTGCTTGCGCCAACCCAGTTAGGCATCTCAAGCATATTAAAGTCGGTAAAACTCAAAATTATAGAAAGAAGCACGGGAAGCACGGTAAATACCAAGAAAAGAATCATAAAGGGAGCGACCATGATATAAGCCACTTTGTTGCGCTTCATCTCTTTCCAGGTCCACTGTGCCCTTGTCATGTCTTTACGAGATACCGGGCGTTTTTTTGCCGCCGCTGTATTTGACATATACTTATTCTCCTTATATTATTTGTATTTTTCAATTCCCTTTTTTCGCGCGCGCCATTTCGGGAGTTTCACCGATTTCCAAGGTAGGAAGATCGAATTCTTCACGCTTACGGGTAATCTCTTTGTTAATTGTTGTAATGTAACCGTAAATCGCATCAACGGGATCCGCCGAGCCGTTTACAGCATCGAGGAACGCGAAGTTGGTATAACGAGCGATGATATAGCTTCCGGGGTAGTTGGGAACTGCCGCCAAATTATCAAACTGAGCGATAAGGCTTGCATACTCCGTAGTTGTCCAGGACAAGTCCTTAAGAGCCTGCATATTAGCAGTAGCGTATTTTGCCGCAGGACCTACCAAGGCAACCATCTGGTTACCGTAGGAGGCCTGAACGTCTGCGCCTGCCTGCCACTTCATGTAATCCCAGGCAGCGTCAGCCGTTCCTCTATCCTCTGCTCCGGGGAGCATGACGGTAGCGGTAAGGTTTGCCACTGCGCTATTGTTGAGTACTCCGTTTTCACGAACAATGCCGGGAATCGAGGTGAATTGCCACAAGCCCTTAATTTCGGTAGCAAATACCGTAAGAGTATTATAGGTTGTGCAATAATCTGTAATAACGAGAGGCATTTCACCTGTTCTGAAACGGTTAACTCCGTCAAACGCAACAGGGAAAGAGTAGTCTGTATAAAGTCTTGTGGCGAATCGGAAAGAATCGAGCGCAACGTCGGTATCCAAGCCTATCTGCGCGCCTGCATATTCGGGATCGTCCTCATATTTCCAAAGGCTTCCGCCTGCCTGATAGAGCATCGTAGTGGAAGGAGATGAAAGACCTATGTCCATGTTGTTTGCCTGAAGAACGGGAACCGCTTCAAGCAGGTCATCCCAGGTCTTGGGAAGGTTTATTCCAAGGTCTGCCAAAACGTCGAGACGGTAGAACATCATCGAGAAGTTCGTCGTTTCGGGAACTCCGTAAGTTTTTCCGTAAAGAGATATCGGAATCGTGTTTGCGTAGTTGAAGTTTATTTTTTCGCGATCAACCTTATTTCCATCAGAATCTCTGTAGATATAATTTTGTTCGTTTTCATCAAAAACTGTTTGCTCAATGTCGTATCCGTAAACCTCTTCAAAGCCCGCATAGTCCTGAACGTCCTTTACAGCGCCTCGTATTGCATAGTTGATAGTAGTAGCAGCATCGAGACCGATATAAACGTCGGGGCCCTGTCCTGAAAGGACTGAAGGCAGAAGCGCTCCTCCCGCAACTAGCTTAAGTCCAACCGCAATACCCGACTTAGGTGTATATTGGCTATCTACCATATTTCTCCATATGAGCGCCTGGTCACGTCCGTATGCCAACCATACGTTTATCAAAGTATCCGAGTCAACTTCTTCGGTAACGCCCATAGAGTTATAGTCAACAAAGAAGCTGGAAATGAATGCGCGAAGCTCAAACCAGATAGACCGGAAGACCGACGCGTCTTTTCTCGGAAGCTTGCTTCCCGCAGGCTGAATGCTTATATAGTCAAGCACGAGCGTCTGCTCCTTCGCCTGGTTGAGCCAGGTTCCAAGAGTACCGATATTGGACTTCAGGTTTTCAAGGTTGGAGGCTATTTCGTCTTCGTCGCTTCCCATACGGGTAAGCAGAAGCGCAATTTTATCAAGTGTAGCGACCTGCGCGCCCTTTGTTCCGCAAAGCTCTTCAAACAATACAGATACACTTTCAAGAGTTTTTCCACTCGTGAAAAGATCTCTTATAGTATCAGGCATTATATCGGAAAAGCCGTAATCACGGTATTTATCGGGGCTTGCGCCTGTAAGTCTTAATATACTAAGGTAGGAATTATTTATGGAAGAAAGAGTTTTCTGAACTGTACTGATAACCTGAGAAAGCTCGCCAAGTCCAACTTCAACGTAGACCGTATAGGTTACGCCCTTCTCAAAATAGAATTTAAATTCTTGATTTCCGTCGGTTAACGGAGAGACCTGCCAATCCTTCGAAAAATCGAAGCGCATAAAATTTGCTTCCTCGAAAGGAACCGTAGGAGTACCGTCGGGCAAGCCGTACATACCGTCGCTGCTCCACAGCTTGATTACACGGCTTGTAAACATACCCTCAAGCAGACTCTGTCTGAAACGGAATACCATATCGTAAAGTCCTGTTTCTTCTACTGTAAACGAGTAGCTCGCCCACTGTCCGACAGTTTTAAAGCTGGCTGTCTGTCCGCTTGTTCCGCCGATTACGTTGAAAAGCTGAGATTCGGGCAAGGACGGAGAGTTTATGGGAGACGTGCGGTCATTCGTAGGATAAATAGACGTGTCGGATACAGCCTCAGGCGTTTCCGCCTCGATGACGGTAGCGCCTCCACTCGCCGCAGTCGCATTCGGGAAGGATGCTATGTATTCCTCATACGTAGGAACTTCTTCGACAGGGAACAAACGAATTGACTTTATAACGAGCGATTCGCGTATGCCCTCAAGCGTTATCGTGTGCTCTCCCTCAGAGAAATAGAATTCAAACGGGGAATGGACAAAGCCGTCAACGTCAGAGCAACGGTACGTACGCCACTCGGGCTTCTGTCCTATGCTATAACGAAGGTCGTTTCCTCCCTTATCCTGCTTAAAGCAGGGCTTGCCGTTTTCATCCTTATAGTATTCGTATACAAGCTCGCCGTTCTCGGCTTCATAATAATATTTCCAGACTTTCGTAAAGGAAAGCGTTCTCGCCTCCGAAAAAGGAACTGCGTTATCTATGTACAGAATACGCTCAATCGTAGCTATATTATCGGCTATGGGATAGTACTCTATCTCAATACCGTACATGCCCCTCTGCTCAGCGGAAATGTTTACCTTCCAGCTCACCTTTCCGTGGTCGGGAGTATAGAGCGATTCTTCAGCGAATTCCACGCCTTCCATCTCGGGAAGCTCGGACGCCTTTTTAATGTCCTCCTGCTTCACCGTATTCACATCGACAATGTAATCGAACAAATCGATATCAATAGCGCTTTCGCCCTTCTTCTGCTTCGTGAATCTCTCACTGTACTCAGCATATGAGTCCGCGTTAAGAATCGCGGCGATTTCCTTGGATGTTTCCGTTCCTGTCTCGGCAGCGGAAGCGCCTGTCGGCGCGAACACAAAAATTCCAAAGGTCATCACAGTGGCAAGAAGCATAGCAGTAATTCTATGCAGCCTTGGTTTCTTCATAAGTCTTTCCTCCGTAAAAAGTTAAAATAGTTAACATAAATCATAAGCGCCGATAAAACGCGCCGAACGCATCGGGCGTTACACGGCTTTTCCGTTTTCTTAGGGTGCATCCTTCATCTTTTCTCAGCTTTTTTTCAAGGAATAAACCCGTAAAAATATAGAAAAGGGCGCAATACCCCTCTAATGTATATAAAATAATACCACAATTTCTAATAAAAGTCAAGCATCTCTTTTTGGTATAATTTTACATATTTGCTTGTCCAGGTCGTTTTAAAAATCTGTAAAAAGCAGTTTTTTACATTGTCAAACCAATATGCAAACTTTGGTTTACATACAGCTTTGATAGCGTTTCAAAAAATGTAATTTAAAATTACTTCAATTTTTGCTTAAGTATAGGCTTTTCAAGCCATAAAACCCTTCTTTTTTAAAGGTAGGTAAATTATATTTACATTTTTTTATTTTTTTAATCGCTTTTTATATAAAAATCTTATGTGCAACTTGCACAAAAAAACGCCTCTTTTTTCTACATATTGACTTTTTGCACAATTTTTTTACAATTTGCCTGAAAAGTCTAATATTTTACAAAAAAGCGCGTTTTTTTATATTGTTTTTTGTAAAAAAGAACCAAACCGTTATTTTATGAAGGCTCCGAACATAACCACATCTCCGTCATAAAAAACCGCCGATTGTCCCGGAGTGACCACTCTTTTTTCAGATAGCTCGACCTTCGCGCCGTCACGCTTGAAGGTTACCTTTGCCTTGACGGGTGGGGCAAGATACCTCACCTTAACTAAAAGCTCTACACTTCCCTCCGTCCTCTCTTCAAGGCCCGAAAAAACAAGATCGCAAATCTCAAACTCAGACTCGCCCATATCCGACTCCGACTGTCGGGATATAACTATTTTGTTGCTTTCGCTGTCAATGCGTTTTACAAACGCTCTTTCGCCGAGAGCAATTCCAAGCCCCTTTCGTTGTCCGACGGTATAGTGCAAAATCCCCTTATGTCTGCCAAGCGTATTTCCGTTTATATCTATAAAATCCCCCTGTGGCGAGCTTTTGTAATTTTTTTCTATATAAGATGCGTAATCGTTGTCGGGAATAAAGCAGATCTCCTGACTTTCATCTCTGTCTGCCGCAGACAAGTTCATCCCTTTTGACCTCTCCTTTATATCCGATTTATACAAATCGTAAAGCGGAAGCTCTAAAGAGGAAAGTATATCCTGTCTAAGACGCCAAAGCATATAGCTCTGATCCTTTTTTTCGTCCTTCCCCCGTAAAAGAGCGTAACGCCCGTTTTTTTGTATTATTCCCGCATAATGTCCAGTCGCTATTCTGTCAAAGCCTTCTTTTTTCGCCGTCTCGTAAAGGACGGCAAATTTCACGTAATCGTTACAGATGACGCAAGGATTGGGCGTTCTTCCCTTCAGATATTCGTTTGCAAACTGAGAAATCACCTTGTGTTGAAACAGCTCTCTGCAATCTATTATTCTCAGGGGAATACCTACCGAATCCGCGCTTTCCCTCGCGCTTTCAATATCGGTATAATCGTGCATAAGCAAGAGCGCGCCCTCTACTTCATGCCCCTTTTCCCTTAACTTGATTGCCGCGTATGTGCTGTCAAGCCCACCGCTCATTCCCAAAAGAACTCTCATTTGTAAAAGCTTACCTTTCTTTTATATGTCCTTAAAAACCGACAAAATTCAACGATTCTGAAAAATCCTACGTATATAATATTGACTTTACGACAACAATATATTA
>JAZQGJ010000069.1:0-56236 GCA_045539995.1 Eubacteriales bacterium
CTTAAAATTTATTCTAAAATTATTTCTGTGGAATTCCGTAATTTTCAATAACGTAATCCATATCCTTATCGCCTCTGCCCGAAAGATTTACGAGCACAGAGCCGTGTCCTAACTTCTCTGCGAGCTTTATCGCGTACGCGACGGCGTGAGCGCTCTCAATAGCGGGAATAATTCCCTCTGCGCGTGAGAGACGGAAGAAGGCGTGTATCGTCTCATTATCGTCTATTACGTCATATTTTACTCTGCCGATATCACGCAAGAACGCGTGCTCGGGGCCAGACGAGGGATAGTCGAGTCCGCTTGCGACGGAATATACGGGGGCGGGGTCTCCGTTTTCGTCCTTCAGCATTATGCTGTTAAAGCCGTGCATAATACCCTCTGTTCCATACTTAAGGCTCGCCGCGTGGTCGCCCAGCTTCTCTCCTCTGCCGAGAGGCTCAATTCCGTAAATATTTACGGTCTCGTCCTTTAAGAAGCCCGAGAAGAAGCCTGCCGCATTGGAGCCTCCGCCGACACAGGCAACGATATGGTCGGGCAATTCGCCCGTCATTTCGAGAAACTGCTCTCTCGCCTCAATTCCGACAACGCTCTGGAAATCACGCACCATCATAGGAAAGGGATGAGGGCCTAACACAGAGCCTATGCAGTAAATGCAGTCCTTGTATTCCTTGCTATAGGCTTCAAATGCCGCGTCAACGGCTTCTTTAAGAGTAGCCAAGCCGTGTGTGACCTCTATTACGTTCGCGCCGAGTATCTTCATTCTCGCAACGTTGGGGGCTTGCTTTTTAATATCTACAGAGCCCATATATATGTCGCATTCAAGTCCGAAATAAGCGGCGGCGGTAGCGAGAGCCACTCCGTGCTGTCCCGCGCCCGTCTCGGCTATTATCTTTTTCTTGCCCATATATTTAGCGAGCAACGCCTCACCCATACAGTGATTGAGCTTATGAGCTCCCGTGTGATTCAGGTCCTCGCGCTTCGCATATATCTGAACGTTGCCTATCTGACTCGAAAGTCTTTCAAGATGCGTTATAGGAGTAGGTCTTCCTTGAAACTCCTTTCTTATTCTGCGAAGCTCGCTTATAAATCGGCGCGACTTGCAGATATTGAAGTAGGCGTCGGTTATTTCCCGCATAGGAGCCTTCAGCTCTTCGGAAATGTAGCAGCCGCCGTACTTACCGAAATAACCGTCGGTGGAAGGATAATCCTTAAAATAACTTTCATAATTTATTTTCTTTTCTTCCATTCGTCTTACCTCTTATTTTAATTTATATGCGCGGAGCGCGTTTTTTGCAAATATATTCTCGTATTCGCTTTCACTGTAGCCGAGCGAAAGAAGATATTCTATCTCATTGTCTGCCCGCCACATAGGATAGTCGGTGCCGAAAAGCACTCTGTCGGTGCCGTAAGCGTCTATTATCCTCTTCATTTCATCCTTTAGAAGAAAGGCTGAGGATGAGGAAGTATCTACGTAGAGGTTTTCAGCGCCCTTCAAGGCTTTCGCTGCCTCTCCCCAGACAGACCAGCCGCCGAGATGAGCCGCGACAAAGGTGAGGCTCGGGAACTTTTTGATAACGGGCAATATCCTGTTGGGGTTCGACCTGTCGTATCTCTTGTCTCCCGCGTGCATCAGTATGGGCACGCCCTTTTTTTCGCATAGGCTGTATATCTTGAGGCATCGCTCGTCATCTACGGCAAAGTCCTGTATATCGGCGTGCAGCTTTACTCCGTGAAGACCGAGCTCTATGAGATGCTCGAGGTCTGCTTCCATAGTCTTACTTTCGGGATGCATCGTTCCGAGTCCTATAAGACGGTCACTATGCTCGCAAACTTCTTTTGCTATAAACTCATTTATACGCTTGACCTGATGGGGCGAGGTCGCAAGCGACTGAACTATAAACTTGTCAACGTCTGCCCGTCCCTCTCCCGAAAGCAAATCCGAAACTGTTCCCAGATGAAGTGATTTAAGTCCGTAAAAGGTGTCGGTGTGTGCGACTGCTATCTCTGCTATTCTGTCGGGATAAACGTGGCAGTGAGCGTCAATTATATAATACTTCTTCGCCATTACGCAGTTACCACGCCTGCCGCCTTCTGCAAGCCAAGCTTCTCTATAGCGTTCTCACGCATCTTATATTTGAGTATCTTACCCGCCGCATTCATAGGAAATTCGGTGACAAAATCTATATATTTCGGCACCTTATGACGAGCCATATGAGCGTTTATATACGCTTTCATCTCTTCTACCGTCATCGTCTCGCCGTCCTTAAGAATTATACAAGCCATAATCTCCTCGCCGTACTGCTCGTCGGGCACGCCTATTACCTGTACGTCCTTTACCTTTTGGTGAGTATATATAAATTCCTCAATTTCCTTCGGATATATATTCTCTCCGCCTCTTATTATCATATCCTTGAGTCTGCCCGTAATTCTGTAGTTGCCCTCGGGAGTACGGCAGGCAAGGTCTCCCGTATGAAGCCAGCCGTCAGCGTCGATAGCCGAAGCCGTCGCCTTGGGCATCTTGTAGTAGCCCTTCATAATATTGTAGCCTCTTGCCACAAATTCTCCCGTTACCTCGTCGGGACAGTCCTCTCCCGTTTCGGGATTTACTATCTTACACTCAATTTCGGGCAAGGCTCTGCCGACGGTGCCGACACGTACCTCTATAGAATCGTCTGTCGAGCTCATAGTACAACCGGGCGACGCCTCCGTCTGTCCGTAAACTATAGTTATCTCTTTCATATTCATCTTCTCGACAACGTCCTTCATTACCGAGATAGGACAGGGGCTTCCCGCCATAATTCCCGTTCTCATATAAGAGAAGTCCGTCTTTTTGAAATCCTCGTGCTCGAGAAGCGCGATGAACATTGTGGGAACTCCGTGGAACACGGTAATTCTCTCGGAATTTATACAGGAAAGCGCAGGCTTCGGCGAATAATACGGAAGCGGCAGAACCGTCGCCCCGTGTGTCATAGCCGCCGTCATAGAAAGCACCATACCGAAGCAGTGGAACATCGGAACCTGTATCATCATACGGTCAGCGCTGGAGAGGTCCATACGGTCTCCTATGCACTTTCCGTTATTCACTACGTTATAATGCGTGAGCATTACGCCCTTGGGGAAGCCTGTCGTGCCCGACGTGTACTGCATATTGCAGACGTCGTCCTTATCTACGGCAGAGGCGCGTCTCGCAAGCTCCTCCTCGGAAACCATATACGAGCGAGCGCAAACGTCCTCCCACGTCATGCAGCCCTTTTGTCTGAAGCCTACGGTTATTACGTTACGCAAGAAGGGCAGGCGCTTGCTGTGAAGCGGCTCGTCTGCTTTCTTTGCGCTAAGCTCGGGGCAAAGCTCTGCTATTATTTCAGAATAATTAGAGTCCCTGAAGCCGTCTACCAGAACGAGAGTATGAGTATCCGACTGCTTTAAAAGATATTCAGCCTCGTGTATCTTATATGCCGTATTCATAGTAACCAGCACCGCGCCTATTTTGGTAACTGCCCAGAAAGCGATATACCATTCGGGCACGTTCGTCGCCCAGACGGCAACGTGGTGTCCCGCCTTTACTCCAAGCGAGATAAGCGCGCGCGCAAAATTATCCACGTCGCGACGGAACTCGTAATACGTCCTCGTATAATTGAGCGTAGTATATTTAAAGGCAAGGTGGTCGGGGAACTCCTCTACCATACGGTCAAGCACCTGTGAAAACGTGCAGTCAATGAGCAGGTCCTTCTTCCATACGTATCTTCCCGTATGCGCTTTGTTATAGTAAAGCGAGCTATCCGAGCGAGAGGGGTCGCTGTATTGGCTCATAAAGTTTTCAAACTGCGAGAGAATAATCTCAATATCGTCTATCTCCTCGCACCAGGCGGGCGACCATTCAAGCGACAGAAAATCGCTGTAATTTATAGAACGCAGAGACAAAATGAAGTCGGAAATGGGGAGAGAGCCCTCGCCCATAAGACAGTAATTCAATGTCTCGCCATCCCTTTCGGCGTCTTTTATATGAATGTGCTTAACGTAAGCTCCCAAATTCTCGATAGTCACGTCGGGGGTCTCGTTGCCTATAAAATAGGAAGCGCAAACGTCCCAGAGCGCAGCCAGAGCGTCACAAGCAAATCTGTCTAACATCTCGCGCAGAGTCTTACTGTCGGAAAAGAGACCGCTCGTCTCAAGCAGAAGCGTAACGTGCGCGCTCTCTGCCTTGGGCAAAAGCTCTGAGAGAAAGCTCTCGACGTAGTTAAGGCTATTTTCTTCGTTTTTTGCAGCGTGCAGACGTATATAGGGAATATGAAGATTTTCGGCTATTCGGATACATTCCTCTATCTCCTCGCGCGCAAAATCCTTTTGCGCCTCGTCAGAAAAATCACATATACTGTCGATACACGGAATAGACAGCTTTTTTTCATAAAGCTTACGCAGAGTGGCAGAGGAAAGATAGTCGCAGAATGCGCTGTCGTTTCCCGTAAAAAGCTCGTTCTTTACGTTGTGAAGCTCAATACCTGAAAATCTCAGGTCCTTTGCTATTTCGCAAAGCTCGTCAAAGCTCTTTCCGTGCCAGCCCTTCGTGGAAAAGGAAAGCTTCATCTTTCTGCCTCCTCGTTTACAATCTTGTTCAATGCGTTGATGTACGCGCCAATAGACGCGCCTATAATGTCTGTGGAAATACCGTTACCCGAATAGAGCTTGCCCTCGTTGCGCAGCTTGATAAGCGCACTTCCTACTGCCTCTTTACCCTCGGTAACTGCCTGAATCTGAAAATCGTCAAGCTCAAAGTGATGTCCTACTATCTGCTCAAGAGCTCGGAAGGCGGCGTCTATAGGACCGTCTCCCATAGCTATTCCACTTAAAATTTCTCCGTCGCGGGAGAGCTTTATTTGCGCCGACGAGGAAATTATGTTGCCGTTGTTTATTACGTAGCTCTCCAGTTTATAGACGGGGGCTGCCTGCATAGCGACGCTCGCAACCACTGCGTCAAGGTCCTTTGCCGTGACCTTTTTCTTTGCGGCTACCTTTTTAAATTCCTCGTAAACGCGTACGTTGTCCTCGTCTGTGAGGTCATAGCCTAAGCGACGGACGGCGTCGCTCACCGCCTCTATCGTATCGTTGATATCAAATACGGCATTGTCATTTTCTGCGTCAAAGGACTTCTTTCCCGAATGGGACGAGCTGTCGCTTCCGCATATCCAGCCTATCTGCTTGGTAATTCTGTGAAGCTCGTTGTCGTTGATATCCAATTTCACTCCGCAACGGTCACCGCAAAGGCTGAAAACAGATGAAAAAGATTCGGTTTCGGGAATGTCGGAGGCGCCAACCGCGCATTTCATTTCAGACGCGCCCGCGCGAATAGCCATAAATGCCGACGCGGTCGCCATTCCTATAGAATTTTTACAGAGTATTCCCACGCTTACACGGGAAAGCTCGGGTATGTCTTTTTTCAAGTCGCCAAAGAATGAAGCAAATTCGTCGGGAAGCATTACGCCCTCGTCGTCACATAAGGTAACGGTGCTTACTCCCGCCTCTATGGCTTCGCAGATAACACGGCGCAGATAATCCCTGTCGGCGCGCGTAGCGTCCTCAGCGAAAAATTCAACGTCGTCGCATTTTGCCTTTGCCATAAGGAAAAGGCTGCGGCAAAGCTCAAGCATCTTCTCGGGCTTCTTATGGAATGAGTATTCCATCTGAACGGCAGAGACAGGCATTTTTACGGCAAGTCTCGCGCGCTTTGCGCCCGAAATAGCCGCCGCCGCTATATTCACACTCTCCTCTGTCACGCCTGTGTCAACGCACAGCGCGCTGTATTTAATAAACGCAGAGGCCGTTCTTATAAGCAAAGAATCAGTTTTTACGTTATCGATAGGCGGCATGTGGATAACGTCAACCTTCAAATGGTCAAGATGTCTCGCTATCTCTATCTTTTCTTTGAATGACAAAGCGCTGTGTCTTTGCAGCGTCATATCGGATATAACAATTTTTTTCACTTTCTTCTTCCTTTCGAATATGATTAAGCCTCATACCTTAAAACAAAAAGCCCCTGAAGCCTTTTAGGGCTTCAGGGACGAAAAATACTTCCGCGGTACCACCCTGATTACCGTCAAAAAACGGTCTCTTTAAGGCTCTGACAAGCCCTTTGCCACGGTAACGGGGCATACCGGAATTTCTTACTGAGGTTCGGAAATTCTGCTCGGGAACGAGACTTTACCTGCATTCGCACATCGGCTCGCACCAAACGCCGACTCTCTTGTGTACGTCAAAGCAGGAAATAATTCCTTCATAGCATTTAAAAACATAAAGTATTTTACCACATAAAAAACGATTTGTCAACAGTTTTCACTGATTTTTTTCGTTTTTCAGAGTTTTTTCAAATTTGCTCGGTTTGTTCTGAGATTTTGAAGTCCTTTCGGTCAAATCTGATAGGTCCAGCCGAACGTGTCTTCACGCTTGCCCCACTGAATTCCTGTAAGCACGTCATAAAGATGTCCCGTTACCTCGCCTATCTTGCCGCCGTTGATTTCAAAAACCTTATCCTTATACGCAAGCGTTCCTATAGGAGAAACGACAGCCGCCGTTCCGCAACCCCATGCCTCCTCAAGCTTGCCCTCGTCGAGTGCGCGCTCAAGCTCATCTATGCTTATTCTTCTCTCGCTTACCTTGTAGCCCTCGCTTTTGAGAAGCTCAATGCAGGACTTTCTCGTAATACCGGGAAGAATAGAGCCTACAAGAGCGGGAGTAACTATCTCGCCGTCTATTTTGAACATTACGTTCATTGCGCCGACTTCTTCTATATACTTGCGCTCAACGCCGTCAAGCCAAAGCACCTGAGCATATCCCTTTTCCTCTGCCTTCTGTCCCGCGCGTGTGCTTGCGGCATAGTTGCCTCCGCATTTAGCCTCGCCCGTACCGCCTCTTACGGCTCTTACGTCATCGGCCTCTATCATTATCTTAACGGGGTTAATGCCCGCCGCGTAGTAGCTTCCGACGGGAGACGTGATAATCACGTAGGTCGCGCGCTTTACCGAATGAACGCCCAAGCTCTCATCGTTACCGAACATAAAGGGACGGATATAAAGCGACGTTCCCTCTGCCGACGGTGTCCACTCCTGCTCGAATTCAATGAATTTGGTAAGAGTCTCGAGAGCCACGTCCTCAGGAATAGTAGGAAGGCAAAGGCGCTCTGCCGAACGGTTCATTCTTCTTATATTCTCGATAGGACGGAAAAGCTGAACCTTGCCGTCTGCCTTACGGTACGCCTTAAGTCCCTCAAATATCTCCGCGCCATAGTGCAGAGCTGTGCAGGCGGGGTGAATTTGCAGATTACCGAAGGGGACTATTCTCGCGTCGTGCCAGCCCTCGCCCTCTGTGTAATCCATAATAAACATATGGTCTGTAAATATCTTGCCGAAGCCCAATTTGGAAGGGTCGGGCTTTTCTGCAGGATTAGGATTTCTCGTTATTGAAATATTCATTTCTTTCACCTTCTTAATAATTAAAAAATTAAAGCTTATTACTTATAATTTTTTCCTAAACGGATTGCGCCTAAGTTTACGTCAAGCATATCCGCGCGCTTTGCCGAAATTACCTTCTTAAGCGCAGCGAGGATTGTCTCCTCGTCGTCAAAGTCGCCCATATCAGCGAGCACCTTGCCCATAATTATCATATTTGCAAGGGTGGGCGTCTTGTTTTCGTCAGCCATCTTCGTGGCGGGTATGTAGTGAACCGTCACGTCCGTTCTCTTAACCTTGCGCTCGATAAGAGAGGAATCCACGTAAATCGTGCCGCCGGGCACAACGCTGTCCTCGTACTTGTCAAGCGAGGGGAGATTCATCGCTATAAGAACGTCGGGGTTAGATACTATAGGAGAGCCTACGGGCGTATCACTCAGAATTACGCTGCAGCTCGCCGTACCACCTCTCATTTCGGGGCCGTAGGAGGGGAGCCAGCTTACGTTCTTTCCCAAATTCAAGCCTCCGTAAGCCAAAAACTTACCCGCGAACAAAATTCCCTGTCCGCCGAAGCCTGCGAATAAATATTCTGTCGTTTTCATCTTCTTCTCTCCTCTCAGTTGTTTGCGCTTCTGTCCTTATATACTCCGAGAGGATAATAAGGAATCATTTTTTCGTCTATCCATTCAAGCGCCTTTTTAGGTGTCATACCCCAGTTGGTAGGACAGGAGGAAATAACCTCTACAAGAGAAAAGCCCTTTCCGTTCACCTGATTTTCAAACGCCTTTTTAATAGCCTTCTTCGCGTTCTTTACGTTCTTTACGTTGTTTACCGCAACGCGCTCAAGGTATTCGGGGCCGTCAAGCTGTGAAAGCATCTCGCATACCTTTATAGGAAAGCCGCAGTGATTTACGTCGCGTCCGTAGGGGGAGGTCTGCGTTACCTGTCCGGGAAGCGAGGTGGGCGCCATCTGTCCGCCCGTCATACCGTAAATCGCGTTATTTATAAAGATAACCGTGATATTCTCGTTTCTTGCGGCGCTGTGTACGGTCTCCGCCATACCTATTGAAGCGAGGTCGCCGTCTCCCTGATATGTAAATACTATATTTTCGGGGTCAGAGCGCTTAACGCCTGTCGCTACTGCGGGCGCGCGTCCGTGTGCCGCCTCTATCATATCGCAGTTGAAATAATCATACGCCATAACCGAGCATCCTACAGGCGCTATACCTATCGTTCTGCCCTCAATTCCAAGCTCATCCAAAACCTCGGCTACAAGACGGTGAACAATACCGTGAGTACAACCGGGACAATAGTGCAGAGGCAAATCTGCCAATGCGTGAGGTTTATCAAATACTACCATCTTATTTACCTACCCTTTCTGCCGCTTTTTCAATAGACGCCAAAACCTGCTCGGGAGACGGAATCATACCGCCGCTTCTGTTGCAGAGTGTAACGGGCGCCTTGTCGCTTATAGCCAAACGAACGTCCTCTATCATCTGTCCCATAGAAAGCTCTACCGAGATAAATTCCTTTACCTTTTCTGCTGCCTTCGCAAAGGGCTTTTCGGGGAACGGCCAGAGAGTGATGGGACGGATAAGACCTACCTTAATTCCCTTTGCTCTCGCCTCGTTTATTGCGTTCTTGGATACACGAGCGGCGATACCGAATGCAGCTACGCAAATTTCAGCATCATCCATCATATATTCCTCATACATTACTTCGTTTTCTTTTATCGCCTCGTAACGCTCATAGCGCTCAAAGTTGGTACGCTCAAGCTCCTCGGGCTTCAAAAACAGAGAGTTTACTATGTTGTGCTTTCTCTCCATCTTCGTGCCAGTTACTGCCCAGGGCTTTTCGGGCGACGGCGCAGGTGAGAAGTCGAGAGAAACAGGCTCCATCATCTGTCCCATAGTTCCGTCCGCCAAAATCATAGAGGTCATACGGTATTTGTCGGCAAGGTCAAAGCCGTGTACCGTAAGCTCTGCCATTTCCTGTACTGACGCGGGCGCTAAAACTATCATATGGAAGTCGCCGTGCGCGCCGCCCTTTGTCGCCTGAAAATAGTCGGACTGCGAGGGCTGAATACCACCGAGACCGGGGCCGCCTCTCTGTACGTTTACGATAAGCGCGGGAAGGTCTGCTCCCGCAAGATATGAAATACCCTCGCCCTTAAGAGAAATTCCGGGGCTTGAGGATGACGTCATAACTCTCTTTCCCGTAGCGGAAACTCCGTATACCATATTTATTGCCGCTATCTCGCTTTCAGCCTGAAGAAATACGCCGCCTATTTTGGGCATTCTCTTTGCCATATATGCCGCAATCTCCGTCTGGGGAGTGATAGGATATCCGAAATAGTGGCGGCAGCCTGCAATAATAGCCGCTTCGGCTATCGCTTCGTTACCCTTCATTAAAACCTTATCTGCCATTTCTTTCACCTCTCTACCTTAATAATACAGTCGGGGCACATTGTCGCGCAGAACGCGCAGCCTATGCACGACTCCTCTTTCACCGCTTTTACAGGGTGGTGGCCTTTTTCGTTAATCTCGTCCTCTGCTATCGCAAGAACGCCCTTTGGACATACGTCTACGCAAAGACCGCAGCCCTTACATTTTTCGGTCTTGAATGTCAGCTTTGCCATTTTTATATCTCCTTTACATATGTTTCTGTAATATTATCTCGCGGAAGCTCTCCCCTGTTTCGAGGAGTCTGTCGGTCAATTTACGTACCGTCGTATATATCATAGGAATATTTGCTCTTTCTGCAAGAGCCTTTGACATAGCAATGCTTCCTATAATATCGTCGTCGGAGGTCTCTGCCCCCAAATTCGAGTTGTTGACGATTGCCGTAAACTTAAGTTTACACGCATCCTCTATCTCACGCATAACCTCGAGAGCGCTTTCAACGTCTCTTGTCAGAGGTCGGAACGTATTTAAGACGTATAGCATTTCGTAATCGTTTTCCTCGTCTATCTTCGGCGCTATGCGTCCGAGCGCCAAGGCGCCTCGCTCGTCTCCTCCCACGTCAAGCACGCAATAAAGCTCTTTATCGTCGGTTATCGCGTATATATCCTGAGGGAGCGCGGGAATATCTATATTCGTGTTCGCGTACGGCGAGCATATAAGACGTATTCCCTTTTCACAAAAAAGCTCTTCGCTGTCCTTGGTTCTGAAATAGGGATTTACTATATCTATATCGGCAACCGCAACGCGCTCGTGTCTCGTTTTCAGGTCAAGCGCGATATTTACGGCTATATTTGTTTTTCCGCTGCCGTAATGTCCCGACAGTATTGTAATTCTTTTATCCTTCATTTTACTTCTTGTATAATTTGTTTTTAAAGCAGATTTCTCTGAATTTTTCCGCTTGCAGTCTTAGGAAGCGAGTCCTTGAATACTACTATTCTCGGATATTTGTAGGGCGCCGTATGCTCTTTTACGTAATTCTGTATTTCACGCTTGAGCTCGTCTGTGCCCTCCGTGCCCTTTACTAAGACTATGCTTGCCTTTACTACCTGACCTCTCACCTCATCGGGCGCGGCGGAAACTCCGCATTCAAGCACGTAGGGCAATTCCATAATAACGCTTTCTATCTCGAACGGACCTATGCGATAGCCCGACGACTTAATGACGTCATCGACACGTCCGACGTAGTAATAGAAGCCGTCCTCGTCACGCCACGCAAGGTCGCCTGTGTGATAATATCCGTCGTAGCGTACCTCGTCCGTCTTTTCGGGGTCGCCGTAATACTCGGTAAACAGACCGCAGGGAGAGCCGTTTGATATATTAACAACGATTTCTCCCGACTCACCGACGGGAACAGGCTTTCCGTCTGAGGAAAGCAGCTCGACGTCATAAATAGGCGCAGGCTTACCCATAGAGCCTATCTTGTGAGGCGCGCCTGTGAGGTTGCCTATTATCATCGTGCTTTCCGACTGTCCGAAGCCCTCGAGTATCTGAAGCCCTGTAGCTTCCTCAAACTTGCGGTAAACCTCAGGATTGAGTGCCTCGCCTGCCGTCGTCATATGTTTAATAGATGAGAGGTCATATTTTGAAATGTCCTCTTTTATTAACATTCTGAGCATCGTGGGGGGCGCGCAGAAGGTCGTTATCTGATATTTTGCGAACATCGGCAGAATGTCGGACGCGTTAAACCTGTCAAAGTCGTATACGAAGGTCGCGCCCTCGCAGAGCCACTGTCCGTAGAACTTGCCCCAAAGAGCCTTCGCCCAGCCCGTGTCCGAAATTGTGAAGTGAAGTCCGTCAGGGTCTACGTTATGCCAATACTTCGCCGTATGGAAATGACCGAGCGCATATTTATAGTTGTGCGCCGCTATCTTAGGATAGCCCGTAGTGCCCGACGTGAAGAACATCAGCATAGGGTCGTCTCCTGCGGGGGTGTCGTCCCTTCGCTCGAAATGCGTGCTGAACATACTGCATTCCTCGTCGAAATTACGCCAGCCCTCTCTCTCTCCACCTACGATTATCTTGTGAAGCAGCTGAGGGCATTTCTTCGCCGCGATATCCACCTGCTCGGCAACCGCGCCCTTCGAGGTGCAAAGTATGGCGCTTACGCCCGCTTTATTAAAGCGATACTCGAAATCGTGGTCTAAGAGCTGATTCATCGCGGGAATCGCCACCGCGCCTATTCTGTGAAGCGCGAGCATAGCGAACCAGAACTGATAGTGTCTGCCAAGCACGAGCATTACCTTGTCTCCCTTTTTAATACCGAGAGAACGGAAATAGTTTGCCGCGCGGCAGGAATTTTTCTTTATATCGGAATATGTAAAGCGGCTCTCCGTCTTATCGTTGGCTATATGCAGAAGCGCCAGCTTGTTCGGACTTTTCTTCGCTATTTCGTCAACGATATCGTAAGCAAAATTGAACTTGTCTATATTCTTGAAGGTGATAGAGGTAGGCGTTCCCTGCTCGTTTTCCTCCGTGTCGATAAATTTGTTATATACTCTTTCCTCGGTGTCACGGCGAACGGGGGCAGCCACTTCTCTTTTCTGCGCCTTAAGCTCGGGTATTTCCGCGCCTGTGGGATTAAGAACGAAGGCGTAGAATGAGCAGTCCTCGCCGTTTACGGCTATCATACCGTGAGGCGTCGAGCTATCGTAATAGATACTGTCGCCAGGACCGAGAATTTCCTTATGCTCGCCTATCTGTATCTTGAGATGTCCCTCAATTACGATATCGCATTCCTGTCCCTCGTGAGTTGTAAGCTCTATATCCTTTACCTGAGCGTCCTCGCTGTATTTACTGCACACGTAGAGGGGCTCGGCAATTCTCTTCTTAAAAGAGGGAGCAAGGTTGAAATAGGTCATTCCGTGAGCCTGCTCTATTCTCTGTCCCATTCTCGCGCGAGTGAGCGTATAGGACTTAAGCGTCGGGCTCTTACCCTCTATAATATCGGTAACGTCAACGTTGAAGGCAAGCGCGCAGCGATATATAAAGGCGAAGTTGAGGTCTGAGCGTCCGTTTTCGCAGTCGCTGTACTCCTCTTCGGAAACGTTGGTTTTCAAAGCCATCTCTGCTACGGTATAGCCCTCTATTTCACGAAGCTCACGTATTCGGTTAGCCATTTCTTGAATTTTATAATCAAGAGCTGTGATGTTTTGCATTTTTTCTCCTTTTTTGGAACTTACGGGACAAAAAAACTCGTCCCAAAGATAAATACTTTGAGACGAGTCCTAAAAAACAAAACCCGCGGTACCACTCAAATTGCGATTCAAAATCGCCGCTCAAGGTCAAACAACCCGTATGTACTAACGCAACATTATCGGAGAGAGTCTACTTGATTTCTCTTTCTTTCTCTCAGCTCGGAAGCTACAAACATACGCAGCGTCTTAACGGCTTGCACCATCTACCGTCTCTCTGTGAAAACACACGCGAATATCCTCTTCGTCAAAGCCTTTATATCGGTTATTTTATCACGACTCAAAGCATTTGTCAATATATTTTTCAAAAAAATCGAATTTTTGTTGAATTTGTCGCAGCTTTATAGCTTATTTCTTTGAATTTTTCCGCTTATTGTCTTGGGAAGCTCTTGCCTGAACTCGACAATTCTCGGATATTTATAGGGAGCCGTATGCTCTTTTACGTAATTCTGTATCTCACGCTTGAGCTCGTCTGTGCCCTCCTTGCCCGGCACGAGAACGATACACGCCTTAACGACCTGTCCTCTCACCTCGTCGGGCGCCGCAGTAACACCGCATTCAAGCACGTAGGGCAATTCCATGATTACGCTTTCTATCTCGAACGGGCCTATACGGTAGCCCGACGACTTAATAACGTCATCGGCGCGTCCGACGTACCAGAAATATCCGTCCTCATCGCGCCAAGCTGTATCGCCCGTATGATAATAGCCGTCGTGCCATACGTCCTTCGTTTTCTCTTCCTCTTTGTAATAGCCATTGAAGAGACCGCAGGGAATCTTATCGCTTGTCTTGATAACGATTTCGCCCGTCTGACCTGTGGGAACGGGATTTCCGTCAGAATCAAACAGAGAGATGTCGTAGAGGGGTACTGCCTTACCCATAGAGCCTACCTTACATTTGCTGCCCATAAGGTTAGCTATTGACAGAGTAGTTTCGGTCTGTCCGAAGCCCTCCATTATGGAAAGTCCCGTCGCCAGCTCGAACTGACGGTGAACCTCAGGGTTGAGCGCCTCGCCTGCCGTCGTCATATGCTTGATTGAAGACAGGTCGTATTTCGAGATGTCCTCTTTTATTAACATTCTGAGCATTGTGGGGGGCGCGCAGAAGGTGGTAATATTATATTTTGCGAACATCGGCAAGATTTCCGACGCGTTGAATTTATCGAAGTCGTAGGTAAATACGCCGCTCTCACAAAGCCACTGTCCGTAGAGCTTGCCCCAGAGAGCCTTGCCCCAGCCTGTCTCGGAAATCGTGAAGTGGAGTCCGTTTTCATAGACGCCGTGCCAATATTTCGCGGTTATATAGTGACCTAAGGGATATTTATGGCTATGCACGGCTATCTTCGGATAGCCTGTAGTACCCGACGTGAAGAACATAAGCAGAGGGTCGTTTCCGCAGGCGGTATTTTCGTCGCGGTAGAAATGCGCGCTATAGAGCGAATACTCATCGTTGAAGCTATGCCAGCCCTCTCTCTCTGCGCCGACGATTATCTTTGTAGCGAGAGGACAGCTCTTTTCGGCAAGCTCGACCTGATGCGCGACGTCTCCGTCAGAGGTGCACACGATGGCGCTGACCTCAGCCGCCTTGAAGCGATAATCGAAGTCGTGCTCTTGTAAGAGGTTTGTCGCGGGAATAGCGACAGCTCCCAGCTTATGTAGGGCAAGGATAGCGAACCAGAACTGATAATGGCGCTTAAGCACGAGCATTACCTTGTCGCCCTTCTTAATACCGAGAGCGCGGAAATAGTTCGCCGTCATATTCGACGCGCGCTTCATATCACGGAAGGTAAAGCGGTTTTCTCTGCCGTTTTTGTCTATGTGAAGCATAGCGAGCTTGTTAGGCTCCTTTTTCGCTATCTCGTCGACTATATCGAAGGCAAAGTTGAACTTGTCCTCGTTTTCAAAATCTATCTTTGTAAGGGTGCCGTTTTCGTCCTCCTCGGTATGAATGAAGCGGCTGCTTACAAGCTCCTTCTTTTCTACTCGCGAAGCGAGAGTCGCTCTCGTCGTTTGCTCGGGGATAGTCTCGCCGGGCAAAACGACGGCGAGGAAAAGGCACTCTCTGCCATCGACGGCAATCATACCGTGAGGGGTTGCGCTATTGTAATAAATGCTGTCGCCCTCGCTGAGATATTCGACGTGGTCGCCTATCTGTACCTTGAGTCGTCCACTCATGACGAAGTCGAATTCCTGTCCCGAATGAGTCGCGAGCGCTATAGGCTTATCCTGCAATTTTTCGTCATACTCGTATTTTACCCAATAGGGCTCGGAGAGCTTCTTGCGGAAAAGAGGTGCTAAGTTCTTTATCTCTATTCCGTCCTCCTTCGCAGTCTCCTGTCCGTTTCCTTTTCTTGTAATAGTGTAAGAGGAAAGCGATGCGCTTTGTCCTTCAAGCAGGTCCGTAATGTCGATGCCGAAAACCAACGCGCACTTGTGAAGAAATGAGAAGGGATAATCCTTGGAGCCCGCCTCGTATTCAAGGTATTGCTCTACGCTCACTTCGGTCTTTCGTGCCATTTCTTCTATTGAAATACCGTCTATCTCGCGCATTTCCTTAATTCGCAGAGCGACCTCTAAAAGCTTGTTTTCAGATGAACCTGACATAAAAACACCTCCATAAAAATTGAAAATTGAAAGTTGAAAATTGAAAATTATTGAATAAATCCTCTCGGAGTTCAATCAAATTAAATTAAAATAAAAATTGAAAATTGAAAATTGAAAATTATTGAATAAATCCTCTCAGAGTTCAATCAAATTAAATTAAAATAAAAATTGAAAATTGAAAATTTAAAATTATTGAAAAAATCCTTTCGGAGTTCAATCAAACTAAATTAAAATAAAAAACGCCTCAAAGAAAAATCTTCTTTGAGACGGGTGAAATCTATACACTCGCGGTACCACTCAAATTGCGTCGATGACGCCACTTAGGGAGACTAACAACTCCTGCGCACTAACGCTGCGCTCCTCGCGAACTCCTACTGCACTTTTCAGAATTCGGGCTCAAAAGCGATGGGTAATGACCTACTGCGTTATGGCTTGCACCTTCCGCCACTTCTCTGCGCCGCATAAAAAGGGTTACCGTCTTTATCATAGCCTTTATGAAATTACCTGCGGGGAAATAAGAACTATTTCCACATTTATGCCGTAAGTATATCACAGTATTTTTGATTTGTCAAGAGTTTTTTTATATTTTTTTTGCAAAATTCAAAAAGTATAAATAAAAAAGAAGAAACACCGCCAAACGAAACCGTTTGTTCAATCAAACCTTAATAAAAGCTCGTGTTTCTTCTATAAATATTATACCATAAACAAAATAAAAAGTCACCTTTTTTCGTTTAGAAACCTTGCTCTTTATCTGCCTTGCAGGAGGGCGTCGGTCATTTTCCGACACCGTCCTTTATATCGTAGGGTGTTGTCTGATATACGTAATAATTGAGCCAGTTCGAATATAAGAGGTTTGCGTGAGAGCGCCAGCTTACAATCGGGGGCTTCGTATCGTCATTGTCGGGGTAATAGTTTTCGGGGGGAAGTATCGGAAGGTTCAGATTTTTATCTCGCAGATACTCCTTTTCAAGAGTACGGGGGTCATATTCGGGGTGTCCTGTGATAAACACTCTGCGATTTTCCTCGTCCTCCACAGCGAAAACGCCCGCCTTTTCAGAGGAAGCTAAAATTTTAAGGCTCGGAATTTTTTCTATATCCTCTCGCAAGACCTCCGTATGTCTCGAATGAGGAATCATAAACACGTCGTCAAAGCCTCGAAACAGTCTCGACTCGCCATGCTCGACGGTGTGAGGAAATACTCCGAAAAGCTTCTCATTCAGCAAATACTTATCCACGCCGTAGAAATAATGAAGTCCTGCCTGAGCGCCCCAGCAAACGAAGAACGTGCTGAAGACGTGAGTCTTACTCCACTCCATAATTCTGCAAAGCTCTTCCCAATATTCTACCTCTTCAAACTCCATTTTTTCAACGGGCGCGCCCGTTATGATCAGTCCGTCGAAATATTCCTTTTCTATGCTTTCAAAGTCAACGTAGAAGTTCAGAAGATGCTCTTGCGAGACGTTCTTCGACTTATGCGTTTTCGTATGCAGCAGAGTAAGCTCTATCTGAAGCGGCGTGTTTCCCAAAAGCCTCGAAAACTGCGTCTCTGTGTCTATCTTTGTCGGCATAAGGTTGAGAAGCGCTATTTTAAGAGGTCGTATGTCCTGCGTTATAGCGCGCAGCTCTGTCATAACGAAGATGTTCTCCGACTCCAGAACCTTTACGGCAGGCAGGTCATTCGGTATTTTTATCGGCATAAATTTACTCTCTTTCTAAATCAGTTAAGCGTCGAAAGCGCAGCGTCAAGGTCGGCTATAAGGTCCTCTGCCGCCTCCAGACCGCAGGAATAACGGATAAGGTCGGGGGTAATTCCCGCAGCCTCCAGCTCCTTGTCATTCATCTGTCTGTGCGTTGCGTTCGCGGGGTGCAGGCAGCAGCTTCTCGCGTCTGCCACGTGCGTTTCTATAGCGGCTATTTTCAGCTCCTTCATTACGCGCTCAGCAGCGGCGCGTCCGCCCTCAACGGCGAAGCTGATAACTCCGCAGCAGCCGTTCGGCATATACTTATTCGCTATATCGTAGTATTTATCCCCCTCAAGCATAGGGTATCTTACCCATTTTATCTTGGGGTGCTTTGATAAGAACTTAGCTACCGCCAAGGCATTTTCAAAGTGGCGCTTCATTCTCACGTGAAGGCTCTCAAGTCCTAAATTGAGTATAAAGGCGCTCTGAGGCGAGGGAGACGAGCCGAAGTCACGCATAAGCTGAGCCGTCGCCTTGGTAATAAACGCGCCCTCAAGTCCGAACTTTTCGGCGTAAACTATTCCGTGATAGCTATCGTCGGGGGTGGTAAGACCTGGGAAACGCTCGGCATTAGCAAGCCAGTCGAATTTTCCCGAATCAACGATACAGCCACCGACACAAGCGCCGTGTCCGTCCATATATTTCGTAGTCGAATGAGTAACTATATCCGCGCCGAATTCAAAGGGACGGCAGAATATAGGGGTTGCAAAGGTATTATCAATTATTAAGGGCACTCCGTGAGCGTGAGCCGCGGAAGCAAAGGTCTCGATGTCTAATACGTCGAGCGACGGATTGGATATAGTCTCTCCGAATACCGCCTTTGTGTTGGGACGGAACGCCTTTTCAAGCTCTTCCTTTGTAGCCGTCGGGGAAACGAAGGTGAAGTCTATGCCCATCTTCTTCATCGTGACTGCAAAAAGATTGTAGGTTCCTCCGTAAATAGCAGACGATGCTATCACGTGGTCTCCGCAATTAGCTATATTGAATACTGCGTAGAAGTTGGCCGCCTGTCCCGACGAGGTCAGCATAGCGGCGCAGCCGCCCTCAAGCAAGGCTATTTTAGCTGCGACGGTGTCGCAGGTGGGGTTCTGCAGACGGGAATAAAAATATCCGCTCGCCTCCAAATCAAAGAGCTTTCCCATATCCTCGCTAGTTTCATATCTGAAGGTCGTGCTTTGAATTATCGGTATCTGTCTCGGCTCTCCGTTGCCTGCGTGATAACCGCCCTGTACGCATACTGTATCTCTTAACATATCCATATTATAACTCCCTTTTCCTATCTTATTCCGTGAAGCGCCGCGCCTATTACCGTCGCGTACTGCGCGTTTTCGGGTATCATAAAGTTTACGTCAAAATTGTCGTTCATACCGATAAGCCTGTCGTGTATCGGCATAACCGTGGCCAAATTTCCCGTAAGAACTATATCCTTTATGTTAAAGCTTCTTGCCGCAAAGATTGCCATCATACCTATAGTCTCGGCTACAAGGTTGGCAATACCAAGCGCGATGTCGTGCTTGTTCGCAAGGTCGGAAAGCTTTCCGAAGTTTGATGCGGTGAGAGTAGAATCAACTCCTCCGTACTGCTGCTTGTCGGTTATGTCCTGAATTCTTAAGTCTATGTTCGCAAGGTCGCCCGACTCGCAAAGCTGCTCTATGTGCTCTATATTGTCAACTCCGAGAATCTTTCTTGTAAGGCCTATGAGCGTGCCGCCGCCGACTCCCGTACCGCCGAGGTATTCGTTACATATTTCGTCTCCCTCTTTTTTCGCGTGTACGATAGCCGTGCCTGTTCCCATACTCACGACGATAGCCTCGTCGAGACCTGAAAGGTAGAGTCCTCCGCGTCCTATGCAGTCGAATTCACTCGCTCTGTGCAGCTCTACCGTATAGATAGGCTTTTCTATAACCGAAGCTCCCGCGCCCGTTATCATAGCTCGGTCTATTTCTTCAAGCGCAATACCGTTTTCCATAGTAAAGCGCCCGAATGCGCCGTACGCCGAGGTCAGCGGGTCTGTGGCGCGTACGAACTGGGGCTCTATCAAGCGTGGCTTTTCTCTCTTTTCGTACTCAAAGCCGACTATTTTCGTCGTAGTTCCGCCTACGTCGATTCCTATTACTGTTTTCATTTTTCTCCAATCCTATATAAAGAAAATTACTCGTCCTGCGCCGATATATCCTCAAAAGTCTGCCGTCTTACCGCGACGTAGTCTCCGTCGCTCGATAGCATAACCAACGCAGGCTTGCCTATTCTGTTATAATTAGATGCCATTGAATAATGATACGCGCCCGTCGTAAGAGTGGCTATTAAATCGCCTCTCTTGATGCTCGACGGAAGCATTACGTTCTCCTGAATTATGTCTCCGCTTTCACAGCATCTGCCAACGACAGACGCCTGCATATCCCGTTTTTCGTTCATTTTAGAGGACGGCAAAACGGTATAAGGCGCTCCATAGAGGGCGAATCTTATATTATCGGTCATGCCTCCGTCAACAGAGACGTAATTTTTATATTCGGGTATTCTCTTTACAGTACCTACCGTATAAAGCGTCAGTCCTGCGTCGGCAACAATGCTTCGTCCGGGCTCGAGAGATATAAGAGGAAGCTCTATTCCGAGCCTTGCCGCCTCTTTTTTCATAAAGTCGCCGAGCGTCAAAATACTGCTGTAGATATCTATTTTCGGCTGCTCGGACACGTATCGCACGCCGTATCCGCCGCCTATGTCAAGCTCTTCGGGGAAAAAGCCGAGAGACTTGCCAATATCCGAAATGAATTTCAGCATAACACGCGCCGTCGCAATATACACGTCCGACTCGAAAACCTGAGAGCCCACGTGGCAGTGATAGCCGCAGAGCTTTATATTTTTAAGCGAAAGGGCTGTTTTCGTTATCGCTTCAGCCTGTCCCGTCTCTATCGCCGAGCCGAATTTGGAATCCACCTTTCCCGTTGCTATAGCCGCATAGGTGTGAGGGTCTATTCCGGGGGTAATTCTCAAAAGCACCTTTTGTATGTGGCTTTTCTCGGACGCAATTCGGTCTATGGCGAAAAGCTCTTCCTCGTTGTCGACCACGAAGTAGCCGACACCGCAATCTATCGCGTAATAAATGTCCTCGTCGGTCTTGTTGTTTGAGTGAAAATAGGACTTCTCCATAGGAAAATTCGCCTTCAGAGCAGTATATATCTCACCGCTTGAAACAACGTCGATTCCCATCCCTTCCTCGCGCATTATCTCGTAAAGGCGCTTAAAGGATGCCGCCTTTGATGCGTAGAGCGCCTGACCCTTCTCGCCGAAAGCGTCGAAGAGCGCCTTTTTATAGGTGCGGCAACGCTCGCGAATGCGACATTCGTCCATAAGATAGAGGGGCGTCTTGTATTTTTTTGCGAGAGAAACTGTATCATATCCCGCAAATAAAAGCACGCCGTCGGACGATACCGACAAGTTTTCACAAAGTAGGTCCCTGTTTTCCATTTTTATCTTCCTGTTCTTTTTTTAGAGCGTATTCCTTTTTCAGAGCATATGCGCGCGCAGCTCTTCTGCCGTGAGAGTCGAAAGGTCTGCGGGCGCGACGTCAAAGACCGTCTTACAGCCGCGAACGCCTCTTTTATACATTCTGTCGAGCGCGCGAGCGAAGGCTACTAACACGCTCGCCGTAAATTCGGGGTTTGAGTCCAATTTCAAGCTATATTCTATTACGTGACTGTTTTCTCCGTTTATCCCCGTTTTTCCGCTTCTTATAACTCTTCCGCCGTGCGGAATTCCCATATGAGTGCGCTTTAATTCTTCTTCACTTATAAAATTGACCGTCGTGTCGTAGTCGGCGAAATAATTGGGCATCGTCTTGATTTCTTTTTCAATTCTCGCAAGGTCTGCCCCATCCTCTGCTACCACGTAGCACTCTCGCGTGTGCTTCTCTCTCGTGCAAAGCTCGGGCATTTCCCCGTTTCTTACTGCCGAAACTGCGCGTTCAACAGGAACGGTGTACTGTCTTGCGTCGATAACTCCTTCAATTCTGCGAATGGCGTCGGAGTGTCCCTGACTTACGCCCCTGCCCCAGAAGGTATAATCCTTTCCATTCGGAAGAATGGCAGAGGAATAGAGACGGGCGATAGAAAACATACCGGGGTCCCAGCCACCTGAAATGAGCGCGATATGGTCTGTGTCAAGCGCGCTTTCATTCACTCTGTCGAAATGCGCAGGGATCGACGCGTGGGTATCGAAGCTGTCTAAAACGTTGAAATTCCTTGCAAGCGCAGGCGTCATTTCGGGCAGGTCGGTAGCGCTTCCCGCGCAGATTATAAGAACGTCTATTTTGTCACTAAAGCTGTCAAGCTCCGACACCGAATAGACGGGCGCGCCCAAGCTCTTTACCTTTTCGGGCGCTCTGCGCGAAAATATTCCGACAAGCTCGACGTCCTCTGAGTCTCTTGCGGCGCATTCGACGCCTCTTCCTAAATTTCCGTATCCGTAAATTGCTATTCTCATTTTTTATGCCTTTTATATTTTTTATTTAAGCAGGTCCTTCATATCGTAGAGTCCTGCGCTCTTATTGCAGAGGAACTCAGCCGCGACAAGCGCGCCTTCGGCAAAAATGGCTCTGCTGTGCGCCTCGTGCTTAAGTGAGATCGTCTGCGTATTGGTCGCCACGATGACCTCGTGCTCGCCGACGACGTTGCCCATACGGAGAGAATGAATCCCTATCTCGTTCTGCTCTCTCTTCGCGTGTCCGCTTCTGCCGTTTTTGGCGTAAGACTCGGGTCTCGCTTCCTTTATAGCGTCAAAAAGCATTTTCGCCGTTCCGCTCGGGGCGTCCAATTTTCTGTTATGATGCTTCTCTATAATCTCTATTTCTGCGTCAGGCATTGCCTCGGCAGTCTTTTTCGCAAGCTCGACTAACAGCGCAACGCCATATGACATATTAGCCGAAAAGAAGATAGGAATCTCCTTTGACGCTGCTTTTATCGCCTCACGCTCGCCCTCAGTCTGTCCCGTTGTAGCGATGACTAAGGGCAGCTTTGCGCTTTTTGCAAAGTCAAGCAGCTCATTTGTGCAGACGTGATTTGAAAAGTCAACGATGCAGTCAACGCGTTTTTCAGCCGAAGCGAAATCGGACGCGCAGGGGCACTCAAGGCCCTCCCTTGCGTTAACGTCAACGCCCGCCTTTATCTCTATTCCTCTGAAACCGTTTTTTGTCAATGCGCGGACCTCTTTACCCATATGTCCGTCAAAGCCGCATAACAATATCTCCATTTTTACAATTCCCTTTTCTTTTCACAAATTACTTGTTTATTTTTACTCCGGCCTTTTCCATAAGAGAAAGAAGCATCTTCTCGTTTGCTTCTTCCATAGGTGTAAGAGGAAGTCTCAAATAGTTCTCGCAATATCCCATAGCAGCGACAGCCGCCTTTACGGGAATCGGGTTTACCTCGCAGAAGAGCGCGTTTATAAGGGGAAGAAGCTCTAACTGCAATTTAGCCGAGCCCTTTACGTCTCCAGAGAAGAACCTGTCGCACATCTCGACGGTCTCTTTAGGCAAAACGTTTGAGAGCACCGAAATTACGCCCTTTCCACCGAGAGCAAGAATAGGTACTATCTGGTCGTCATTTCCCGAATAGACGTCTAATTTATCGCCGACAAGGGAAATAAGCTCGGCTATCTGCGAAATGCTTCCGCACGCCTCCTTTATCGCCACTATATTCGGGTGGTCGGCAAGCTCGAGAACTGTAGAGGGCAAAAGATTGCAGCCCGTTCTGCTCGGTACGTTATAGAGAACACATGGCTTCGTGCTTGCGTCAGCTATCGCGCGAAATGACGCGACAAGTCCCTTTTGCGTTGCCTTATTATAATAAGGCGTTACCAAAAGCATAGCGTCGGCGCCTACCTCACAGGCGTACTTCGTAAGGTCTATGGCGTAGGCGGTATCGTTCGAGCCTGTTCCCGCAATTACGGGTACTCTGCCCTTTACCTGCTCTACGCAGAAGCGTATAGCCTCCTTATGCTCCTCGTCCGTAAGAGTCGAGCCCTCGCCCGTTGTACCGACGGCAACAATGGCGTTAACTCCCTCGCTTATTTGCCATTCTATGAGACGGGCAAACTGCTCGTAATCTATACCATCAGCGGTAAGCGGCGTAACTATAGCCGTCGCTACCCCCGTAAATACTGAATTTTTCATTTTTATTCTCCTGACTTTTCTTTGCCTTTAAAAAGATTGGTTTTATCTTTACAAATCGCCTTATTTTACAAACTCGTCGTAAATTGCGTTTATTGCCGCGATATAATCGTTTTCATCTATACCGACGATTATATTAAGCTCGCACGAGCCCTGATCTATCATACGGATATTTATGTCGGCGTCGGAAAGCGACTTGAAGATACGCATAGCCGTACCCTTCGTCTTTACCATTCCGCGTCCTACGACGGCGATAAGAGCTAAATTGTCCTCGACGAAAATGTTGTCGGGATTTACAGCCTTGCATATTCCCGCCAGAATGTCGGCGCGGCAACGGTCAAGCTCCTTCGTCGAGAGGACCAGACTCATAGTATCAATGCCCGACGGAAAATGCTCGTATGAGATATTGAGCGATTCTATTACCTGAAGCACGCGGCGTCCGAAGCCAAGCTCAGCGTTCATCATAGCCTTTTCAATCGTAATGGTGGAAAAGCCTACCTTGCCCGCAATACCCGTAATGACGTTCTCGCTTACCTTGTCGGTCATAGGAACTATAAAGGTTCCCTTGTCCTCGGGCTTGTTTGTGTTTCTTATATTTATCGGAATTTTCGAGCATCTTACGGGGAATATTGCGTCCTCGTGCAATACCGTCGCTCCCATATAGGAAAGCTCTCGAAGCTCTTTATAGGTAATCGTATCTATAGGCTGAGGATTCTCTACGCAACGGGGGTCAGCCATAAGGAAGCCCGAAACGTCGGTCCAGTTTTCATAGAGTGATGCATTCGCCGCCCTTGCAACGATAGAGCCCGTAATATCGGAGCCGCCTCGTGAGAAGGTCTTTATCGTACCGTTGGGCATCGAGCCGTAGAAGCCGGGAATTACCGCGTAGGGATGCTTCGACAGAGCGTCGTGAAGCACGGTATTCGTCTTGTCTGCGTCAAGAGTTCCGTCGTCCTTGAAGAAGATGACCTTCTTCGCGTCTATAAAATCAAAGCCGAGATATGCGGCAAGAATTTTCGCGTTCAGATATTCACCTCTTGAAGCGACGTAATCGCGTCCTGAGTTATTCAAAACGGCGAGTCTTATTTTTTCAAAGGTCTCGTTTAAGTTTATGTCAATGTTAAGCTCGTTTACGATATAGGTATATCTTGAGCAGATCTCGTCAAAGACCTCGCTTATGTCCTTCTCCTCTACCGCAAGCTCATAGCATTTATAGAGAAGGTCGGTAATCTTATTGTTGCTCGTTTTGCATTTACCGGGAGCCGACGCAACCACGTATCTCCTCTCAGGCTCGCTCTTTACTATATCGCGTACCTTGATAAAATGCTCGGGATCGGCAAGAGAGCTGCCGCCAAATTTCAATACTTTAACACTCATTGTTATTCCTCTCCGAATAATGTATTCTTAAAAATTTTCTTCTAAATAATCTTTAATAATATATTTTACCACAAAATATTTGTTTTTTTGAGTATTTTTTGTAATTTTTTTGAAAATCGTCAATTTTAACAAGTATTATACTGTAATTATGTCTGTTTTGTTAATTTTAACGCTTTTTTGCATCAAAAGGGGTATTCCTTGATATTTGCGCCCAAGGAGAGCAGTGTTTTTTCCGCCGTATCAAAGCCGAAGCATACATCCTTTGCGCTATGCGAGTCGCTCGACAGAATAAAAGAGCACTCCCTCTTTACCATATCCGAGATGATATCGGAGTCGGGATAAAAGGTCTGTCTGTAGCCTCTTGAAACTGCGCCCGTATTAACTTCAAAAACGGTTTCGCTTCCCAAAGCGTCGAGGGCTTGTCGGTACGCCTCTATATAGCGCGCGTCTTTTGTGTCGGGACATGCGCCCATATCCTTGAATTTCGTTAATAGGTCGAAATGCCCTATAATATCTGCCCGTCGTTTATCCTTGAGGCGCGCGACGTAACCGAAATATGCCTCAGCATATGCAGAAAAGTCGCCGCCGAAAAGCTCATTTACGGTTTTTTGCACGTCGTCGGGGGAAAGGTCTATAGGATAAAGCTCGCCCTTATGCTCAATATAATGCACCGAGCCTATAATATAGTCTATTCTTTCGTCCTCTGTGTAGTTCTCAAAATAGTCAAGCTCGAGTCCGCAGAATATTTCTATCTCGCCCTCGTATTTCTTCTTCAGCTCGGCAAGCTCGGAGATATACCCTTCCTTTTTTTCGGGCGGGAAATACAAATCCGTATCTATACGGTCACTGTGCTCAGAAAAGCCTATCGACCTCACGCCCTTTTTTATCGCCGATTTTATAATATCCTCGCATTTATCCTTGCCGTCGCTGTAACGGCTGTGAATATGAAAATCACGCAAAATCATTTCGTCATCTTTTCCTGCTTTACCTTATGGTCTATTACGTGACGGGAGGCGAGCTCGCGATGCACGTCCTCAAGCGAAATGCCCGCCTCTACCATAAGCACCATTACGTGATACGCAAGGTCTGCTATCTCGTAAATCGTTTCCTTTTTATCCTCTGCCTTCGCCGCGATTATAACCTCGGTGGATTCCTCGCCTATCTTTTTGAGAATTTTGTCAAGTCCCTTTTCAAATAGATAGGTGGTATAAGAGCCGTCCTTCTTCTCCTCTTTTCTGCCCTTTATAAGAGAAAGAAGCTGCTCATAGGAAAATTCACGCAGCTCTTCGCTCTCAAAAAGAGAGTGAGTAAAGCAGCTATCGGTTCCCGTATGGCAGGCGGGGCCGTCCTTTTCTACCGTAACGAGCAAAGCGTCGTTATCGCAGTCTGCGGTAATCGAGACGATATGCTGATAATTGCCGCTTGTCTCCCCTTTAAGCCACAGCTCGCCCCTCGAACGGCTATAGAAGCAAGTAAGCCCCTTTTCCATTGAAATTTCAAGGCTTTCTCTATTCATATAAGCAAGGGTAAGCACCTTTTTGTCTATTGCGTCAACAAGAATGGCGGGAATGAGCCCGCGCTCGTCAAATTTAAGTTCATCTATATTCATAATTTATAACCTCACCGTAATCTGATTTTTCTCTAACTCTTTTTTTAAGTCGGGAATTTTTATTTCACCGAAGTGAAAGACCGAGGCGGCAAGTCCCGCGTCTACCTTGGGAAGAGCTTTAAAAAGCTCTGTAAAATCCGCGACGCAGCCCGCGCCGCCTGAGGCGATAACGGGTACGCTTACCGTATTGCATACGGCGTCAAGCATCTCAATATCGAAGCCCTTTTTCACTCCGTCGGTATCTATCGAATTTACGACTACCTCGCCTGCGCCCATATCCACGCAGCGCTTTATCCATTCGAGCGCGTCCATGCCCGTGTTTTCTCTGCCGCCCTTAGAAAAGACGGTAAACTTTCCGTCAACTCTCTTTATATCGGCGGAAAGAACTACGCACTGGTCTCCGTATTTTTTCGCCGCCTCTTTTACGAGAGACGGATTTTTTATAGCGCCCGAATTGACGCTTACTTTGTCAGCGCCGCATTTCAGTACTCTGTCAAAGTCGTCAAGCGTATTTATGCCGCCGCCTACAGTCAGAGGAATGAATATCGTTTTTGCTACCTCCCGAAGAATATCGGTAAAGAGCGCTCTGCCCTCGACTGACGCCGTAATATCGTAGAAAACAAGCTCGTCGGCGCCGCACTCGCTGTAATAACGCGCAAGCTCGACGGGGGAATTTACGTCTCGCAGTCCTTCAAAATTAGTCCCCTTGACCACGCGCCCGTCACGGACGTCAAGGCAGGGTATTATTCTTTTCGTAATCATTTAGCCACCTCAATAGCGGAAGAAATATCTATCGCCCCTATATAATAAGCCTTTCCTATTATAGCGCCGTAAAGGTTCATTTCCCGAAGCGCCTTTATATCGTCAAGCGAGGAAACGCCGCCCGACGCGACTATATCTATGCCGTATCTCTCTGAAAGCTCGGAATAAAGCTCTCTGTTCGTTCCCTGCATAGCGCCGTCCTTTGAAATATCGGTGCAGATTATAGTTTTAACGCCGATCTTCTCTGATTTCTCGCAGAATTCGTGCAAGGTATAGGCGCTCTTTTCGGTCCAGCCCTTTATTGCGACGTATCCGTCCTTTATATCTATACCGACTGCAATTCTGTCGCCGTATTTCTCTACTGCCCTGCAAAGAAAGCCCTCGTCGGTTACTGCCGCCGTGCCGAGAATAACTCGCCCTACCCCTACAGAAAGGTACTTTTCTATCGTTTCAAGGCTACGTATTCCTCCGCCTATTTCGGCAAAAAGTGAAGTTTTGTTTACAATTTCCGAAACCACGTCAAGATTGGGCGTAGTTCCGTCCTTTGCGCCCTCAAGGTCAACCAAATGTATGTGTGTCGCGCCGCTTTTCTCAAAATCCTTTGCGACGGAAAGGGGGTCCTCGCTATACACGGTCATTTGAGAATAGTCGCCGCGATAAAGCCTTACCGCCTTTTTGTCATATAAATCTATTGCGGGAAAAATAATCATTCATTGCCCTCCCACTCGCAGAACGCGCGCAAAATATTGAGTCCCGTTTTTCCGCTTTTTTCGGGGTGGAACTGGCAGCCGCAAACGTTAGCCGACGCTACCGCCGCCGTAAGAGGCGCGCCGTATTCGGCAGTCGCAATAACCGACCTTTCACAGTCGGCGCCGTAAAAGGAGTGAACGAAGTAGACGCACTCTCCTTCTTCCACGTACTTGAATATCGGGTGCTTTTTGCCCCTGAAATGAAGAGCGTTCCAGCCGATATGAGGAATTTTCAGCTCGCTTGGAATTACCTCGCCTATATATCTGACGCTTCCCTCTATAAGAGAAAGTCCCTTGTGCTCGCCATATTCAAGGCTGCGCTCAAAAAGCATCTGCATTCCGAGACAGATACCCATAAGAGGAGTACCGTCCTTTACCTTGTCGCATATTACTCTGTCAAGACCGCTTTCCTTTAATTTCTTCGACGCATCGGCGAAAGCGCCAACACCGGGAAGTATAATTCTGTCTGCTTTTGCTATAACGTCTCTGTCTCCGCTTACCTCGACTTCCTGTCCTATAAAGGCAAACGAGCTTTTAAGCGAAAACAGATTTCCTACTCCGTAGTCGACAATAACCATATTAAAGCGCTCCCTTGGTTGACGGAATCTGTCCCGCTCTTCTCTCGTCGAAAGAAAGAGCGTCGCAAAGGCTTCTTGAAACAGATTTGAAAGCGCCCTCTATCACGTGGTGCGAATTATCTCCGCATATGCTTCTTATGTGTAAAGTTAAGTTTGCATTGCTTGCAAAGGCGATGAAAAATTCCCGTACAAGCTCGGTGTCGAAGTCACCTACCTTTTCAGTGGGGATAAGGACGTCATACACGAGCATTCCTCTGCCCGAAATATCGACTGATGAGAGAATGAGAGACTCGTCCATAGGAAGAATTTTACTGCCGTAACGGGCAATTCCCTTTTTGTCTCCCATAGCCTGTAAGAATGCCGCGCCGAGCGCTATTCCTATATCCTCCGTCGTGTGGTGGAAATCGACCTCACAGTCGCCCTTGCAGGACACCTTTAAGTCAAAGAGCCCGTGAGACGCGAAAAGCGTAAGCATATGGTCTAAAAAGCCGCAGCCCGTATTTATATCCGATTTTCCCTTTCCGTCAATATTCAATTCAACAGAAATATCGGTCTCCTTCGTTTTTCTCTTTATACTGCCTGTTCTCATTTTAAATTCCTCTTTCCTTGATTATTTCTTCGATTGCCGACACGAGAGTGCTCATCTGCGTTTTCGTACCGACTGTAATTCTGTTATAATCCTTTATTTCGGGCGTCGAAAAGTGACGTACTAAAATTCCTCTTTCTCTTAATTTCAGATAGAGCGACTCGCCGTCAATTTTTTCGTGCTTGGCGAAAAGGAAGTTAGCCTTTGAGTCGGTTACAAAAAAGCCGAGCCTCCGAAGCGCGCCCTTCGCTTCCTCTCTGTTTTCTATAATCGTTTCACAGTTTTTCTTATAATAATCGGAGTCGCCGAGCGCCGCGTATCCCGCCGCCATAGTCATTCTGTTGACGTTATAGGGATTCGTCGAATACTTTATCGTATTCATATCAAAAATAAGCGAGTCGTTCGCTATAGCGAAGCCGAGCCTTGCGCCCGCCATTGAATAGGACTTCGAAAAGGTACGGGTTATTATAAGGTTGTCGTATTTGCTTATAAGAGGCAGAGCGCTTTCTCCGCCGAAGTCTATATACGCCTCGTCTATTATAACGACGTTTTCTCTGTTCGTCTTTAAAATACGCTCTATCTCATCGAGCGAAAGTATAAGTCCCGTCGGCGCGTTAGGATTGGCTATAACTATATTCATTCCTATATTTTCGTACTCCGACACGTCGATGGAAAAGTCCTCTTTTAAGGGAATTTCCTTATAGGGTATACCGTTAAGACAGGCAAAGACGGGATAAAAGCCGTACGTCAGAGCGGGAAATGCAAAGGGGTGATTTTCGTCTCCGAAAGCCATAAAAGCAAAATTGAGTATCTCGTCGGAGCCGTTCGTCATAAGAATCTGATTTTTTGATACTCCGTAGAACTCGGCTGCTCTTTCGTTTAAATCTCTGCATTCGGGGTCGGAATAGAGCTGAAGGCGAGAGGCCTCCCTCTCTACTGCCTCTATTACGCTTTTCGACGGCGGAAACGGAGACTCGTTCGTATTTAATTTTATATATACGGCGTCCTTCGGCTGCTCGCCCGGGGTATACGCCTTAAGAGCCGAATGGCGCTTACTGAAAAAACGGCTCATTTTCCTTTTTCCTCCATTCTGACCGTCGCGCTTCTTCCGTGGGCAGTCAAGCCCTCAGTACGCGCGAATTTATCTACGTCGTACGCCACCTCTTTAAACGCTTCTTCGGGATAATAAATGAACTGCGACTTTTTAATGAAGTCGTCAACGGACAAGGGGCTTGAAAACCTCGCCGTACCGCCTGTGGGAAGCGTATGATTGGGACCTGCGTAATAGTCGCCGAGGGCCTCAGGGCAATTTTTGCCCATAAATACCGAGCCCGCGTTCTTTATTTTTTCAAGGTAGTCAAAGGGGTTGTCCACGCAAAGCTCAAGATGCTCTGGGGCTAACTCGTTTGAAATATCTATAACCACGTCAAGCGTGTCGGCTACTATTATTTTTCCGTTATTATCTATAGACGCTCTCGCTATTTCCTCTCGCTCAAGCAGAGGAATCTGTCTTTCAAGCTCGTCTCTTACCTTAACGGCAAGCTCTTCGCTATCGGTAACAAGCACAGCCGACGCGAGCTTGTCGTGCTCTGCCTGAGATAAGAGGTCGGATGCCACATTTTTTGCCGACGCCGTACCGTCTGCTACTACTAAAATCTCGCTCGGGCCTGCAATCATATCTATCGAGACCTGACCGAACACCTGCTTTTTCGCCTCAGCGACAAAGGCGTTCCCGGGACCTACTATTTTATCGACTCTCGGCACGCTATCTGTTCCGTAGGCGAGCGCGGCTATCGCCTGAGCGCCACCTATTTTGAACACTCTGTCAACTCCCGCTATTTTTGCGGCGGCAAGAATGGGGGCGCTTACCTTACCTTCGGCGTTAGGCGGCGTCACCATAACTATTTCCGAGCAGCCCGCAATTTTTGCGGGAATGGAATCCATAAGCACGGTTGACGGATAAGCGGCTGTTCCACCCGGAACGTAAAGCCCCGCCTTTTCTATAGGAATTATTCTCTGACCGAGTATAACTCCCTTTTCTCCGTTTAAGATATAGCTCTGTCTTACCTGAGCCGAATGGAAGCGGCGAATGTTTTCGGCGGCGGTCTTTAAAATTCTTATAAAGTCGGCGTCTACGAGTGTCATAGCCTCATCAAACTCGCTCTCGCTCACCTCAAGCGAGGAAAGAGACGCGCGGTCGAATTTCTCGCAGTATTCATAGAGAGCCTTGTCACCGTTTTCGCGTACGTTTGAAATTATATCGGAGACTATAGCCTCTACGTCGACTTTCGGCTCAACGCGCGCAAAAATCTCTCCCTTTTCTACTTCTCCGTATTTTAATATGCTGATCATTTTCTCGCCTCCACTTGAGTCTTCATCTTATTAAGCAAACGGCTTATAGCGTCGTATTTGAACTGATAGGCAGAACGGTTTGCAACAAGTCGGGCGCTCACCTCAGAGACTGTTTCAAAGGGCTCTAAATTATTTTCCATTAAGGTTTTTCCCGTTTCGACTATATCGACTATTACGTCGGAAAGCCCTAAAATGGGCGCAAGCTCTATTGAACCGTTCAATTTTATTATATCTATATCTCTGCATCTTCGTCCGTAATAGTCCATTGTTACGTTAGGGAATTTCGTCGCCACTCGCAGAGTGTTTTCCGTCCTGTCGTGAAAGCCGACCTTACCCGCGACTGCGAGACGGCATTTTCCCATATTCAAATCGAGAAGCTCAAAGACGTCGGGCTTCGACTCCATAAGGATATCCTTGCCGACAACGCCTATATCAGCCGCGCCCCTCTCTACGTATATCGCCACGTCGGAGGGCTTTACCCAGAAGTAGCACACGCCTGCTTCCTTGTTTTCAAAAATCAGCTTTCTTGTATCTTCAAGCGCTTCGGGGCACTCAAAGCCCGCTTCTGCGAACATCTTATAAACCTTTTCGCCCAGCCGTCCTTTTGGCAGGGCTATCTGAAGCATATCAGACATCATTTTTTCTCCTTTGTCAATCTCTCTAACGTACGGTAACGAAGCTTGCTTGGTATTTCATACTGCACCGAGACGCTTTTTCCGTCTCTCGTCAATTCCTCGCCTCTCTTTGCGATAAGCGAGGGCTCAGTATCGGCGTCGGCAAGTAAAAGCACGTCGACGTCGAACTCGGCAGGCTCTTCAAGCCTTGAGAGGCAGTCGAGATATACGGCGAAGCCTATCGCGCGCGAGCTTTTTCCCATCTTTTGCATAAGACGGTCATACTGTCCTCCGTTAAGGACGCTTGTGGGTATACCCTTTACGTATCCTCGGAAAATAATTCCGTTATAATAATTCATATCTCCTATAAGAGAGAAGTCGGCGCATATGCGAACGCCCGAAAGCTCGCCGAGCAAATTTACTATATTCTCAAATTCAGAAAGGGCGGAAAGCAAGGCTTGGTCGTCGGTCATAGCCCTTAAAGACGACACGACCTCGTTTACGTCTCCGTAGCACTCGGTAAGCGCGACAAGCAATTCTTCCTTTTTTTCGTCTATTCCGCATTCAGCGCATATCTCTTTTATGCCGTGAGGATTTTTCTCGCCTATGCATTTCAAAAGAGGGGCGCGAAACGCGCCGAGCGCTTCTCCGTCAATCAAGGCAGACACAATACCGAGATGCGAAATATTAAGCGCACACTCCGAAGAAATGGTCTGCAAGCTCCTTGCGGCAAGGTATAAAACCTCGCTCTGATTATATTCGTTTAAGTCGCCTATACACTCAATACCCGTCTGCATAATTTCCTTATACTGATGCGTGCTGTCAGACACTCTGTAGACGTTTTCATTATAATAAAGGCGCTCGGTAATATTCGGCGTATCGGCTGTGTTTTTAACTATCGAAAGAGTAACGTCGGGCTTGAGAGCCATCAGCTTTCCACTCGTATCGGTAAAGGTTATTACTCTGTCGGACAAGAGGAACTCTTTATTTCTGCTATAAAGGTCGTATTCCTCGAACTTGCTCATCTTGAAGCAGGTGTAGCCGTACGAGCGATAAAGGCTTCGCAGATTGAAAATTACCTTTTCCTCGCACTTAAGCAGACTGTCATCTATTCTCATTTTCATTCTCCTCTAATCTTTCCATAGCGAGCCTGTATCCCCCCGAGCCGTACATAAGCGCTCGGTTTACTCGGCTTATGGTAGCGGTAGACATTCCCGTTTCCTTCGCTATCACCGCGTAGCTTTTCTTGTCGGAAAGCATCTTCGCGACCTCAAAGCGCTGCGCTATATCGAGAATTTCCTTGACGGTACACGCGTCGTCAAAAAAGCTGTAGCATTCGTCTATTGTTTTTAAAGATAAAATAGCCTTAAAGAGCTTGTCGGTCGCCTCATTATGATAATTCATTTACGTTTCTCCTGTATCGCTTTTTTGTTTTATCACTTTATCACGCTAATACAATAGCACACTTTAAAGAAAAAGTCAAGTGTTTTTTTTAATAATATAAAAAAAGTAAAGTAATTTAAAAAATACCCGAAGTTTTAAGCGTCAAGGCGCGCCTTCGGGTATTTATTTTCAAATCTTAAGGATTCTTTTTAATCTGTCGGAAATGGCTGACGCGAAAACGATTTTTATAATATCGAAAAGCAAAAACGGCAGTACGCAGACAGAAATGATTCCCAAAAAAGAACTCTCGCCCCCGCCTCTCGCGTAGAAAAACCAAAACCAAAAGGAGCCCATAGCGTAGGACACGAGCTGTCCTATCAGCATTGACGCAAGGCGAAAAAGAGCTTTTCCTCTAAAAAGAAAAGTAAAGAGCGATAAAATCAGAGCTATAAAAGGAAAGCTCAGAAGAAATCCGCCCGTCTCTCCGAAAAGCCTGCCGAGCCCTCCCGTAAAGCCTGCAAAAACAGGCAGTCCGAGCGCCCCAAGCGCAAGATAGACCGATATGGCGAAAAAGGCGCGCCTACCCCCTAAAATTCCTATAACGAGAAAAACGCCAAAGCTCTGCATCGAATAGGGGATAGACAATAGGGGAAGCTGTATCCAGGCGCAAACGGCGATTACCACAGCCGACAGCGCGATGAATACAGTGCTTTTTATCCTATCACTCATATTAAAGCCTGTCATTTACCGTTTACAAAATCTATAAAGCGCATAAACGCCTCTCTGCCGCCTTCAGTACACTTATAAACTCCCGCGTCCTCTAAAACCGCAACAAAAGTCTTTCCTATTTCTTCTCTTAAAATTTCGTCGGCGTTGTCCTTTTTAAAGGTGTAGTTCTCTTTAAACGCGTCAAACCAGTCGGCGTGCTTTGATATCTCCTCACACTCTCTCACGTCCTTGCCCTCTATCGCGTATTCGGCGAGCAGAGCCATTTCCTTCTTAAGACGCGACGGAAGCACCGCAAGTCCCATAACCTCTATAAGACCTATATTTTCCTTTTTGATATTGTGATAGCTTTCACGGGGATGATAAACGCCAAAGGGGCGCTCGTCCGTAGTTATATTGTTTCTCAAAACCAAATCAAGCTCGAAGCGCTCGCCTCTGCGACGGGCAATCGGGGTAATGGTGTTATGACCTTCGCCGTCGGTCTCTGCAAATATAAAGGCGTTTTCGTCTGTGTACTCTCTCCACGCGCAAAGAATCTTGTCGGAGAGCGAAATAAGAGAGTCCTTATTTTCCGACGATATCCTGATTACAGACAAGGGCCAATGCACGATAGCGGCGCTGACGTCGCCGTAGCCATTAAACGACAGAGGAATTTCGCTCTCTGCCCTCTCCATAGCGAAGGTATAACGACCTCCCTGCATATGGTCGTGCGTCAGAATAGAGCCGCCCACTATAGGCAAATCGGCATTCGAGCCTAAGAAATAGTGCGGAAATATCTCGACGAAATCAAGCAGCTTCACAAAGGCGGAACGGTCTATCTTCATAGGCGTATGCTCGCTTGAAAGCGCTATACAATGCTCGTTATAGTAAACGTAGGGCGAATACTGTAAATACCAGCGCTTGCCGTCCATAGTAATAGGAATTTGTCTCAAATTCTGTCTGGGGGCTGAGGAAAGCGTACCCGAATAGCCCTCGTTTTCGTGGCAGAGCGCGCATTTCGGATATCCGCTCTGCTTCATGCTTTTCGCGGCGGCTATCGCCTTCGGGTCCTTTTCGGGCTTCGAAAGATTTACGGTTATATCTATTTCACCGTATTTGCTGCCGACCTTCCACTTCAAATCCTTTTTAACTCTGTATGTACGGATATAGTCGCAATCAAGACAGAATTTATAAAAATAATCGGTAGCCTTTTCGGGCGACTCGGAGTAAAGCTCGAAGAATTCCCTTATGACCTCGCTCGGTCTCTTTATAAGACGCCCCATAAGAGAGGTGTCAAAAAGGTCTCTGTACACTACGCTGTCGCTCTCTATAAGGTGATTTTGCACAGCATAATCGTCAAGGTCACGCAAGACTTCCTCAAGCTGTCTCTCTTCTTTTGTCTCTGCGTCCTCATACGAGTCGAGTCGAAGCGCCGAAAGAAGCGAATTCGTTATAAAGGTCCTGTCGCAGTCCTCAGCAAGAGAATGTGATACTGCGTAATTTACCAATTCTTTTATCGCTTTGTTTATATCCGTCATTTGAATCTCCGTTTTATTTTATTTCTGATAAAAGCTCAAAGAGCCTTTCATAAATGAAGTCTACGCTCGCTTTTCTTACTCTGTTGCGTCCGAGCGCGCCGAAATATTTCGTATAGGTATACACTCTGCCGAGTATATAAAAGCCGAAGCAAACCATACCGACAGGCTTTTTGTCCGTTTCGCCCGTCGGCCCCGCTATTCCCGAAACCGAAACGGCAATAGAAGCAGAGCCTGCTCTTGCCGCTCCCTCTGCCATCTCGCCTGCCACCTGCTCGCTTACCACTCCGTAGCTATCTATCGTTTCGGGCAAAACACCGAGCCTCTTGATTTTAGAGTCATTTGCATAAGTGACAAAGGACTCAGAAAGAACGTATGACGCGTCGGGAATACTCACGAGCCGCGCCACCGCCGCGCCGCCCGTACAGGATTCGGCAAAGGTAATATTAAGCCCCTTTTCCTTTAAAATCGAAACGACTCTCGCCGCATTTTCCGTCTCGCGTATTCCGTCAAAAATAACATTTTCTCTCATTTTGCTTTTTCGCCCTTATACGCCTCTATCCTGCTGATAAGAAGCCGTCCCGTGTCGTGCATAAATTTAAGCGCTGTCGGGATAAATTCGGGTGAATAGCGCGTCAAAAAGCCGTCGGCTTCAAAGGTGAAGTTTCCTCTGTAGCCTATGTCGGCGAGAGCGCGGCATATCTCATCCCAATTCATATTTGCGGTATAAGGTAACGTGTGAAGGTCCTTTATATAATCGTTGTCGTGAACGTGGAGCGCGTTTATTCTGTCGGCGCCCATATATCGCAATATATCGTGAGCTTCCCTGCCGCAAAGTCCCGCGTGTCCCAAATCGAGACAGCCCGTTATCCATTCGCTTCCCAAGTCGTCTATATATTTACAGAACTCGTCGGGCGACGCGCAGGCGCTGTCTCTGCATACGCCTCTCTTCTGGTCAGGCTCATACATATTTTCTGCCGCCACCCTTATTCCGTACCTTTCGCAATAAGGAATAAGCGAACGGTAAAACTCCATATTCATCTCGTAAAGGGCTTCTGCGTTCATATAATACTTCAAATGCTTTATGGGATGAACGACTATAATCTCTGCCCCGAGGAAAGCGGAAATTTCCATTGAACGCGCTATTTTCTCCCTTATCGTCGCATTAAAGCTCTCGTCTGTTGCCGAGCTCGACGGACAGGGCGCGTGCGCTTGTAAAAAGCGAATTCCGTTCTCGTCGGCCTTGTCCTTCATAGCCCTCGCTATGTCCATATAGCCGTCGGCGTTATACGGGCTGTCGTCCTTCAGCATATCTATAGCGTAAAAGTCTATGCCGTCGAAGCCCGCCTTGGCTATCGCCTCTATCGTTTTATCCATACCGAGAATAGGCGCTGAATATTTTGTGGTTGTCACTAAACGCATACTTCTCCTCCAAATAATCTAAAATATAATCAAAGCCTGCAAAAAGCCTTATTTATGATTCTTATATCCCTCTATCTTGCTTATAAGATATCTCCCCGTATCGTGCATAAATTTAAGCGCGGTCGGGATAAATTCGGGGGGATAGGGCCAAAGGAACGCGTCCGCCTCATACGTAAAGTCGCCGTTATAGCCTATATCGGCAAGAGTCTTGCATATATCTTCCCAATTCATATCCTTGGTACAAGGGAGCGTGTGAAGGTCTTTTACACGGTTGTTATCGTGAATGTGAAGCGATTTTATTCTGTCTGCGCCCATAAAGCGCAGCATATCCGACGCAGGCTTTCCGCAAAGCTCGCTGTGCCCGAGGTCAAGGCACCCCGTTATCCATTCGCTTCCCAAATCGTCTATGTATTTACAGAACTCATCGGGAGAGGCGCAAACACTGTCTCTGCCTCCGTCTCTGCTCTGGTCTTTCTCATACATATTTTCGACTGCAACCTTTATTCCGTACTCCTCGCAGTAGGGGATAAGCGAACGGTAAAACTGCATATTGGTCTCATAAAGAGCCGCTGCGTTCATATGATATCTCATGTGCATTATCGGATGCACGACTATGATTTCAGAACCGAGAAATGCCGAAATCTCCATAGAGCGTATTATTTTATCCCTTATCGTCGCGTTATACGCCTCGTCGGAGTCCGAGCTTGACGGAAACGGTGCGTGAGCCTGTAAAAAGCGAATTCCGCACGAATCAGCCTTCTCCTTCATTTGTCTGGCTATATTCATATATCCGTCAGAATTATAGGGCGAGTCGTCTCTCGTCATAGGAAACGCCGAAAAGTCAAGCCCATCGAAGCCGGCCTCCGCTATCAGCTCTATCGCCTTATCCATTCCGAGCAGCGCAGCGGGATAATTTGTGGTCGTCGTCAATTTCATATGCTTGTATTCCTCCAACTCAATAAAATCTGCAAATAAATATACTTATTTTTGATTCCTGTAGCTCTCTATCTTGCTTATAAGATATCTTCCCGTATCGTGCATAAACTTAAGCGCGGTCGAAAGGAATTCGGGAGAGTACTGCTTCAAGAAATTGTCCGCCTCGTATGTAAAGTTGCCCTTATAGCCTGTTTCCGCTATCGCCTTACATATCTCTTCCCAGTTCATATTTCTTGTGTAAGGAATCATATGGCTATCCTTTATATAGTCGCAGTCGCTTACGTGGAGCGCGGTTATTCTGTCTGCTCCCACCTGTCTTAACACGTCGTAGGAGGGCTTTCCGCAAAGGTCGGCGTGCGCGAAATCGAGACAGCCCGTTATCCATTCGCTGTTTAAATCGTCTATGTATTTACAAAACTCCTGCGGATTGGCGCAGACGCCGTCTATGCAGACGCCTCTCGTTTTATCTGTCTGATACAGGTTTTCCACCGCTACTTTAATTCCGTACTTTTCGCAGTAGGAGATAAGCGAACGGTAAAACTCCATATTCATTTCGTAAAGGGCTTCTACATTGGTGCTATAATCTAAATGCTGGATAGGATGAACAACTATAGTTTCAACTCCAAGCGCTGCGGAAAACTCCATAGAGTGTACTATTTTGTCCTTTATGGTTGCGTTGTATTCGTCATTTCCCTCCCAGCTCGACGGGAAAGAGGAATGCGCCTGTACGAAGGGAATTCCGCACTCGTCTGCCTTCGCTTTCATAGCCTTCGCCATATCCAAGGTCCATTCATACCATTTGATAGGACATTCGGCGCTCGTCTTATAAAAAGCCGAAAAGTCGATAGCGTCGAAGCCTGCCTCGGCTATCATTTCTATTGTTTTTTCCATTCCGAAAACTCGGGCAAGGTGGTCTGTTGTAGTAACTAAAAGCATGTTTTTGTCCCCCTGGAATACAAATTTATTTAAGTTAATTTTATTATAGCATTTTTTTAATAATTGTCAAGCAAAAAAGGGGATTTTTGTCTGTTTTGTTTCTTCTTGTTTTTTGTAATTTATTACGCCTTCATTTCCTTTTTTACCCCTTACGGAAATTTGCTTTAATATAAAACGGCTTTCATAGACTTTCATATAATTTAAAAAAACTCTTGACTTTTTCTTCTGATTATGCTTTCATTATAGTGAGAAAGCCATTTGATTATGTAAAAAAGCAAAAGGAAAGCGAACGTAATTTAGCTTAAAGGTACTGCGATATGAAAATAATAACTCTTACACTTAACCCCGCCTTCGATATGCATTGCTTCGTCGAGGATTTTAAGCCCTGTTTTGAAAATCTTGCCGACGTAGTCTCACTTGACGCAGGCGGAAAAGGGATAAACGTCTCACGCGCGCTTCTCTCGCTCGGTGTTGAATCGAAGGCTATAGTAGCGCTTGGCGACGAAAACGGAGACGCCTTTCGCCGCGCGCTTGCCTCTGACGGAATAGATAGCATTTTCATTGAGCAAAAAGGCCGCATACGTGAAAACATAACGCTTCACACGAAAGCCTCTGCCGAAACGAGAATAAGCTTTCGTGGCTTTTCGTCGGACGCTTCCCTGCTTCGCCGAGTCCGAGACTCCCTTGAAAATATTATCGACTCGGAAACGATAGTCACGTTTACGGGAAGCCTGCCCACGGGCGTAAGCGTTGAGGACGCGAAAAGTATGCTATGTGACGTGAAAGCGATGGGGGCGAGGATAGTCATAGACTCCCGTTCCTTTAAGCTCGACGACATCAAAGCCGTTCGTCCTTGGCTTATAAAGCCAAACGAACAAGAGATTTCAATGTATTCCGAATTAAAGGTCACCGAGTTCGAAAGCGCGAAAAGGGCGGCAGCCGAGCTTCGCGAAAGCTGCTCGGAAAACGTTATGATAAGCCTTGGCAGTGCGGGCGCAGTTCTCGCCTGCGAAAGTGGAGTATTTACTGCAAACGCGCCAAAAATAGAAGTACTCTCCACCGTAGGCGCGGGAGATAGCTCTATAGCAGGCTTTATAGCCGCTAAAAAATCGGGATTTTCTTACGCCGATATGCTTAAATACGCCGTATGCTGTGGCAGCGCCGCCTGTATGACAGAGGGCACGCGCCCTCCCGAAAAAGCCGTGTTCGACGCGCTGCTATCGCAGGTCCAGGTCAGATAACGAGGCCTTGTCTTTCCTTTTCAAAAAATAAATAACGTATCAAATTAAATATAAAAAGCTCTCACAAGCCTTTTCGGTCTGTGGGAGCTTTTGCCGTTTTATTTTTTCTCGTAAAATTTACGTCAATTATAGAAAAGCATATCGGCATAGGTAGGATAGGGCCAATACTTTTTCGCTGTTTTTTGCTCAAGCTCATCTATCGACGCGCGAAGCTCGTTTAAGAGACGGCGGACATCCTTGTCATATAAGCGCGCGCGCTCGCAGACGTTTTCCTTTTTCTCTGCCGAATTTACCGTCCTCTCAAGCTTGACGGCTGAGCTTGCAGTCTTGTCGCATGCAGAAGAAAGCTTCTTTAGAAGGTCGCGCTCGAAGCCTGAGGATATTCCTAATTCCGCCTTTCTGAGCGCAAGCTCGGTAAGTGAATTCATATACGATGCAACCGAGGGCAATATCTCCTTGTTTATCATATCAATAAGCGTAAGCGCCTCGATATGCACCGTCTTTGCGAAGCTCTCGAGCATTATGTCGCAACGGGAATTTACCTCTGACGCGGTAAAGATGCCGTGACGCTCAAAGAGCGCTACGTTCTGCTCGGAACGGAGATAGGGCAAAGACTCCGCTGAGGTCTTAAGATTCGGAAGCCCTCTTTTTTCTGCCTCCTCAGTCCAGCCGTCCGAATAACCGTTTCCGTTGAAGATAACTCTCTTATGCTCGGCATAGGTTTCCTTTATAAGCTCGAGCACGGCTTCGTGCAGGTCTTTTGCGTCGCTTAAGCGCTCGGCAAATCTGTCAAGCACATCTGAAACTATCGTATTAAGTATAATGTTGGGCTCTGCTATGGAAAGCGACGAGCCAAGCATACGGAACTCGAATTTGTTACCCGTAAAGGCAAAGGGCGAGGTACGGTTTCTGTCGGTGTTATCCTTGCGTATTTTGGGAAGAACGTCGGCGCCTATATCCATATAGACCTTTCCCTTTTTGTCGTAGCCCTTGCCGTTTTCTATAGAGTCAAATATCTCGGTAAGCTCGTCTCCCAAGAAGATAGAAACGATAGCGGGGGGCGCTTCGCTTGCGCCGAGACGGTAGTCGTTACCCGCAGACGCGACTGTCAGACGGAGCAGGGGCGCGTACTCGTCAACTGCGGCAATAACAGCAACTATAAAGAGTAAGAACTGCAAATTCTCGCTCGGAGACTCTCCCGGCTCCAAAAGATTTATACCCGACGCCGTAGAGAGCGCCCAGTTGTTATGCTTTCCGCTTCCGTTGACTCCCATAAAGGGCTTCTCGTGTAAAAGACATACAAGCCCGTGCTTTTCCGCCACCTTTTTCATCATCTCCATCGTGAGCTGATTATGGTCGCAGGCTATATTTGTAGTCGAATATATGGGCGCAAGCTCGTGCTGCGCGGGAGCCGCCTCGTTATGCTCTGTTTTCGCCATAACGCCGAGCTTCCACAATTCAATATCAAGCTCCTCCATGAACGCCTTTACCTTGGGCTTTATAGCGCCGAAATAATGGTCGTCCATTTCCTGTCTTTTCGGAGGAGTCGCGCCAAAAAGCGTTCTTCCGCAGAACTGCAAATCCTCTCGTTTGTCGTAAAGCTCTTTGGGGATAAGGAAATATTCCTGCTCAGCGCCTACGGTCGTGGTAGGCGTAAGGTCTCCTCTGCCGAAAAGCTCAAGTATTCTTTTTACCGAGCGCGATATCGCCTGCATAGAGCGAAGCAAGGGCGTTTTTTTGTCAAGCACCTCTCCTCCGTACGAGCAGAACGCCGTAGGTATGTAGAGCGTGCCCTCCTTTACAAAGGCAGGCGACGTGGGGTCCCACGCCGTGTAGCCTCTCGCCTCAAAGGTAGCGCGCAGGCCTCCCGACGGAAACGACGACGCGTCGGGCTCTCCCTTCACGAGCGCCTTTCCAGAAAAGCGCATAATTATCTGTCCGTTGTCAAGCGGCTCTATAAAGCTGTCGTGCTTCTCCGCCGTAATTCCCGTCATGGGCTGGAACCAGTGCGTAAAATGAGTAGCACCGCGTTCCATAGCCCACTCCTTCATCGCCGTCGCGACAGAATTAGCTATGTCAAGCTTCAAAGCCTCTCCGTTCTCTATCGTGTTTTTTAATGCCTTATATACGTCCTTTGGCAGTCTCTCTCTCATAACGGCATCGCCGAATACCATACTGCCGAATATTTCGGGGACCTTCTTTGCGTTTTCCATATTTATCTCCCTACGGATTTATTTAGATATTCTCATTTTATCATTATACACTATAAAGAGTATGCTTGTCAAGAAATATTTGTTAACATCCCTTGCCTAATATCCCTTGCATAAAGGCATCCTGCCATTCACGCGCTCCCCATAAAAATACTCCTTGACAAAGGTTACGAAATCAAGTATAATATATCTTGTGAAAAAATGAAAATCGGGCATGCCCCGCGAAAGCGCGTTAAATTCAGTGTCTGCGAGGCAATACCGTATCCATATATAAGAGAGAATTAAATATGAAGTACATTATGCTGGACCTCGAATGGAATCAGGCATATGCGCAGAAGGCTATTGCTGTGCAAAAGCGTCTTTCCGCGCGCCTGCGAGGCGAGGTCATTCAAATAGGCGCCGTTATGCTGGACGAGGAAATGAATTTCTGCGGCAGCTACAGCGTTCTTGTAAAGCCTAAATATTTTTGTAAAATCCACCGTCACGTTATGCTTCTGACGGGGATTACGCAGGAAATGATGGATAGCGGCGCGCCGCTTGAAAGCGCCATAGTCAAGTTCCACCAGTGGTGCGGAGACGACTTCGCCTTCTTCACCTGGGGCCCCGACGACATCCCGATGCTCAAAGAAAATTTAGCTGTCTGCGACGTAAGCTCGGAGTGGCTTGACAACGTTTTTGACCTGCAGCCCATCTTCAACGCCCAGACGGACGGGCAGAAGCAGCAGCGCTCGCTCGAATTTGCTATGGAGCATTTCGGGATTGAGCAGACGCTTCCCTCGCACGACGCATTAAACGACGCCTACTTCACCGCGCTCGTCGCGCAGAAGCTCGACCTCAAAAAAGGAATGGCACAGTATCATAGCGCTGACGAGGATTGTCTCTTCGACGAGACCTACGGCGATTCCAATATAGGCGAGGACGGCTACGTGGAAATCTCCGAATTCTTCGCGGAGGAAAAATCGGGCATTACCCGTTGTCCGAAATGCAATTCACTTCTCTCGGACAAGCATAGCACGCTTCACTGCAAGGGACGAAGATATCTGACGCTTTTCAAGTGCGAAGAGCACGGCCCTATCTTCCTGCAAATAAAAATGCATAAGAATTTTGACGAGACCTGGCGCGCGAGAAAGACGGTGCTTTTAGCAAAGGAAAATGAAATTTCCGAGTACCTCGGCAGACTCGAGGAAAGCGAAATCAAAAGGACCAAGCGCAGAAGAACGAGACGCCCCCATTCGAGAAAGAAGCAACAGGGCGGCAATTCGGAAGCCAAACAAATACAGACCCCTGCTCCCACGTGACCTCGGCGCGAAAAACCGCCTATACGAGCAAGGATGCTTTCATAAGATAACTTGAATAAAGCTGTTTTCAGCATTATGAAAAGACGGAGAAAAATCTCCGTCTTTTCCCGTTTTCACTGAAAATGTGAAAATTTGTACAAAAATGTAAAAAAACTATTGACGGTTTTGTTTTTTTATGTTAATATAGTAGCATAAGTGATAGAGGTGCGGTTCTTAAAAGTAGGGATATAAAGGAGGGCGGATACCCGAGTCCCGAAAGGAATGACTGCCGAAGGAGTGGAAAGTATCCGTTATTCACTGCCTGGTCGTATATATAATATGTGTGCGACTGTCACGTAGGTGGAGCGCTATCATTCTATTCTGCTTTTAGCGGTTATGGCGTGGTTTCTGCTTTGCCATAACCGTTTTATATTTTTTTTGGAGGTTTTTATCATGAAGAAAAGGTTAGTACAAGCAATTGTAATCGCGCTTCTTCTCGCATTGGTCGTTGTTTGCGCCGTAGTAGTAAAAACGAGCGTAGACGGCGCCGATAGCAATTACTATTCCACCTTTGTCGCATTGCTTCCTCCCTTGGTAGCAATCGCGCTCGCGCTCGTAACGAAGGAGGTTTATTCCTCGCTTTTCTGCGGAGTGCTTCTCGGAGGTCTTTTGGCTGCAAACTGGCAGCCCGTTAAGGCGTTCGACATATTTATGAACGACGGTCTCATTTCTGCCGTATCAGGCACTGCGGGCATCTTCATTTTCTTGGTTGTGCTCGGAATTTTGGTTGCTCTGATAAACAAGGCGGGCGGCTCTGCCGCATTCGGAAGATGGGCTGAAGTACATATCAAGACGAGAGTAGGCGCTATGTTTGCCACCTTCGTTTTGGGAATTCTCATCTTTATCGACGACTATTTCAACTGTCTGACAGTCGGAAGCGTTATGCGTCCCGTAACGGATAAGCACAAGATTTCCCGCGCAAAATTCGCTTACCTCATAGACGCGACGGCTGCTCCCGTTTGTATGATAGCTCCCGTTTCCTCCTGGGCTGCTGCCGTTTCCAAGTTTGCTGAGGGCACAGGATATTCCGGAATCGAGCTTTTCGTTCGCGCTATTCCCTACAACTTCTATTCGCTTCTTACCTTCGTATTTATCATCGCCATCGTTCTTATGAAGTTCGATTTCGGTCCTATGAAATTGCACGAAATGAACGCTCTCGTAAACGGCGACCTCTTCACGTCGGGTGAAAGAAATGAAGAAACGTTGGGCGAAAAGGAAAATGAAAAGGGCAAGGTCCTCGACCTCATTCTCCCCGTTGTTGTGCTCATCATTATCTGCGTAGTAGCTCTGCTCTACGTCGGCGGTATGTTCGGCGTTGACGCTTGGGGCGGCACCGACTTCAAGGGCGACTTCATCGGCGCATTCGGTAACACCGACGCTACAATAGGCCTGCCTTGGGGCGCAACGATAGCTCTCGTTCTCACCATCGCATATCTTATCATCAGACGCGTAGTTACCTTCAAGGAAGCTATGGAATGTGTTCCGAAGGGCTTTATTGCAATGGTTCCCGCAATCCTCATTCTTACGTTCGCTACCGCCTTGAAGAATACGACAGGTCTCTTGGGCGCCGACGTCTACGTAGAGGGTCTTATGAAGAACGCGGCTGAAGGACTTGCTAACTTCCTGCCCGCCGTTATATTCCTCGTTGCTTGCGTACTCGCATTTGCGACAGGTACCTCGTGGGGTACGTTCGGAATTCTCATTCCTATCGTTGCCGCTATCTTCGAGCCCACAAGCGAGCTTCTCATCATCGGTATGTCGGCTTGTCTCGCAGGCGCTGTTTGCGGCGACCACTGCTCTCCCATCTCGGATACGACAATTATGTCCTCCGCAGGCGCGCAGTGCAACCACTTGAACCACGTTTCGACTCAGATTCCCTACGCTGTAACCGTTGCGGCGCTTTCCTTTGTAATGTATCTTGTAGCCGCATTCATTCAGAACGCTGTAATTCTTCTCTCGCTCGGCATTATCCTCACGATTGCTACTCTCATAGTAATCAAAACTGTCACCGAAAAGAAGGAACAGAAATAAGCGTATTGCTGATTAACGAATAATATAGAAGAGGCTGTCTCAATAAAGAGATAGCCTCTTTTTAATACCGTATCACACGACAGAGAAAAAATTGAAAATAAGCAAAGCAAAAAATGTCAAATAAAAGCGAAAGCTCCCCGCTCTTTTCGCCTGCCTTTAAAAATCTCGCAAAATCAAAACTAAATTCAAATTACCCCTTGACAACTTAAACTTTATTTGCTATAATAACTAAGCAACCAAAAAGAATACTTACGGAGAAGTACTCAAGTTGGCCGAAGAGGCGCCCCTGCTAAGGGTGTAGGTCGGATTTTAACCGGCGCGAGAGTTCAAATCTCTCCTTCTCCGCCAAAAACAGAAGCATACCCTCGCGGTGCGCTTCTGTTTTTCTTTTGGCGGAGAAGGAGAGATTTTCACCTCTTACGTCGCAGCATGCAGAGCATGCGGCGGCGCAGATAACCAAGCAAAGCCGAGTCGGCAAGCTCGCTTGTCAGTGAGGCTGCGACGGTTGCTCCGCGAGCGTTGCGACAAGGTCGCAACATAGCACGAAGTGCCAAAGCCAAAGGCTTTGAAGCTCGCAAGGAGTATAGTTCAAAGCTCCCTTCAGCCGACATAAAACAAAAATGTTTTTTAAGCAACACTCAGAAAGAGCATGCTCCATAGGGCGTACTGCCCGAAAGGGCGAGCAGACCTGCAGAGGTCAATATGGCAAGGTTTCCTGACAAAAATAGGGCGGTTTGAGAAAAAAGTTTAAGCCGCCCTATTGCTTTTTTCGTAAAAGCGTGCTATAATAGTAAAGTAGTTAGTTTACTTATATACTTTTAGGAGGTGGCAAGGTGGCGAAAAAGCAATATGCTGAAGGCAGCTTCGGCGCGTATCTGGTAGAGCTTATCAAGGCTCACCATTACTCACATGCAAAATTTGCTACTGCGCTGGGCGTTTCCAAGACATATCTATTTGACGTGTTCAATGGACGAGTGAAGCCGCCTGCGCCCGATATGCAGGATCGCATAGTCGATCTTTTGAAGTTGCAGGGGAACGAGAAGAACGAGTTTTATAACAAAGCGGCTTTGGGGAGAAGTGAGCTTCCTAAGGACATTGTGGATTACCTTATGAAAAATCAGGACGAAATTGATAACCTTAGAGAAAGAATGAGGGCGATATAATGGCAAACCTTTCTAAAATCAAAAGAGATAATATGATTGCCTTTCTTGAGGAGCTCAAGAAAGAGCATTCGGATGATGCTTCCATTCGCGCCTTCAACGAGATTGAAAACCATCTGCGTGATAAGAAGTACGGTCTTGTTTGGGAAGAACATTCCGAGGCTGTTGACGAACTGCTGGAGGAAAATATTCCCGTATTGACCGCCGATCCAGAACGCCGCTTGTGCAAGGACGAAACGCTTCCGTGGAACTTTATCATTGAGGGTGATAATCTCCAAGCTCTCTATCTGTTGGAGAAAACCCATCGTGGCAAGGTGGATTGTATCTATATCGATCCCCCTTACAATACTGGAGCACGAGATTGGAAATACAACAATGACTATGTAGATGGCAACGATGTATATAGACATAGTAAATGGCTGTCTATGATGAAAAATCGTCTACTGCTTGCAAAGCATCTGCTAAATCCAACGAATTCTGTTTTGATTTGCACCATTGATGAAAAAGAATTCTTGCACTTAGGATGCCTTCTTGAAGAAATCTTCCCCAACGAAAGTATACAAATGATAAGTTCGGCAATAAGTAGAGGTGGCTCTTCAAGAAAATCTCAGTTTGGAAGATGCGACGAATATTTGTTTTTTGTTCAAATTGGAAATTCCAAGCCATCGAAATTGCAATTAGGTGACGACTGGAAAAGGAATCCTCAAGACAAACGAGCATCTAAATTGAAATGGTATCCGCTAGTACGTCAAGGAAGTGGTGCAATTCCAAAGCCGGGGACAAAGCTCTTATATCCGATATATTTATCTATGGACAAAACTGCATTTATGGGGGCGGGGGAACCTTTGAAAATAGGGGAAAATCCAGAAAACATTTCGCATCCAGATAACGTGGTCGTTGTCTGGCCTTTGCGATTGGATGGTTCAGAAGGTCATTGGAGCATGACCAGAGAAAAATTTATAGAGTATTCAAAAAAAGGATATGTTCGAATAGGGGAAAACAATCAAAAAAGACCCGCACTTTCATATATGACAGAATCAGATATTAAAAGAGTGGAAGATGGTATTTATAGTATTGAAGGAAGACGACCAGACGGTTCAATAATTTCCAACAGTGAACATACAGAATTCATACCATCTACGCAATGGAAAATAACATCTCATGACGCTTCTGCATATGGAACAGACTTACTAAAAAGTGTTTTGGGGGAAAAAAGATTTTCTTATCCAAAATCTCTCTATGCAGTTCATGATGCACTTAGATTTTACATAAACAACAAACCTGATGCGGTTATTGTTGACTTTTTTGCTGGTTCAGGAACCACAATGCACGCCGTGAACCTTCTCAATGCCGAGGATGGTGGCAATAGAACTTGTATAATGGTTACCAACAACGAAATTTCTGCCGAAGAAGAAAAAAACTTCGCCAAGCAAGGCATAAAAAAAGGCGATGACGAGTGGGAAGAAAAAGGCATAGCCAAATATGTCACTTGGCCTCGTACTATGTGTTCTATCAATGGTATTGATGTAAATGGAAACCCCATCAAGGGTAATTACTTTGGCAGCGATATTCCAATGGCAAACGGCTTCCAAGCCAACGTTAAATACTTCAAGTGTTGCTGGACTCCCAGAAAACCAGAAGATTACCTTTTAAGCAACGTACTTTGTCTGCACATCCGAGAAATGATTGAGCTTCAAAACGCCATTGAGGTTGACAACGTTAAGAACGTGCTTATCCTCAACAAGAGCGACTTTAATAACATCATTCTCAATCCCGACATTTACACTCAAATCGAGCACGTCTGGGTAAACCAAAACATCATTTTCAATGCCGAAGAGCTTAAATTGCTGGAAGCCAAGGGCTTCAAGTACATTCCGAAAGAGTTCTTCGGTCACGAACTAAAGGAGGCGGCAGAATAATGTTTAATGCAAAATTATATGAATTTCAAGAAAAGCACGAAGTCAATTTACTAAACAAGTGCGCCGACCACGAAGAAATGATTCTCTGCGCTCCTACCGGTTCCGGAAAGACGGTGATGATGTGCAAGTTTATTGACGATTACCTCGACGAGAATCCCAACACGGTATTTTTGTGGCTCTGCCCGGGAGCTGGGGGGTTGCATAAACAATCCGAGGACAGCTTTGCAGAAACCACTTCGGGCATCCCTTACGGTGATGTGTACGGCTTCATTACTGAACCCGACCCCAGAGGTCACGTGTTCTTCATCAACTGGGATAAGATCAATAGGAACTCCAACGTGGTGCTCCGTGAGGGCGAGCACAAGGACTTGATGAGCAAGGTGTTGGCGTGCCACAATAGCGGCGTCGACATCTTTATGCTCATCGACGAGGAACACAAGTACAAGGATACGGCTAACGAGTACATCGGCAACATTCAGCCCAAGCACGTGCTTCGTATTTCGGCTACTCCTATCAGCCAAGGCGATCACGTGGAAACCATTAAGGATGATGAAGTAATTGCCGCAGGGCTTATTGCTACTGGTATTTCCATCAACGAGGGCGTTTCTCACGCCATCCAAGAGAACAACAATCTGGATGATGATCTTCTGCTACTTGATCTTGCCGACAAGAAGCGTAAGGAAATTCAAGCGGAGTATGATCGTCTGGGGCTGAAGATCCGTCCTCTCGTATTGATACAGTTTCCTAACGGTAGTGAGGAATGGATAGAAAGAGTTAAAGGGGCTCTTGCCGATATGGGCTACGGCGACAATTCTGGGCTGGTAGCATCGTGGTTTAGCGGCGACCATCCAGATAACCCCGAAGAAATCAAGAAGCTCGATGGACACTACGCATTCCTTCTGTTCAAGCAAGCGATTGCTACTGGTTGGGATTGTCCGAGAGCCAAGATATTGGTTAAGCTCCGTGAGGGCGGCACAGAACGCTTCAACATCCAGACGGTTGGACGAATCCGCAGAATGCCCCTGCGTGAGCATTACGATATTGATTTGCTGGATAACTGCTATCTTTATACGCTGGATAGCCAGTTCCAAGAAGGACTTACAAGTGGTCTTAGCGACAGCTTCTACACCTATCAGTATCACAGAAAGTTCACATCACCCAACATTGTGCTCACCAAGGAAACGCTGAATGGAAGTGACCGTTTCGCTGTCAATCCAGAAGCCGTGGTCAAGGTGGTGCGTGAAGCTATGCTCAGGGAGTGCGACATCGACAAGAACGGCAGACTTGACAAGCGTGAAATGGAAGTCAGCAAGGGCTACGTGTTCGGCACGAAGCTCAAGACAACTGCTATTGAGGGCGTGGCACGTACTACGCACGATATGATGAAGCTCAACCCCATCTTTGGCGGTGAGCACCAGATAAACAACCACGATGATGGTTTCATCATACGTGATGCCAAGCGTAGAATTGCCAGAGCTATCGGCGTGGACGAGAACATTTCCAACAACGCCTTGCGAATTCTTTTTGGACCAGAGGACATGCAAATGTCCTTACTCTCCGAAGAAGAAAAGGCGTTTGAGAGTGAGCACAAGCTCCTCTCTGATATGACACTCCGCGAGTATAACGCTTTCCTTGTCAACAACCGTGATAGGCTGGTCGAGGTGTTCAGCACCATCAGCGAAACCGAAATAGGTGACATCAAGGAAACCGATGTCATTGTATCGGATTGGGGCATTCCGTCCTATCAGTACTACAAGCAACACAAGAAGTTCGCCGTAAACAAGTTCTTAACCAAAAACGTGTTTGATAACTATGGTGACAACATTCTGTTGCCTCCTAACAGAACTGTAACCGAGGTGGAATTTGAGAGATGGTGCGAGGGCTACGACGCCGTCAAGCACATCTACAAGAACGGCGATAAGGGTGACGATTTCTTCAGCGTTATCTATCGCAAGGCGTTCCGAAGAAGCAACTTCTACCCCGACTACATCATCCAGCTTGAAAACGGCGATGTATGGGTGATTGAAGCCAAGGGCGGTATGACCGCCGAAGGTGCATCCAACAACATCGACAGCTACGCCCCCAAGAAGTTTGAAGCATTGAAAGCCTACGCCGAAAGAGTGGGCGGCTTCAAGTGGGGCTTTGTTCGTGCCGTTGGTACACAGCTTTACATGTCCAACACCGTGTGGACGGAGGATGTGACCAATAGGAACGTGTGGAAGCCTATTGAAGTGTTCATCTAATTAGAAGACCTCGTCGCAATACGCACGAAGTGCCAAAGCCAAAGGCTTTGAAGCTCGCAAGGAGTATAGTTCAAAGCTCTTCCCCACATAAGAAAATTTTTTCGCCAAACAAAGACCGCAATTCTATAAAAAGTGATTGCGGTTTTGCTTTTTTTGTGTTACAATATATTACCTTAACAATTTTACAGGAGGGAAATTTTATGTGGTACAAAATACTTGTAGAAAACGAGTTCGCAGATTATTTGATTAACTGCGCTGACTCCCCGCAGAATGCCGATGATGAGCAAAAAACAGAGCAAATGCTTAAGGAATATTCAGACCTTGTATATGGCGTAGTCATAGCGTGGGCGTTTTATGACTCACCTAAAATAGATAAAATTGCGGAAGGTCTCGCCAAAATGAGTCCACTCGCCGTGTACTCTTTTGATTTTTGTCTTAATCATATTCCACTCACAAAAACAAAAAATTTAGGCGCTGTTTTTCATTCCATTCCCCGTGATTCAGATTTGGAATCGTTGAGCGCAGAACAGTGTGCTTCCTCTCTTATATACCCTTTTCTATCCAGAATGGGACAGCCCTCATTTGAAAAAGAATTTCTAATGAGCGGCGGCTTGAAAGAGCATCTCGTCGTCCTTAAAAGTAAATGCGCGAGGGCTTAATATATAAAATTGCGTTTATTAGCCAAGATACAGAAAAAGAGGCGCCGTTCAATGCGCCCCTTTTTGCTCATTCCACATTTAAGCTCATAACCTCAATGGCAATTCTCGCTCCAAGCCGAAACGCATACACAAATATTTCACGCTCGTTGATATTCGTCAGCTCGGCGTAGCAGTCATCGAATTTTTCAAGTATTTCCTTTTGCTTCTCTGTGAGCGTTGACTTTAGGTTGTCGTGATGGTCGGCAATGTACCCCATCAGCTCTCTTACCTCTTTGGTTGCTTCTCGGCATACAGTATTCGGATAAATATTACCGTACCACAGTTCTTCAAGTATACTCCTCATTAAAACCTCTCTGTTGTGAATTTGATTGGAAAACATCCCATCAAAAATCATTATATCACATTTTGAGATAAAAGTCAATATCTCATATCGAGATGTGGTATTATTTTTATGAGAAAATGAAGGGGGTCAAATATGCGTATCAGAGATTTGAGAGAAGATAACAATTTAACTCAAGAAGATGTTGCGAAATATTTACATATAAAACAAAACACGTACTCTCAATATGAAAATGAGCAACGGCAATTACCGATATCCTGCTTAATTGCATTAGCTAAGCTTTACAAAACATCTACTGATTATATTTTGGGTTTAACGGATAATAAAAATCCTATTCATTGAATTAACTTTTGTATCAAAATTTTAGCTTATATCCGAACAGGAAAAAGCATAGTAAAGCAGTTTTTTATCAATATCAAAAGGGACGAGGATTTCTCGTCCCTTTTTCACGCGCCCTTACCTGCAAGGTATAGTACCTTTTCATTTTTCGGGTAGTAATAAGTGAAGTTTTCACTAACGTGAAAGTGAAGTTGCTACGCAATGAAGTTTGCCGCTTTTCGATGCAAAGCATCAAGTGAAGTTAAGTTTGCCCACTTTGCCGTAGGCAAAACTTCACTATCCGCAGGATAACTTCACTTACGAAGTAAACTTCATTTGCCCGCAGGACAAACTTAGTTCGGTGACCTGCTTCATCGCAGGTCGCCGTAAAGCTTCCTCAAGGCGCAGTATTTTTCATACTTTTTGTCATAAAGGGCCTTGTTTTTTTCGTTCGGCTGATACGGCTTTCCGTAGCGCAGAAAGGGCTTGGCGACGTCGAAAATCGGTTTTTTCTTGCTTGCGGCGAAGCCTAAGATTGCGCTGCCCATAGCGCCCGTCTCGTCTGCCAAAACGGGAATGATCTCAACTCCTAAGACGTCCGCCTTTATCTGAAGCCACGGGGCGCTTTTTGCGCCGCCGCCGCAGGCAAAAAGACGGTCTATTTTTATTCCGCCATCGTGTAGCTTCTCCTGATTATAGCGCATTTCCAGAGTTATTCCCTCAAGTGTCGCGCGATAAATATCGGGCAGTCTCGTGCTTGTCGTCAGCCCCGCGACAAGACCTGTCGCGGCAGCGTCAACGTCGGGCGTGCCGCCCATTCCCTGTAAAAAGGGCAAGACGATAAGAGACGACGGCTCGTCGGGGCAGGTATCGTCCATATACGCATAGAGGCTTTTTCCCGCCTCCCTTGCCTTTTGTGAAAGCGCGTGTTCAAAGCAGTCTCTGTACCAACGGACAACCGAGCCTGCGGAAACGTTATACGCATACGTCACGTAGCCGTCCGTATCAAGATAGGGTACGCAGGCGAAGTGATTTTCCTGAAACTCCGCATTTTCGGGCATACTCGCAAAGAATGGCGTAACACATTCGCAGGTACCCGAGGTATCTACTGCGTCGCTTGGATTTAATACGCCTGCGCCAAGCGCGTTTACTATCTGGTCGTGTCCGCCGACAACGACAAGCGTGTCGGGATTAAGACCAAGCGTCTTCGCAAGAGAGGGCAATATTTTGCCGATAACCGAGCCTGTGGGAACGACGTCGGGAAGCTCGTCTCTTAAAATACCCGTCGCGGAGAGAAGCTCATCTGACCAATCTCTTTTTTCCACGTCTAAAAGGAGACTGCGGCAGGCGAGAGAAACGTCTGTCGTTGTTTCGCCCGACAAAAGATAGGTAATATAGCTCGCAACGAAAAGGAATTTCCAGACGGGCTTTTCTGCGATCTCTTTAGTGTAGAGCATATTTGCGAGAGAGAAAGACGGATCGGGCAAAAGCTTCGCTATTCTGACAAACTTATCCTTGCCGATGCCGTCAATAAGACGGTCAAAGGCGCTTGTATCGTGGTTTCCAAAGTAAAGAAGAATGTCTCCGACGCTCTGCCCGTCCCTGTCAATAGCGACAAAGGACTCGCCAAAGGAGGCCACCGTAATGGCGCAGACCTTTTGCGCGTCAATTTTCTTTATACATTCCTCTAAGACGAAGAACACGCTGTCCGCAAGTGTTTTCGGGGGGAGCGTAGCGCTGCCTGAGGGAAGACCGTATTCCTTATACGCTTTCGCTCTCTCTACGCCGCCGTCGGTAAAGGCTACGCATTTACAGCCCGTGCCGCCGATATCTATACCAAGACTATACATAAAATAGTCCCCTTAAAATTTCAGCTTGGAATGATTTCCCGTAGTGCGCAGGAATTCGTGAATTACCCAACGGGTGCGCTCGTAGACCTTCTCTTGCGCATACGCAATATCGCCCGGCTTTTCCTCAAGCGCAAATTCGTACGGCTGACGGATCTCCGTCGCGACGTTAATCTTTGCAATACCGTTCGCGATAGCCTCTAAAATATAGCTCTGCTTTATTCCGCTTCCACCGTGAAGAACGAGGGGCATTCCTCCCGTCGCTTCAAAAAGAGTAGCGATATGCTGGATATCGAGGCGAGCCTCAGGCTTCTTCAAATGCTTCGTCGAAGCAGCTATAGCGCCGTGGAAGCTTCCTGCCGCAACGCTTAACCAGTCGCATCCCGATTCCTTTGCAAATACTGCCGCTTCTTCGGGTACTGTAAAGCCCTTCTTCGTAGTGAAAAGCTCCTCGTAGCTTAAGCCTATACCGCTTCCCTCGTGTCCCGAAACTGCGCCAAGCTCTGCTTCAACAGCGGCGCCGAACGAATGCGCAAGCTCTGACGCCTTGGCAGTCGCTTCAATATTTTCCGAAAGAGAAAGACGGGAAGCGTCAACCATAACCGACTGATAGCCAGCGTCAAGCGCGCGCTTCAAAAGCTCGATATAGTCAACCTTCAACTGATCCTCGTCGATTACGGGAACGTGGTCGAGGTGCAAAAGCGTATAGCCCTCCTTGCAGTGCTTGAAGTATTCCTTCGCAACTGCTTCGGGGCTCTGTGACTCAAACTTCTCCCACTCAAGACGGGCAACCTGCACCATAGCGATAGAATCCTCGTCCATAATCGCCTGTGTAACGGGCTCCACCATGGGAAGATAGGGAATGTTGAATGCGGGAATGATTGTGCGGGCGTCAAGAGATGCGCGAACGATTTTTGCTGAACTCATATTAAAATCCTCTCAAAATTGTATTATTGATGTAAACGGCGATATGCAGTCGCCGATTTTCCCTCTGTTTGCTGGAATATACGCGAAAAATGACCGTAGTCGGAAAAGCCTACCGCATAAGCGATAGCCCCGACGGAAAGATCGGTTTCTCGCAGCATTTTACACGCATGGGCTATTCGCTGATTTCTTATGTAGGTCGCAATGCTACAGCCCAAATACTCCTTTGCGATACTGTAAAGGCGCGTTCGCTTGATGTGAAACTCCGAGCAAATATCGCCGACGTTAATATTCTTGTCAAGGTTCGCCTCTATAAAGCTATCCATATGGCGTATAAATTCACTCTTGGCAGGCGTTACCCATTGGTTCGAAAGCAGGTATGAAACCAATGCGTTCAGTATAGTAACCGTCGCCTCAAATTCAACCGAGCGTTTAATCGGAATTGCGTCGATAGCCTCGTGAATTCCCGACAGACTCGAATTCTCAAAGCGTCGGTGAAGCTCCTCTCGCATAAGAGTCGCTCCCTCCTGCATAAGAACCTGTCCGAACATAACGAAGCCTAAAACTCCATTAGTGTCATATATGGGAACGATAGCCTCCGAAAGCCCTAAATGACAACGATAGTTTACATTTTGCTTTGCCTTTGAGCATAATCTGAAGTTTTCTCTGTCGCAGTCTGTGCAGCGCTTATCCAACGTCTCGTCTTTTTCGATGAGGGTGCAGAATTTACTCTTCTTTTCGGGGTAGGCAAGTAAAATTTCTCCGTCCTTATCGAACAAAACTATTCTTATATTAGTCAGCGTATAAAAGTCCCTGAATGTCTTGTATAGATTAGACATATCCATATTAAGCATATCAATCAC
>JAZQGJ010000070.1:0-64539 GCA_045539995.1 Eubacteriales bacterium
CAAGTAGACAAAAATTTTGAGCAGTTAAGTATAAAAGAATATATAGACCCGTTTACGGGTGGGCCGGTACAAGAAGGCAATAAATAAAGCCCCTTTAGGGGCAAGCCGGTGAAGAACGCGCGGTTGGCGTTCCTTTCGAGGAGCCTATAGGCTCGGCCGGTACTATGCCCTAAGGGGGCTTGTGCAAGCCACCGGCACGGCCGGTGGTCATGACTTTTTATGAGTTTGAATGCAAATCACGCCAAAGGCGTGTATGAAATCCGTCATAAGACGGAATGGAATCAACACAAGGTGTTGTATGGCATCAAGGAGCAGAAAAGATACACGCTATCGCGTGATGCCATACCAAGTCTGCGACTTGAATAAAAAATCGACTTGTTCTAACAAGTCGATTTTTTTGGCCCGCTTGACAGGATTCGAACCTGCGACCATCGGAATCGGAATCCGGTACTCTATCCGGCTGAGCTACAAGCGGAAATATAAGGTTTTTGCTTTGAAAAATTTTACCTTTATAATTATAGCATTTTCTTTCGATTTATAAGCATGTTTTGTAAAAACATTTTGTTTCTATTGACTTATTTTTCATAATATGATAGAATAATAGCGTTATGAAAAATAAGGAGAAAGAAAATGGATTTTTTTAATGAATTAGAGAAATATGACAGTGAAGTTTTTGACGCTTGCTCTCTTGAGCTTAAAAGACAGAAGCATAATATCGAGCTTATCGCTTCTGAGAATATAGTTTCTCGCGCAGTATTACTTGCGATGGGAAGTGTTCTTACGAACAAGTATGCTGAGGGTTATCCCGGAAAGAGATATTACGGTGGCTGCGAGTGCGTCGATATAGTTGAGAATATCGCAAGGGAAAGAGCAAAAAAGCTTTTCGGCGCTGAGCATGCGAACGTTCAGCCTCATAGCGGCGCTTCGGCAAATCTCGCGGTGTTTTTTGCGTTGCTCGAATGCGGCGACACTGTAATGGGCTTGAACCTCGCGCACGGTGGACATCTTTCACACGGCTCGCCTGTAAATATATCGGGTAAGTATTTCAATATCGTTCCTTACGGTGTTAATAAAGAAACGGAAACTCTCGATTATGAGGAAATGCGTAAGATAGCGCTTGAATGTAAGCCTAAGATGATTATCGCGGGCGCGAGCGCATATTCAAGAACGATTGATTTCGCAAAAATAAGAGAGATAGCAGACGAGGTAGGCGCATATCTTATGGTAGATATGGCTCACATCGCAGGTCTTGTTGCGGCAGGCTTGCATCCTAATCCCGTGCCTTACGCAGACGTTGTTACAACTACGACTCATAAAACTCTGCGCGGTCCTCGCGGCGGACTTATTCTGTGCCGTGAAGCTCTTGCTAAGCAGATAGATAAGGCGATATTCCCGGGTACTCAAGGCGGTCCTCTTATGCACATAATCGCCGCTAAAGCGGTTGCTTTGGGGGAAGCGCTTACCGATGAATTTAAAGAGTATCAGAAACAGGTAATAAAGAACTCAAACGCATTCAGCAAGGCGCTGATGGAAGAGGGCTTCCGCGTTGTTTCTGGTGGCACGGACAATCACCTGAGTCTTATAGATTTAAGACCCTTCAAAATTACAGGCAAGGAATTTGAAAAGAGACTCGATGACGTGCATATTACCGTAAACAAGAACGCTATTCCCGACGATCCCGAAAGTCCCTTCATCACAAGCGGTATCCGTGTAGGTACTCCTGCAGTTACCACAAGAGGCTTTAAGGAAGACGAAATGCGTAAGATAGCAAAGTGGATGCGTGATATCGCCACGGATTACGAGGGTAATCGCGACAGAATAAGAGAAGAGGTCATCGCCCTCTGCGAGAAATTCCCGATTTACGAATAATCGGAAATATATAAAAGATATATAAAAGCCGTTGCACAGTTGCTTGTGCAACGGCTCTCACTTTTTTGATGGTTTTGCGTGAAAGCTAAAAAGCTTTTAGTCGATAACTTTAACTATATAGGGAGCCATCTCAGCCTCGAGCTGAGCTCTTTCCTCAGCCGCAGCCTTCTGGGCGGCAATTCTTTCAGCTCTTTCAGCCTCTCTCTGAGCCTTTTCAGCTTCTCTGCGAGCCTTTTCCTCGGCAATTCTCGGATTTTCAACAAGCGCCTTCATAGAAAGGCTGAGCTTGCGATTTTCGTCGTCAATCTCTGTAATCTTAACGTCAACCTCTTGACCTACGGAAAGAACGTCCTTGGGATTTTCAATTCTGTCGTGAGAGATCTTGGAAATGTGAATGAGACCGTCAACGCCCTCATAAACCTCAGCAAACGCGCCGAAGGGCATAACGTTTACTATCTTAGCCTTGCATACGTCGCCTACCTGGAACTTCTGGGTAAACTGATACCAGCTATCCATTTCCTGTGTCTTGTAGCCGAGAGAAATGCGCTTCTTCTCAACGTCAAATTCCTTTACAAATACGTCGATCTGCTGACCGATTTCAAGAATCTGTGAGGGGTGCTTGATACGCTTCCAGGAAAGCTCGGTGTTATGAACCATACCGTCAATTCCGCCGAGATCAACAAAAGCGCCGTAGTTTACGAAGTTCTTGACAGTACCCATATAGTGCTTGCCGACTTCTACCTCAGCCCAAGCAGCAGCTTCCTTTTCCTTGCGCTCTTCGTTAATGATAACCTTTATGGAAGCGATTGCCTTCTTGTGCTTTTCATCAATGTCGATAAGTCTTACGCGCTGCGTGCTTCCTACGAGGCAAGAGAAGTCAGTCTCCTTTGCAAGACCTGTCTGGGAAGCGGGGATAAATACCTCAATTCCGTCGAGGGAAATGATTACGCCGCCCTTGATTGCCTTTGTGATTTCGCCTTCAAGAATGGGATTTTCCTTGTATTTTTCACACAATTCAAGCCAGTTCTTGTCTGCGTCTACTCTCTTTTTCGAAAGAGTAGCAGTTCCTTTTCCGTCCTCAACTCTGATAACGAAGGCGGTTATTTCTTCGCCCGTCTTAAACATCTTACGCAGGTCGGCAGAGTTGTCATCGGTGATATGCTCACGCGGAATGACACCGGTTACCTTGGTACCGAGGTCAACGTAGACTTCATTGTCTGAAATCGCTGTTACGATACCGTGCACTGTTTCCCCTGTATGTAAAGTTTTGAGTGAGTCCTCCAACATCTGTTCAAAATTTTCGATGCTCATGTTTTTATAAACCTCCATTATTATACCGTTCGGGGTTGATGCCCCGGCGGTTATTGCTATTTTAAAGCTGTGACCTAACTTGCTTCTATCTATTTCCTGTGCCGTTTCTACCCACTGCGTGTTGGGGCAAAGCGTTCTGCATAGCTCGAAAAGCTTTCGGGTGTTAGAGCTTGCCTTACCCCCGATTACGATTACCGCGTCAGAAACTTTCGCAAGCTCAACGGCTTCGTTCTGCCTGTTTTCAGTCACACTGCATATTGTATCAAAAAAAATCGCATTTGTATATAGTTTTTTGAAAATTTTTTGTGTTTTTTCCCACAATTTTAAACTTTGTGTAGTTTGAGCTGCAAAAACCAGTTTTTTTTGTGTAAAATCACCATTGGAAATCAGTTTTTCAAGGTCCTCGTCGGAGGAAATTATTTTGTACTCGCCCTTAACGTAGCTCAGTATCCCTTGCACCTCGGGGTGATTTTCAGTCCCAAGCAGAACGAGCATAGAATTCTCCGACGTGTTTTGCTCTGCCGTCTTATGAATTCGTTTTACAAAAGGACAGGTCATATCCACTATTTTAAAATTTGGGTTTTGCGCTTGCGCGCTTCGAAGAAGCTCTTCGCTTTCCTTAGGAATGCCGTGAGTACGGATAATTATATACACGCTCTTGTCACTTGGAATGCTTTTTGAAAGCGCTATAGCGTCCTGAATGCTTATCCCGAATACGCCTTGACTTTCGAGTGATTTTATATACGTGTCATTGTGTATGAGGTTTCCCAGAGTATAAATTTCGGTGTTGCCGTCTTTGTTTTTTATAAGCTCTTCGACGAAATCCGTCGCGCGCTTGACACCAAAGCAGAAGCCTGCATTTTCAGCTACAGTTATTTTCATCAGCAGCCTTTATCCTCTGTTTTTGTTTTTTTAGCTGAAAAATCGCCTAAACGGCATATCTCTTTAAAGACCTTTTCGGTAGCCGCCTGATATTCGTTGTTGCCGCCCTTTTCAAAGCCAAGCTCGCTGTAGGGAATAGGCTTTCCGATTATAATATCTACGCGACGAAAGAGCGCATATTTTTGCTTCTTCATTTTAACACAAACGGGAAGCATAGGGGCTTTCGCATAATAAGCTATCATGCCCGCGCCACTCTTTATAGGAGTCTCTGCGGGATTTTTCCCCTTCTGGCGAGTTCCTTGAGGGAAAACGGCGACAAGCTCGCCGCTTTTAAGGAGACTCACGGATTTTTTTATTGCGCTTATATCGCTTCCGCCTCGGTCTAATTTACAAGCGCCGAGAGCAATTATCAAACTCTTAAGCAGAGGAATTTTGAAAAGCTCTGCCTTCGCAAGATAACGAAGTCTTCTTTCTCTAGGGAAGCAAGCCGAAATCGCCAAAACGTCAAAAAGAGCTACGTGATTTGCGCAAACTACGCATCCGTTATATTCCGGCACGTTTTCATAGCCCGTCGTTCTTAAATTCATAAAAAACTTAAAAATCCCCGAAAAAAAGCTGTAAAAATTACGGTAGAAGCGCGTCTGCTGTGTCGTTTTACGCGTATTTTCGTTTATTATTCTCACAGCCTCGTCTATAGTTTCTTCGACACTCAGATTTGAATTGTCGAGAATTATAGCGTCCTTTGCGGCAACCGCAGGCGCAACGCTTCGGGTACTGTCGTTTTCGTCTCGCTCTCTCATATCGCTTAAAACGTCTTCAAGCGTCGTCTCAATGCCCTTTTGCTTTAATTCCTCATATCTGCGCTTCGCTCTTGCTTCAATGGAAGCCGTCAGAAAGATTTTAACGTCGGCATCGGGGAATATAACGGTACCTATATCACGTCCGTCCATTATTACGTCGCTCGTTTTCGCAATAGAGCGCTGAGTGTCAAGCAGAAAAGCTCTTACCTCAGGAATAGCGGAAACCTTGGATGCGTACATCGAAATTTCAGGGGTTCTGATTTGTCCGTTCACGTCCTCGTCGCAAAGCATAACGTGCTGCTCTCCGTTTTCAAAGCGAAGGTCAAGAGAGATGTTTGGAAGCTCGTTAATTACCGATACCGAATCATCGGGGCTTATGTCCTTTCGCCTTATATATAGCCCGATAGAGCGATAAAGCGCTCCCGTATCAACGTAAACAATATTCATTTTTGCCGCAACTGCTTTGGCTAAGCTGCTCTTGCCTGCGCCACTTGGTCCGTCAACTGCAATTTTTATCATATAATATCCTTTCTTTATTGCGTAGATGCGCTTTTTCCCGCAATATATGCGCTTGAAAAGGCAATCTGTAAATTAAACCCGCCTGTATAGGCATCTACGTCAAGAATTTCTCCTGCAAAGTATAGGTTCTCCGTCAGGCGAGACATCATAGTTTTTGGTGATATCTCCTTTACGTTTACTCCTCCTGAGGTGATTATAGCTTCCTCTATCGGACGGAAGCCGAGAACTTCAAATTCCCAGCCCTTTAACAGAGCGAGAATTTTCGCTCGCTCGGCTTTCGTTATTGAATTCACCTTTTTTGTCGGCGGTATATTGGTCCTTTCAATAAAGACCTGTATCATTTTAGAGGGAAGCAGGTCGCAAAGCGCATTGGCGAAATCCCTGTTTGCGTATTTTTCAAAGTCGGACAAAAGACGCAAATCAAGTTGCTTCTCGTCAAGCGCGGGCTTCATGTCAATTCTGAGCCTTAACCGATTTAATGCAACGCCCCTTATATGCGCGGACGCGCTTAAAATCATAGGTCCGCTTACGCCAAAATGAGTGAAAAGCATCTCTCCGAAATCGGTATATATTACCTTTCCGCTTTCCTTGTCTGTTATTGAAAGACCCACGTTTTTAAGAGAAAGTCCCTGCATATTACGGCATTCATCGCCCTTTATTTCTAACGGAACAAGAGAGGGGATTATATCCGTTACAGTATGCCCCGCTTCCTTTGCGAGCTTGTAGCCAAAGCCGTCAGAGCCTGTCCTCTGATACGACATACCACCTGTGGCTATTATAACCGCATCAAAAAAGTAACTTTTGTTCGTTCTCAGTCCCGTGATTTTTCCGTCCTCTATAATCAGAGAAGTGACCTTTTCGTGAATGATTTCAGCGCCGCTTATGTATTTTTTTAGCGCGTTTACAATATCGGACGCACGGTCGGAAACAGGGAAAACTCTGTTTCCTCTTTCGGTTTTTAGAGCGACACCGAGCCCTTCAAAAAGCGACATTGTGGATTCAGTATTGAATTCAGAGAGCGAAGCGTACATAAAACGGGGATTTTTCGTAATGTTGTTCATAAATTCCTCGTTTGAGCAATTGTTCGTTACGTTACATCTTCCTTTTCCCGTAATAAGCAGCTTCTTGCCTAAAATGGCGTTCTTTTCAAATATCGTAACACAAGCGCCGTATTGCAGGGCAGTACCCGCCGCAAGCATTCCCGCAGCCCCTCCGCCTACTATAGCAATTCTTTTCGCGTTATCTTTTTGCATATATTTCGTATTCTTCCCAGATTCTTTCGAGCTTTTCGAAGCGTTCCTTGACCTCGTCTTGCTTCAGCTTCGTTATTTGAACAAGCATAGCGTTAATTATGCTGAGAGGCGCGACGAGTGAATCAACGTATGACGCCATATCACTCTGCGCTGTGAGTAGCTGGTTTGCGTATTCGGCAATAGGTGCGCTTTTGCTGTCCGTAAGTGCGATAACGTCGGCGCCCTGCGATCTCGCGTATTTTACCGCGCTGACCGCCATTGAGGAATATCTCGGAAAGCTGATGGCTATCATAACGTCATTTTCGCTGATATTAAGCGCTTGCTCGAACACCTCGCTTGTGCCCGACGGCTGAATAAGCTTCACGTTTTCAAAAATCATGCTTAGATTGAAGTGTAAAAACGACGCAAGATATGATGAAGAACGAACGCCGAAAATATAAATTTGCTTTGCGTTTATGATCGAATTTACTGCGGCAGAAAAATAGTCTCTGTCTATATTATCAAGCGTGTATTTTATTTTCTCTATATCTGACGTCATAACCTTTGAGAGCAGGTCTCCGTCGCCTATTCTCATATTAGTCATTTCAATTCTCTGATTAGGCGTCAAACGTGTGCGTACAAGCTCTTGTACAGCGCGCTGAAATTCGGGATACCCGTCAAAGCCCAGCTCTGTCGCAAAGCGCACGACGGTTGACTCTGAAACTCCTGCCGCTTCTCCGAGCTTTGCCGCAGTCATATACGCCGCCTTCTCGCAGCTCTGTGTTATAACGCTTGAAATTCGTTTTTGCCCCTTTGATAATGTCGGCATTTTCGCTTCTATCAGCGCAGAAATGTCGTTCGTCATAAAAGCATCACCTTCATTCGATTTGATTTTCTACTAAATATAAATACATATGTAATTAGTATATCACTTTCTTGCCGTTTTTTCAAGTCTTATGGTGAATATTTTTATTTTCTTATTTGGAAATTATCAGCGCAAAATGCGCAGATATCACAGGGAAATAAAAAAGAAAACCCCGATTCAGAAACCGCTACCAGCGAGACCCTCACTACGGTTTCCGAAAAGGAGTTTTCCAATAGCAGTATATCACAAAAAAACCGAAAAGTCAACGGTTTCTTAAAAAACGACAAATTACGGTGATCGAATGGCTTTCCCCCACGCTCTTGACAACGACAGCGACGAGGGGTATAATAAAAGCAAAGGAGATGATAAAAATGGTCAAAACTCCAGATTATTGGAAAGAGGAAAAATATCAACCTCTCGTAGATGTGAAAACGATATACGGGAACACAGTAAAAATACCAGAACGCAACAAGGATTTTTGGGACTTTCAGATCAAGGGCTTTGAAGAAATAATATCAAAGCTGGGGAAACAGGCTGGCTTGAAGATTATCAAGGAAATGCTGGATCCGGAGATTATAATGAGAAGCTTAGAGTGCGAAGATTTATACAAAGTAATGCTTGAAAATTATCAAAAACAGAATTAAAAGAAATCGATACGGACGAAAGAAAATCTTAATTTTACGCTCAAAGTGGAAGCAAATCGGTAAAGGTAATAGATGAGGAAAACCAAACAATTGTAAAGGAAAAGGGAAATGAAAAGATATAATTCTATAATGGAAATACTGAAGTCAAAGGACCTGTCATTAATCGAAATACAGGAAAGAATGGAAGAATACATCGCAGAGAAAGGAATGACGCCAGAGGAATTCTGCGAGACGGAGGAAGGACAGGAAATGGTGAAATTCAACGAACAAAGGTTTTGGAAGCCAATGTAAAAAAGCCAAGAGAAAGCAACAAAATTAGCAATACTGTTAATGGCAAAAATGAACTCTTTTATTGGAATAAAAAAAGAAGTCATAGCTTTAGCATTCATTTTAGGGATAATAAAAAAGTGACAACATCCCTCTTTCGCCCTGCAACAAGCAAGGCTACTCGTCAGTTGGACGCCGTCACTGATAATAGTATATCACAAAATTCTAAAAAGTCAACAAAAGATTCAAAAAACGGCAAATTCCGATGACAGAATGGCTTTGCCCTATACTATTGACAAAGACGGTGACGAGGGGGATAATGATAACAAAGGAAGTGTGATAAAATGTGCAAGAAAGAAGAGACGCAGAACGCCATAGAAATCATAAAATCAGCAATGAAGAATCATCAGCAGATGTTATTAACCGACAAGGATTATCCAAAGAAGGTAAAAGAGGCCGAAGAGATAATCAAAACGAAATTGTTGAGTATGTGCCCAGATTACGAAAAGAATTAAGAGAGATTGAAAAGGCAAAATGAACGCAATCCAAATATGTATTGAAAATAAAAAAAGACACATCCTTGGACGGTGTAGGACGCGATAAAAATCGTATTTCCTACGGTGCCTCATCAGATGCATCTGATATTATTATACCCAAAAATTCTGAAATTGTCAATGAAAATTCAAACAATTTTGAACTGAAAAATAGTTAGAAGGCAATTCGCAAGAAGCGTCACCGGGGAGAAACATCCCAACGCTTCGAGCAAACTGCCCCTTGCTAATATTATACCACGCCCACCCGAAAAGTCAACGGGAAAATAAAAAAAGCTTGCGCCAAGTATCAATTTGATCCTGGTACAAGCTTTTTTGATAATCAAAAATTAAAACTTTGCGATTGCGGTCTTTACACGGGAGATAGTCTCGTCCTTGCCGATGACCTCCATAATCTCCGTAGCGCCGCCGGGAGTGACAGCCATACCCGAAGCGGCAATGCGTAAGCACCACATAAGTGTGCCCGATTTTATTGCGAGCTTTTCGGAGAGGGCGACGAGACTGCTGTAAAGCGCGTCGTTATTCCACTCGCTTTGCACTTCAAGTACAGGAAGCGCTTCCTTTAAAATTTCGGGCGCGTTTTCAAGAGTTACTTTGTTTTTCTTGTTCACAAAAAGCTCTGCCGAATATTCGGGGAGAGAAATGAAGAACGAAATTTTTTCTTCAATACTGCTCAGCTTGTCAAGGCGGGAATTGAGAAGCATAAGCATCTTTTCTCTGTTTACGTTAGAGGGGAGCGTAGACTTTATGAAGGGAGCTACGGCTTCTTTAAAGCTTTCAAAGGGCATTTTGCGAATATATTCGCCATTGAACCATAAGAGCTTGTCAAAATCGAATACGGAGGGGGATTTGCTGATTCCCTCGATAGAGAACTCGCGCTTTAATTCATCCAACGTAAAGAATTCACTCTCGGAGTTTTTGGGACACCAGCCGAGTAATGCGATATAGTTTACGATAGCCTCAGGCAGATATCCGTCGGCAACCAAGTCCTGAAAGCTTACGGCGCCGTGTCGCTTTGAGAGCTTTGAAATGCTTCCGTCCTCGTTTCTTCCCATAAGCAAGGGCAGATGAACGTAGGTCGGTCTTTCCCAACCAAACGCATCGTAGAGAAGCACGTACTTAGGTGTTGACGTGAGATATTCGCTTCCTCTCACTACGTGCGTAACCCCCATAAGATAGTCATCAACGACGTGAGCAAAGTTATACGTGGGGTATCCGTCCGCCTTCATAAGAATCTGATCCTGAAGCTCGGAATTGTCTGTAGAAATTTCTCCGAAAACTACGTCGTAGTAGCTCGTTCTGCCCTCAAGAGGCATTTTCTGACGTATAACGTAGGGAGTGCCCTTGGCGAGCTCTGCGTCTATTTCTTCCCGTGAAAGATCGCGACAGTGTCTGTCATAGCCTCCTGTCGCGTCATTTTCGTGAAGCTGAGCCAAACGGTCTTTAGAGCAGAAGCAGTAATACGCATATCCCTTGTCAACCAATATCTGAGCGTATTTTGCGTAAATATCCTTTCTGTCGCTCTGAATGTACGGCCCGTGATCTCCACCGACAAACGGTCCCTCGTCATAGCTTAAGCCTGTGATTTTCAACGTGCTTATAATCACGTCGGTTGCGCCATCAACAAGTCTTTCACGGTCAGTATCCTCAATTCGAAGAATAAAATTTCCACCGTCGTGCTTTGAAATAAGAAAGGAATATAATGCGGTCCTTAAATTTCCTATGTGCATATATCCCGTGGGGCTTGGGGCAAATCTGGTAACAGTCTTATTAGAGTCCATATTTAATCCTTTTCTTTTATAATTTTATTTTTATTTACATAAATTTCAAATAGGAAATTGACTTCCTACACCTTTATATTGTATAATATAATATATGTGTCATTAATTTCATTCAAAACGAAATTAATGAGCGCCACCTTACGGCGACACTTCGAAAGCCTGTCGGCTTTCGCACATTTCTTGAAATATGGTTACTCGTGCTTGCTTGCAAGAAGACAGACACGAGCTTGACATATTATATCATATAAAGATGAATTTTTCAAGTACGGAGGGCAAAAAATGTTTAAGAGTATTTTTTTAAAGCAGCTCACAACCTTCGGTCTTATTATTTTGCTTTCGTTTGTTCTCTTGATTTCTATAATAACGTCTATTGTAAACAGCTATTCATTGAGTCAGAACACCGAAAGCGTGAAATGGACCGCCGCTGCCGCCAAGGCAACGATTGAAGAGGGCATAAAAATTAATAATAGCGAGTCATATTCTGATTTTCTTTCAAGCAAGAAAGAGAACATAGAGAAGATTACCTCCGCTTTGTTTTTGAGAAATGACAGAATGATGCTTTTCGTAACTGATATGGAGGGAAACGTCGTTCTTGAAATGAAGGAGAACGCGGAGAGCGAAAGCGCGAAAAGCATTACCTCACCGTTGCCTGCGAAAATTTTAGAGGAAACCTTTGATGACGGAGAGTATTATTCGGTCTCCGATCTTGACAAAAGCCTGAATACGCGCCACATAGTTTACGGACATCCTATCGTTTACGGAGACGGTCAGACTGTAGGCGCAGTCTATGCGGGTATGGAATACACGTCCGATAACTTTCTTATGGGACTTATGATGGAGACCGTTGTCACGGCGTGTCTCTGGATCGCTTTGGCGGCGTTGATAGCGGCTTATTTTATGAGCGAAAGAATAGTAAGCCCCCTGCGTAATATGGCGACGGTATCAAAAAAATTCGCGAAAGGAAATTTCAGCGAGCGAGTTGCGGTTGTCGGCAGAGACGAAATTGCCGATTTGTCGGTTGCGTTTAACAACATGGCAGATTCGCTTGAAGAAATGGAGAATATGCGAAATTCGTTTATCGCCAACGTCTCTCACGACCTGCGTACCCCTATGACCACTATTTCGGGCTTTATAGAGGGCATTAACAGCGGGGCTATTCCCGAAGAAAAGCGCAGCTATTATCTTAACATTATCGCGTCAGAGGTGAAGCGCCTTTCACGCCTTGTAAATGAGCTTCTCGACATAACCAAGCTGGAGTCGGGCAAGCGCAAGTTTGTCTTTGAAAGCTTCGATATTTGCGAAAAGGCAAGACTTATACTGATCTCCTTTGAGCAAAAGATCGAGAACAAAAGGCTTGACGTGGAATTTGAATGCTTTGAAGATAACGTAGACGTTTTTGCCGACAAGGATGCCGTTCATCAGGTCCTTTACAACCTATGCGATAACGCTATAAAGTTTTCGCGAGAGGGCGGCTTGTTAAGAATATCCATTCTTCGCGGCGATCACGGAAAAATAAAGGTCTCCGTTTATAACGAGGGAGAGGGAATTGCAAAGGAGGATATTCCTTACGTATTTGACCGATTCTATAAAAGTGACAGAAGCAGAGGACTCGACAAGACAGGCTCAGGACTCGGACTCTATATAGCGAAGACGGTCATTGAAGCGCAGGATGAAAGAATTATCGTCAACAGCGTATCGGGCGAATACTGCGAGTTCGTATTCACCTTGACCGAAAAATAAAAATTTAAAAGAATAAAACGAGGGGGTAAAGCGATGACCGACAGAACCGTTTTGCATTGTGATTGCAATAGCTTTTTTGCGTCTGTTGAGTGTATGCTTGACCCCTCTCTTGCGTCTGTGCCTATGGCGGTTTGCGGCAGCGAGGAGGACAGGCACGGCATAGTGCTTGCCAAAAACGAAAAGGCGAAGGCGTACGGAATAAAGACTGCCGAAACCGTCTGGAGCGCAAAAAAGAAATGCAAGGATTTAGTAATTGTGCCTCCGCACCATAATGAATATCTGAGAGTATCGAGAATGGTAAATGAGATATATCGACGCTATACCGATCTGGTCGAGCCGTTTGGGATAGACGAATGCTGGCTCGACGTTACCGCGAGCCGTCGGCTTTTCGGGGACGGGCTCGAGATAGCCGAAAGAATACGAAACGAGGTAAAAAACGAAATAGGAATTACCGTTTCTATCGGCGTTTCATTTAATAAAATTTTTGCGAAGCTCGGCTCCGATTATAAAAAGCCCGACGCTATTACTCTTATTTCTAAGGACAATTATAAACAGATAGTATATCCGCTTCCCGTTGACAGTCTGCTCTTTGTAGGCGAGAGGACTGCCGACGAGCTTAAAAAGGCGGGTATTAAGACTATAGGCGAGCTTGCGTCTGTCGAGCCCTCGTTTTTGGCTTATAAGTTCGGAAAAATGGGAGCCATGCTTTCTACCTACGCAAGAGGTGAGGACGAGTCTCCCGTCGCGTCGGTTTATGATAAAAACGACCCCAAAAGCATAGGCAACGGAATGACCTTCAAAAAGGATATATCCTCCGACGATGAAATCCGTCTCGGCATCGCCTTTCTCTCGGAGGAAATCTGCGAAAGAATGAGAAGAAAGGGCAAAAAATGCTCTACCGTGTGCGTTACCATAAAGGATACGATGCTATGTAATATAACGCGTCAAAGGCAGCTTGCGTATCCTACCAATATATCGAGCGAGATATCCGAAGTCGCCTTTTCAATAGTTAAAAAGGAGTGGAAAACAGGGAAGCCCATAAGAATGCTTACTGTCACTGCCACAAGCCTTACAGATGAAAAAAACGCCTCGTTTCAGACAGACTTTTTTGACGACTGTGAACAAAGACGTAAAAGATCCGAGTCGCTTGAAAGAACCATAGACAAAATCAGAGGAAAGCACGGAAGAGCGATAATCTCACGCGCAGGGATAATGAGCAACGATATAGGTATTTCAATTTCGGAAAACGAAAGGACCGACGCGGAAAACAGTGACAAAAAGAAAAAATGAGGCTGTATCAGATGCAAAAATTGATACAGCCTCTTGAATTTTTTAAGTTAGGTTTTTTAATATGGAAGCCCTTTAATTTTGCTTTTTCAACTCTACAGTGACGCCCGAAAATTCTTTTAGGTCGTCTGTAAGATGAGAAACCATAATTACGGTTTTGTCGGCGGAAAGCTCGTTTATTTTTTTGTATAGCGCTTTCCGTAGGCTTTTATCAAGCTCCTTTGTCGGCTCATCAAAAAGCATTACAGGCTTGTCAGACGCCAACGCTCTCGCGATTGAAACTCTCTGCTTCATTCCGCCCGACAGCTCGTTCGGCAGCTTATAAAGGTCGCTTTCGTTGAATTTCAGCTCGAGCAGAAGCTTTTTTGCCCGCTCCGTCTTTTCGCTTTTTTCACCCTTTGCGCTTATAGCGACGTTTTCAAGCGCGCTCAACGTGGGGAAAAGTCGGTATTCCTGAAAGACAAAGGCGCAGTCCTTGCCGCTGACTCCCGTAATTTCGCCAGTATAGTCTGTGTCTAACCCTGCAATTATTCTGAGCAGAGTGGTCTTTCCGCTCCCGCTGTCTCCTGTGATGAGACAGACGCTCTTTTCAGCTATTACAAGGGAAAGGTCCTTTAATACGCTTTTTTCGCCGTAGGATTTGCTTATGTTATTCAGAACGATAGAAGGCATTTTTTCTCCTCCTTGTAAATAGCTTAAGAATCTGCTTCGCTACATATTCAAGAGCAATACTCAAAAGAATTATCCATATTGTCCAAGCGAAAAGGTCGTTTATTTCAAGAGTCGACTTCGCTCTGTATAGCTCTCTGCCTATCGAGCTTGCAGTGTAAGCAAGGACCTCTGCGGCGATTCCCGCCTTCCACGCAAGACCTAAAGAGGCTGTGAGCGCAGAAGTGAAATACGGCATTATTTCTGGCAGGTACAGGGCGTTTAATTTGTCCTTTAAAGAGAAATCGTACACCCACGCAACTTCTTTTAGCTCTGCCTTTACTCCGTCAAGGCCTGTCAGCATATTTTCATAAACAAGCGGCAAGACCATGATGGCCGATATGAATACGGGAAGTCGCTCGCTGCCCGTGAAGCTCCACACGAGAATTATAAAGGAAGCGACGGGAGTGGCGCGAAGAACGCTTATGACGGGAGAGACAAAAATGCGCAAGGGATAAATCTTGTGCGAAAGCGCAGAGAGAAAGATTCCCAGAAGAACACCCCATATAAATCCCGAAAGAATACGCCAAAGTGAAATGAAGCTTATTTGCCAGAAGAAGGGGCTTTTTATAAGAGCGTAAATTCTTGCGAAAACCTCAAGTGGCGAGGGAAGTAAGAGCGGACGGTTTATAGCAAGTGAAGACGCGTGCCATATCACGCCCCATATAAGAACTGAAACAAAAACAAGCAGTCTTTTGTTTTTTATGGTTTTATTCTGAAATGTAGTAGAAATCATCGGCTGGTAAATTTCCTCCGATTGCAGTTTTGTCCATATCGTAAAGGACTTTAAGGAAGCTTGAAAGCGCCGCTTTCATTTCTTCTCCCGCAATGAACGTGATGTTGCATTTTGGGAGAGCCTTTTTCGCTATTGCGGCCTTCGGGATAATTCCGCTTGCAGCAATCGCCTCGGCTGCCAAATCCAAATTACTTTCGTCCGTTATATAATTTATTGAAGCCTCGTAGTCCTTGAGGAATTTTTCAAGGGAGGCGTTATAATTTTCGGCGATATCCTTGCGAACGACAACGCAGCCCTGTGTAAGAACGGTGTCTTCAACCTTGTTCCATTCTTCTGTAAGGTCGATTGCTACAGCAAGATTTGCAATGCCGTTATTTGCGGCGGTTACCTGCGCTATCGTGACCTTCGGCTCGGGAAGGAGCGCTATTTCAACAGCCCCTGTAGCTATAGCCGAGGTGAGAGAATCCAAGTCGGTATAGTCGTAGGAGAGGTTGACGTTTTCAATATTGTTCTCGTTGAGAATGTGTTTTAAAATGTATTCGGGAGTCTGTCCGGGAGTTGCCACGTATACTGTTTTTCCGGAAAGGTCGGAGAGCGATTTTACCTCCCCCGAGCTGTCAAGTATGTATAATACGCCAAGAGTGTTTATTGCGACTACCTTCGCGTTACCCTTTGATTTGTTGAAAAGCGTCGAGGCTGCATTCGTGGGGAGAGCTGCAACGTCCACCTTTTCGCTTATGAAATCGGAAAGAAGGGTTGACGGGTCCGTATAAATATCAATGGACTCGTAGTACTTCGATATTTCCTCGCCGCCCGCCTTTATATCGTTTACGAGCTTTGCGCTTCCCATTCCCGTAGTACCCGAAAGAACGCCTATTTTCAGAGGCTTAACAGATTCCTCCGAAATAGGATCCTTTACGTCCTTTGGCGCGCAGGACGAAAAAATCGCGAGAATTAACACGAAGACCAATAATAAAGATGTAAGCTTTTTCATTTTGTTTTTTCCTTTTCTGTATTTATAATTTTTTTGAGACCTTTAAAATTTGTTACTGAAATTTGAGAGCCGTTTTTTGAAATGAGCCCTCTTTTTTCAAAGGAAGAAAGAGTTCGGTAGAACGACGCGCGTCCGAGCCCCAACGATGAAGAAATCTGCTTCATATTCAAGCTTGACGTAAGAGCTCCGTCGGGGGAATTATCAAGGAGAAATTTAGCCGTTTTTTCTTCCGCGCTTTTTGAGCTGAACGAGTTTATTTTGTCATTTAAAAACCTTATTTTGTTCGACAAAAATTTTATGTAGTTCGTAGCTATCTGCGGATAAGCATTGATAAGCGCTTCCATTTGCGCCTGAGAAATGAACATTATATCACATTCCGACCTTGCAAATATTGATGTAGGAAAAGGCTCGTTATCACCGAAAAGCGCAGATGCGCCGAAGGAATCTCCTGCCTTAAGCGAGGAGAGAAGGGTCCTTTTTGACGTGTCAGCGCGAAAAACCTCAGCGCATCCGTTAAGGATAAAGGCTATCGATCTTTCGAAGCTTTCCGCATCGAAAATCTTCTCGCCCTTGCCATATCGCGCAAGGGTATATTCGCAGCGAGAAAGAATGCTCTTTTTTTCTTCGCTTGGAATCCCTTTGAAAATAAACGGCACTTCAAGCAACGCGTTTTTGTCTACCGTATAGCTTTTCATATCCACCTCTTTTTAAAAAGTGTCTCATTTGAGACATATTATATCAAATTAAAATGCAAAAGTCAATAGAAAAAAAGCAAAAAAAGTAAAATTTTAAAAAATTGTAAATATGTGAATAAAAGTAGTCAGAAACCTTGCAAATTTAAAAGGGGTATGTTATAATTAATATATAATAATTATGAAGACAACAATCGCGCAAAAATGCGTTCGCTTTTTTGCTTTAATATACATTTTTTGTGAGGTAAGCTATGATTTTACTGAATACGGCATTAAAAAACGATACCTTGATTTCTAACTTCTGGTCGTTTATAAAAATTCAGCTTGTGAACATATCCCTTGTGGATGTTTTAGATATACTTGTTCTTGCATTTCTTCTTTATTTTGCAGTTAAGTTTTTGCGTGTACGGCGCGCAGGGAAGCTCATTTTCGGCGTTTCCCTCTGGATCGCTTTTTTAGCGGTGAGCCGCTTGGTCGGACTCTATGCCGTCAGTTACGTATTGAGCTATTTTCTCCAGGCGGGAATTATCGCCGTAGTGGTTATTTTCCAGCCCGAGCTTCGCGAGCTTCTTGAAAAAATGGGAACGGAGCCGTTAAAGGGCTTTAAGAACATTTCCGGCAATAAGGGCAATGAGAAGAAAGCGCTTATAGATAATGTTTGCGAGGCTGTCGTCGAAATGGCGAGAACAAAAACAGGAGCGCTTATCGTTATAGAGCGCAACGTCCCTGTCGGAGACATTATCCGTTCGGGCGTTGAAATGGACGCCAAAATTTCTCCTTATCTTTTACGAAACATATTTTTTGACGGCTCGCCCCTACACGACGGCGCCGTTGTTATCCGAGATATGAGAATAGCCTCGGCAGGATGCCTTTTACCCCTTACAAGACGTGGAGACGTTGACCTTGATTTAGGAACGCGTCATCGCGCCGCTATAGGTATGAGCGAGGTGAGCGACGCAGTCGTAGTTGTCGTTTCTGAGGAAACAGGCACGATATCTGTAGCCGCCGAAAAGGATTTTACAAGAAACTTTACGGATCAGACGCTTAATTCCAAGCTTACCCAGCTTCTTTCCAACGTTGTCATTGAATCTTCGGCAAAGTCCTCGAAACGCGCGGAAAATAGAGACGAGGACTCTGAAAGCAAAGTCGAAAACGAATAATAGTGGTGTTATATATGAAAATTAAGTTTGATAAAGAAAAAATAAATAAAATTATCCCCTTTCTCGTATGTGTACTGATTGCTTTTCTTGTCTGGACGTTCGTTATGTACATACAAACCCCTAAATACGTGCACAAATTTGAGGACATTCCCGTATATATACAGGACGTTCCGTCACGCTTCAGTGATTGCGAAATAGAGCTTGGCACCGATAAAGTATCGGCTGAATTTTACGGCACTAATATCGCTCTTGCAAAATGTGAAAGCGGATCTTTGTATGGAGTTGCCCGCATAGCCAATTTTTCCGAGCCGGGAAGCTATGAGGCAGACGTTGTCTTCTATTATCCCACGGGCGCGACGCTCGATTGTCTTGATGCAGTAAAGGTTCCCGTAACTATAGTCTCTCCTACGGTTTATACGAAGTATTTTGTGAATATTCCCGTGCGTCTTGAGCACAAGGGAGAGAAAACCGATTTGCTTTTAAGTCGATACGATATATCTGCCGTGCAGAGCTTCGTTGACGTTGTAATTTCTTCCTATCACGAGGAAATTCTTTCCTTGCCGCAGGATAAAATCGTTGCGTATTTCGACCTCTCGGATTTGAACGTAACAGGAACGGGAATATATAATTCAGTAAAGCTGAGATTTGTTTGCGAGGAAGTAGAAATTATTGATGACGCGGGAATTTACGTTTCTGTTCAGATTTCAGAAAAAGAATCAATAACCGATTGATACTAAGCAGTCCGGCGGGGTGTCAACCCCGCGCGGACTTGCTTTTTTTAGAATGTTTTGTCAGAATGTTTTATGGGCGGAAAAGAAAAAATGAGTAGGAAAACGTATATACTTAGAGAAATAAAGCTTCCGCTTGACAAGAGCAGCGAGGCTGCCATATCCTTCGCGAAGAAAAAGCTGAAAGCTCTTAATCTATATCCTCAAAATGCCGATTTCTTCATTTACCGTCGTTCTGTAGACGCGAGAAAAAAGGACGCAATCAAGCTCGTTTATGCTGTCGCGATAAATGGCGCTTGGACAGAAAACGAGGAAATAAAGCTGTCACAGAATGGCTTTATGCTTTTATCCGAGCAGAAGCCCTTCGTTGTGTTCGGAAGCGAAGAAATGAAGGGGCGTCCGTTGATAGTCGGAGCAGGCCCTGCGGGAATGTTTGCCGCGCTGCTTCTGGCTGAAAACGGCTATAAGCCGATACTTATCGAGCGAGGCGCGCCTGTCGGTGAAAGAGCCGAGCAGATAAAAAGATTTTCTCGTACGCGAATCCTCGATGAAAATTCGAATATACAGTTTGGCGCGGGTGGCGCGGGTACCTTCTCGGACGGTAAATTGGTCACTCGAATAAATGACTCTTATTCAGCATACGTAATTGAGCGCTTTGTCGAATTCGGCGCGCCCGAAAGCATAAGATTTTTAGCAAAGCCGCATATCGGCACAGATTATCTGCAAGGAATAGTAGATAGAATTTTAAATAAAATAGTTTCTCTCGGCGGCTCTGTTATGTATCACACCTGCTTTGAGAGCGTAAAAAAGCTTTCTGACGGCGCCTTGTCTGTAAAAACGAGCAAGGGGGAAATTTCCTGCGGAGTTCTGGTCTTGGCGATAGGACATAGCGCGAGAGACACCTATGAAAACCTGATTTCTTCAGGCTTTTCTCTTGAAGCGAAGCCGTTTTCCGTCGGGGCGAGAATAGAGCATCTGAGGAAAAATATAGATGAGGCGATGTACGGTGACTACGCCTCTCATCCTGCATTGAAGAGCGCTGAATATTCGCTTTCCGCAAACACCGATAAAAGAGGAGTGTATACCTTCTGTATGTGTCCCGGTGGTCAGGTCGTTGCTGCCGCAAGTGAAAACGGAGGAGTGGTTGTTAACGGAATGAGCAACCACGCGCGAGACGGTATAAATTCCAATTCCGCCGTAGCAGTCTCGGTTTTTCGTGAGGATTACGGAAACACACCTCAAAGGGCGATAGAGTTTCAGCGTAAAATAGAACGCGCGGCATTTGTTTCGGGCGGCAGTAATTATAACGCGCCAATATCCACCGTCGGCGATTTTTTGAACGGAAAAGCGGGAAGCGAGCCTACGTCGGTTATGCCTACCTATATGGACGGACGGGGCTGTACTTTAGCTAAAACAGACGACTTTTTACCCGACTTCATCTGCGCTTCGCTGAGAAGCGGACTTCGTGCCTTCGATAAAAAGCTCAGGGGCTTTGCATCCGAAAGCGCAATCATTACGGGCGCGGAAACAAGAACCTCGTCGCCTGTAAGAATTTTGAGAAGTGACATGCGCGTTGCGCTCGGCGAGGATTTAATATATCCCTGCGGAGAGGGCGCGGGATATGCCGGGGGAATTACCAGCGCGTCTCTTGACGGAATTCACACGGCAGAAGCGATTATGCGAAGATATAGGCCGCTTGAAAAAATGTGAAAATAGCGCTGCATAAGAGAAAAAGGGCTTTTCCTTGAATAAAATAACGTTATCCCTTTCGGGATTTTATCGGTTTTCGCTCGTTCTTTTTGAACGGCAGTTGGGATTTTTAAGAAAAGTCCAAGCGCGTACCGATACGCGCTCTTTAAGGTAGTAAATAATATGGGGGGCAATGAAGCTTTTTTCATTGCGAAAATTACATAAATGACAAACAAATCTGATATGAACAAAGAAAAAAAGTGGATAATCAAAAGCGATGAAAGCAAGGGCTGTATTGACAGCATCAAAAAGCTTTCAGACGAATTGAGCATCGAGCCTATAATTGCGCGACTTCTCTATAATCGCGGTTATAAAACGGCATATGAGGCCAAGGCGTTTTTGAATAGCGAAAACGAGTTCTTTTTTGATCCTTTTTTGCTTGACGATATTGAAAAGGCTGTCAGGAGAATAAAAAGGGCGATAGACGAAAAAGAAAAAATTACCGTGTACGGAGATTATGACGTGGACGGTGTAACGGCTGTATGTACTATGTGCTTGTATTTACGCTCAAAGGGCGGGGACGTGGATTATTACATACCTAACCGAAGCGGAGAGGGCTACGGAGTTTCCTGCTCGGCTATCGAAAATCTTCATAAAAACGGAACTACCTTGATAGTCACGGTAGATACGGGAATTACCGCAAATGAAGAGGTAGAATACGCGTCCACGCTCGGAGTCGATATCGTTGTGACGGATCACCACGAATGCAGAGACGTGCTTCCGAGCGCCGTAGCCGTAGTTAACCCTCACCGTCCCGATTCAAAATATCCGTTTTGTGAGCTCGCGGGAGTGGGAGTCGTATTTAAGGTTATATGCGCGTACGAGATAGCAGTAGAGAATTCAGACCCGCAGAGCGCCGTTATGAAAATTTGCCGAGACTATGCGGATCTTATAGCTATCGGTACTATAGCTGACGTTATGCCTATAAAGTATGAAAACCGTTTGATAGTTAAGGGCGGTCTGAACATAATCGAAAAACGCCCGCGAATCGGTCTTAAGGCTCTTTTTGACGTAATATCCGAGCGCGCCGACTATAAAGCTAATTCATCGAAAAGGAATAAAAAGCAAACAAAAATTACGTCGGGATATATAGGCTATACAATAGCGCCCCGATTGAACGCGGCGGGAAGAATAAGAAGCGCATCTCTTGCGGCAGAGCTGTTTTTGACAGAGGACGAAAATTATGCTCAGTCGCTCGCTTTTGAGCTTTGCGAGGCGAATCTCGAGCGTCAGAATGAGGAAAACAGTATAATGCAGCAGGCGTATGCCAAGATAGAAGAGGAGCATGATTTCGTTCGCGATAAGGTTATCGTTCTGGACGCTGACGATTGGCATCACGGAGTAATAGGGATAGTTGCGTCAAGAATTACCGAGAAGTACGGACTTCCGTGCATACTTCTTTCCTTTGACGGCTGCGATCCCCATGTGCATAGCGATGACGATATAGCGAAGGGCTCGGGCAGAAGCATAAAGGGAATGAATTTGGTTGACGCTCTCGTTAATTGCAAGGAGCATCTCGTGAAATACGGTGGGCATGAGCTTGCCGCGGGATTAAGTGTTACGAGAGGGCAGCTTGAGAGCTTTAAAAGGCAAATAAACGCCTATGCAAACGAGAAGCTCGACGAGGACGCAACAGTCCCCACCCTTGAAGCCGACTGTGAAATTGATTTCTCCGATATCACTCTGGACGTAGCCGAAAAAATTCAACAGCTTGAGCCGTTTGGAGTTGATAACCCCGTGCCTGTTTTCGTATTGCGCTCGGCTGTCGTTGTCGAATGCGTGCCTATGAGCGGGGGAAAGCATACCCGTATAACCCTGGCAAAAGGAAAGAACAGAACCTATACCGCCATCTTCTTTTCCCACAGCCCCTCACAGCTTAATCTGTACGTGGGCGATACGGTTGACGTTATGTTCAATCTCGACGTCAACGTATGGGCAGACAGGAAGAACGTGCAGCTGATACTAAAGGATATAAGGCTCTCTGAGGAAGCCAAGGCGATAGAAATAAATGATAAGCAGCGATTCGATGAAATATGGAATGGCGCAAGGTTTTCGTCGGAGGAGAACATTGTTCCCACGCGAGAAGACTTCGCCCTCGTGTATAATTTAGTTCGCGCTTCTGTGCGTTCTGGAGTTGACAGCTTGAGTCATAAATCTATACTTTCAAGTCTTTCTAAGCTTTCAGGCTCTGGCAGTATGAATTACGTAAAATTGAAATTTATAATCAGAATACTACAAGAGCTTAATCTTTTAGGAATAGAGGAGATAAGCGACGAGGTATATCATTTTAAGCTTCAATTCACAAAAACAAAAACCGATTTGGAAAAATCCAATTTGCTTAGACGACTGCGTTTACAGCAAAAACAAGCTTGAGGAATTATGAACGGATTTAACGAGCTGCTTGAAGCCTTGAAGGCTAAGGGCAAGAAATACGATATTGAAAAAATAAAAAGCGCGTACGAATATGCGGCTATGCTTCACGACGGACAGATGAGACAAAGCGGAGAGGCGTATATATCTCATCCTATTGCCGTCGCACAGATCGTAGCTTCGCTTGGCCTTGATACCGATTCCGTATGCGCCGCCTTGTTACACGATACGGTAGAGGACTGCGCCGATAAAACCAATCTTCAGGAAATAAGGAAACGCTTTGGCGAAGACGTAGCTCTTATAGTTGACGGACTTACGAAAATAGTGTATATGCAGCTTGAGGATAAGGAAGAGGCGCATATAGAAAACATAAGAAAAATGCTTCTCGCGATGTCGAAGGATATTCGCGTCATCTTCATAAAGCTCTGTGATCGCTTGCATAATATGCGTACGCTTTGCGCCAAAAACGATGAAAAAAGACGAATAATAGCTCTTGAGACTATGTACCTCTACGCCCCTCTCGCTCACCGTCTCGGTATGCAGAAGATAAAGCACGAGCTTGAGAATTTAGGCCTTATGTATCTCGATCCCATAGGATACGAGGAGGTCACGAGGAGTATAGAGAAGAAGTTTGGTCTTACCTCTAATTTTATTGAAAACGCGAAAGAGCAGATTTCCCTGAAGCTGAATGAAAACAGTATAGAGTTCGAGCTGTCGGGAAGGGTAAAAAGCGTTTACAGTCTTTACAGAAAGATGTACGACCAAAACAAGAATTTCGATGACATTTTCGATTTTTACGCGCTCAGAATTATTGTAAATACCGAGCTTGAGTGCTATACGGTTCTCGGCTTGATCCACGAGCTTTTCCACTCCGTGCCCGGCAGATTCAAGGATTACATCTCGACGCCAAAGCCTAATATGTATCAGTCTCTGCACACCACCGTTATAAGCCGTCACGGCATTCCGTTTGAGGTGCAGATAAGAACTCATAAAATGCACGAGATAGCCGAATACGGTATCGCCGCGCATTGGAAATATAAGTCGGGTGAAAAGGCGAGCGAGGACCTCGACGAGAAGATCCGTTGGATTTCTCAAATGGTAGAGAACGATGAAAATATGCACGACCCCGACGAATTTATGCGCTCGTTCAAAACCGACATCTTCCGTGATGAAACCTTTGTCTTTACCCCCAAGGGAGACGTGGTGTCGCTTCCTCTCGGGGCGACGGTAATTGACTTTGCCTATTCTATTCACACTCAGGTGGGAAACAAGATGACGGGCGCAAGGATAAACGGAACGATAGTCCCGATAGACAGAGTTCCTCAGATGGGCGACGTTGTTGAAATTATCACCTCGTCATCTTCAAAGGGACCGAGCCGAGACTGGATGAATATAGTAAAGACCTCGGAAGCGAGAAATAAAATACGCCAATGGTATAAAAAAGAAAAGCGAGCTGAAAATATCGCTGTCGGACGTCAGGAAATTGAGCGTGAGATAAAGCATTACGGAAAGAGCTATACAGAGGAAGATTTCAAGCAGATAGTCACTAACGTCGCCGCGCGTGTCGGCATAAGTGACGTTGACGACTTTTATAACACTATAGGCTACGGCGGAATGAGCGTCAGCCGTCTCTCTGTCAGACTTCGCGATGAGTTTGACAGAATTGTAAAGGAGCCTATCGTTGACAGTGTTGATGCGATAAAGGTTACACAAAGGCCCGCAAACCTTAAAAACAGCAACGGAATCGTAGTAGACGGAGACGTTGACTGTCAGGTGAAATTCGCGCGCTGCTGCAATCCTTTGCCTGGAGATGACGTAATAGGCTTTATTACCAGAGGCTACGGAATTTCAATACATCAGAAGAAGTGTCCCAACGCAATTGCGGGAATGTCGAAGCCCGAGCAGAAGGACAGGTGGATAAAGGCGAACTGGGAAGACGAGTTCGTTACACGTTCGGGCAAAGACGTATATGAAGCGAATTTACAGCTCAACGTGGAAAACCGAATCGGTATCCTCGCGGATATTTCCACCACTCTTGCGGAAATGAAGGTATCTATATTGGGAATTTCTACGCAGATGAAGGAAGGCGCGACAAGCGCCCTGATTTTGCTCACCGTAGGATGTAAGAACGTGAGCCATTATAAGTCTATCGTCTCTAAGCTTAAGGCTATACCTGCGGTTTACGACGTGACAAGAGGCTTTACAAACTAATTAAATTTCAGGAGTTTTTATGATAGCAGTTATACAAAGGGTATCTAAAGCCACAGTTTACGCCGACGGCGAGGAGAGCGGAAATGCTGAAAAAGGGCTTTTTATCCTTTTGGGAGTTGAAAAGGGAGATGACGAATGCGATGCCCTTTTGCTCGCAGAAAAAATTTCAAAGCTACGAATTTTTTCCGACGAGAATGATAAAATGAATTTGTCTCTTAAAGATATCGACGGGGAAGTGTTAGTCGTGTCCAATTTTACCTTAAGCGCAAATTATTCTCACGGCAACCGTCCCGATTTTCTGAATGCCGCGCCCCCCGATGAAGCAGACAGACTATACTGCCATTTCGTCTCGCTTATGAAAGAGAGAGTAAGACACGTTGGAACGGGCAAATTCGGCGCTTATATGCAGATAGATATGTCGGCAGATGGCCCTATTACTATCGTTATGAATTCAGAAAAGCTCAAAAAGAGGAAAACGCAATGATTTTGAGAATTGAGGGCGATATAAACCGATATTATGTGCAGACTCTGTGCCTTTTGTTTTTCAAGGGCGCAAAGTTCGCGCAAGACGAGCTTCCCGGCCCAAACGTAGTAGAGGCAGACGTTTCGGTATATACAGGCGAGGATAATTGCGTTTATTCACACGCAAGGTTTCATCTTGGCGATAAAATTGCGGAGGGGGACGGCGCCGCCGACCCCTCGCTTGTAGTAAACTGCACGCCTATGCGCTTAAATAAGCTTGCGGTAGGAAGAGCTGTATTTGAGGCGGGAAAGAAGCTTTCGTCCTGCATTGCTCCATGGGGAATACTTACGGGCGTCAGACCGTCCAAGGTGGCAAGAGAGTTTCTCTTAAGTGGAAACGGAGTACGCAGTACAAGACAGATTTTGCGCGATGAATATTTTGTCAATCCCAAAAAGGCGGCGCTTGCCGTTTCTGTCGCCGCAACAGAGCTTAAGCTGACGAGAAAATTGCCACAAAACTTGTGCAGCGTCTATATTTCTATTCCTTTTTGCCCCACAAGATGCGCTTATTGCTCGTTCGTTTCCTATACATCGAGCCGACTTCTTTCACTCGTAGACGATTATTTAAATATGCTGTATCTTGATATAGATAATATTTTTTCAATAATACGTCAGCTCGGTCTTGAGGTTGCAACGGTCTATATAGGTGGTGGAACGCCTACCGTGCTTTCACCCGTCCAGCTTGAGAGCTTAATGAAAAAAATAAGCGAAAACGTGGATACAAGCGCGCTTATGGAATATACAGTGGAGGCAGGACGCCCCGACACCATAACCGAAGAAAAATTGAAAATAATCAAAAATTACGGCGCGAGCAGAATAAGTGTAAACACACAGACCTTGAATGACGATATTTTAAAAGCGATAGGCAGAAGACATACGGTGTCCGACTTTTATTCTGCGTATGAGTTGGCAAGAAAGGTGGATATAGGAGATATAAACGTCGATTTGATTGCAGGCTTACCGAGCGATAATTTCACGAGCTTTTCAAATTCGATAGACAGTATAATATCTCTTGCCCCCGAAAATTTGACGGTGCATACATTTTCCGTAAAAAATTCGGCAGAATTAAAAAAGAACGAAGAAATATACGATATTTCAGAGGACACAGCTTCAAAGTGCGTTGAATATTCACAGATAAAGACAAAGCTTTCAGGATATAAGCCCTATTATATGTATAGGCAGAAAAATACCGTAGGCAACCTTGAGAACGTGGGATACTGCCTTGACGGAAAAGCGGGAATGTATAACATCTTTATGATGGAAGAGCTGCACAGCGTTTTTTCAGTCGGCGCGGGCGCGGTAACAAAGCTGGTCGATTTTAAGCTGCCCACAGAGGGCAACTCGAAAATCAGAAGAATATTTACCCCTAAATATCCATATGAATATTTAAGGGATGCCGAAAAAATCCGTTTGGGAGACAAGAAGGGCGGCATTCCGTCGCTTTTTGAAAGAATTGCGGAATTTTATTTGAAAGGATAATTTTTATGCTTAATGCAAGAACTTCTTTCTGCGGAGAAGAGGACAAAAAATCCTACGTTACGGAATGTGAAAAGAGATTTGAGCATTCGCTCGATATTACTGTGGAGAAAATCATATCCTCCGAGAACAACCGTATTATTACACTCTCTGGTCCGTCCTGCTCAGGAAAAACTACCACGGCGAATAAGATTGTATCCGAATTTGAAGAAAGAGGAAAAAGAGTTCACGTAATTTCAATAGACGATTTTTATTATGACAGAGCGTATCTGGTAAAGCAGGCTGAAAAGGAAGGTAAGAGTCTGGATTTTGATTCGGCGGCTACCATTGACCTATCAGAGCTTGAGAGGACTATCGAGTCTATTTTTTGCAGTGATACGGTTAAAATCCCCGTATTTGATTTCAAAGAGGGAAAAAGAACAAGCGAGAGGGAATTTATTCTTGACGACAAGGATATTTTCGTTTTCGAGGGTATACAGGCTGTCTATCCTGAGGTTACTCGTCTTTTTAAGGCGCATCCCTATATAAGCGTCTTTGCTTACGTCTGCGAGGATCTTAAGGTCGGAGAGCATATATTCGAGAAAAACACCGTAAGGTTTTTCAGGCGTCTTGTAAGAGACTATAATTTCAGAAACGCAGCGCCCGAATTCACCTTCAAAATATGGGAAAGCGTAAGGAAAAACGAAGAACACTGTATTCTTCCGTATAAGGATGATTGCGAGTTCCTTTTAGATTCCCTTATGCCGTATGAAATAAATATGCTAAAGCCCTATCTTGTACCGCTTCTTTCGGAGATAAGGGAAGACTCCGTTCATTTTGGTTATGCGTCTGAAATGCTGATGCTTCTTCGAGACGTTGAGGAAATTTCAAAGGAATACATTCCGTCAAACTCGGTATACAGAGAATTTCTCGGATAATACTTAAATACGGAAAAGAAAAATCTAATTTATCCGAAAGGGGTATTATGAAGCAAAACGGTTTCCCGTCTATAAAGGAAAAAACAGAAAGAAAGCTATTGCTTTCGGGAGTGTTGGTGCTCGCGCTTGCGAACATTCTGGGAAAAATATTTGGATTTTTATATAAAGTACCTCTCAATTCTATTTTAGGAGACGAGATGGCGAACGTCAATTCGGCATACGCCGTATATACCACGTTATATATGATTTCTACTGCCGGTATTCCCGTTGCCGTTTCCGTTCTTATTTCCGAGAGCCGCGCGCGCGGGGGCAAGACGAGGGTTATGGGAATATATAACGTTTCAATGACCGCCTTGTCTATAATAGGGCTGATAGGCACTCTGATAATGATATTTACGGCAGGTCCTGTTTCACGCAGTAATTCTGACGGAGATTCCTTTCTTTGTCTTTGCGCGATAGCGCCTGCCTTGCTTTTTATCGCTATATCAAGCGTTTACAGAGGATATTTTCAGGGCTTCGGTATAATGACGCCTACGGCTGTCTCTCAAATAATTGAATCCTTTGGAAAGATGATTTTCGGCTTCGGCGCGGCATACGTGTCAATGACCGTGTACGGTAAGGACGCTTCCACGGCGGCGGTTTTTTCTATAGTCGGCGTAACTGTCGGTATAGCTATAGGAAGCCTTTATCTTTTCTCTGCCAAAATATATTATGATAAAAAAGGTCTGCTTTCCTTTTCGCCTGTTCGTGATACGGAGGGCGAGGAGGACTTATCCTCGAAAGCGCTTCTTTATAAAATTATCGCAATCGCCTTGCCCATTGCCTTGACGTCGGCGGTTTTGAGCCTCGCCTCTCTTATTGATGCTCAGCTTATGCGACCACTGCTTACCGATTTTTACGGCGATGCGGAATATGCAAAGGCGTTATATTCCGACTATTCTACGGGCGCTGTAACAATGTTCAATATGCCGATAATTTTGATTTCACCTATCGCTTGTACGATAGTTCCTTTTATTTCCTCCGCAATGGCGAAGGGTAAAAGGGAGGAGGCAAATAAGCTTATGAGCTCTGCCTTGCGAATGACGTCAATAATCGCTGCCCCGTGCGCGCTTGGGCTTTCAGCGCTTGCGTCACCTATTTTGGCGCTTGTCTTCAAGGGGGACTCGGATATGGCGCTTCACTCAGGCAAGCTGCTTTCCTTACTTGCCTTGTCGGTGTTTTTCGTCGGTATGCTTTCATTTACGAATGCCGTTCTGCAAGCGAATCATTTAGAGAAAAAGCCTATAATTTCAATGCTCTTCGGGATTGCTGTCAAGCTCTCTTCGTCTTATTTCTTTATCGGCAAATTCGGAGAGATAGGCGCTCCCATCAGCACCTTTATGTTCTATTTGACCGTAGTTATATTCAATTTTATATTTGTCGTAAAGGATATAGGCATAAGACCTGATATTACTAACGCCTTTTTAAGACCCTTTATCGCGTCACTGCTTTGCGCCGCTTCAGCGCTTGGAGTTTATAAGCTGCTTTTTGAGAGAGCAGGACTCGCTTTGTCTGTTGTGGCAGCAATTATTTTTGCTATCATCGTCTATTTTGTGGCAGTATTCGTCCTTAAATGTATAAAAGAGGATGACGTAATACTGCTTCCACACGGTGATACCGTAGTAAAAATTTTGAAAAAAGCAAGACTTATAAGATGATTTTTTTGAGGAAGTTAAAATGAATGAGCGCATAGAAAGAATAAAAAAGCTTGAAAAATATACGCTTTCCGACCTTTGTGAGATTGTGGCAATTCTGCGCGATGAAAGGGACGGATGCCCTTGGGACAAAAAGCAGACTCACCAGACCTTAAAAGGCAATTTCATAGAAGAAACCTATGAGGTCGTAGAGGCCATTAACAAGAATGACGCCCCTCTTTTATGCGAGGAGCTTGGCGACGTGCTTTTACAGGTAGCCTTTCATTGCCGTATGGAGGAGGAGAAAAATTCCTTCTCGATAGACGACGTTCTGAATTTCGTATGTAAAAAAATGATATATCGCCATCCTCACATTTTCTCGGATTTTGACGGAGATATAGGCGAGAACTGGGAAAAATTGAAAAACGCCGAAAAAAACAGAAAAAGCAAGGCCGATATTCTTTCATCGGTACCAAGGGAATTACCCGCCCTGATGCGCGCTCAAAAAATCTGGCGCAAGTCAGAAGCCGAGCTCTCATATTTTTTCGGCTCGGAAAATCACTTTTTGCCGTCTCTTTTTGAAGACGAAAGCGAGTTGAGCGTTGAGGAAAAGGAAAGGATAGCAGGCGAATATATTTTCAAAATGTGCGCCATTTTTGCCGAAAACGGTGTAAACGCAGAACAAGCGCTCACATACGCGACGGATGCTTTTGCACAAAAGTGTATAAAAAAAGATGTAAAAGATTGTTAAAGCGCAGACAAAAAACCATTTTTTACCTATAAAAATGCAAATTTATGGGTAAATTAGCCAAAAAAACAAAAAAAAGTTAATATATTTCATAAAAACTATTGAAAAAGTATAAAAACAGTGTTATAATTAATATGTAAAATTTTTAAAAAGGAAAGGTGTAAAAAAATGAACAAAACACAATTGATCGACGTAGTTGCAAAAGAGGCAAATTTGAAGAAGAAGGAAGCAGAGGCTGCTGTTAACGCAACACTCGCAGCAGTTGCTAACGCGCTTGCAGACGGTGATAAGGTTCAGCTTATCGGTTTCGGTACATTTGAAGTAAAGCAGAGAGCAGCAAGAGAAGGACACAACCCCTTCACAGGCGAGAAGATCAAAATCGCTGCTTCCAAGCACGTTTCGTTCTCAGCAAGCAAGGCGCTTAAGGACAATCTCAACAAATAATGCGTTTAGACAAATATCTCAAGGTATCCCGAATTATTAAACGGCGTACGGTGGCGAATGATGCGTGCGACGCATCCCACGTCACAGTTAACGGAAAGCCAGCCAAGGCGTCATACGATGTCAAGGAAAATGATATTATCGAGGTTAGCTTTGGCTCGCGTTCCATTAAAGTTCGTGTGCTGACTATTAAAGAAAGCACGAAAAAAGCGGATGCCGGGGAGATGTATGAGGTCATCTCTTGACAGTTTAATATCCAAAGTAATATATGCAGAGCAATCTGCATATATTTTTTTTACGGCAAGAAATAATGCTTGGAGGGTATTATGGATAACAATTTGCAAAACGAGAGCAAAAAGCACAACGTTATTTTGAATAACGGACGAGAGCTTTTCATCGAAGGTGTTAACGAGGTGTTGAATTTCGACGAGACGCTTATTTCGCTTATTACTCCGCTTGGGGAATTAAGCATTGAGGGAAATGAATTGCGTATTACAAAATATATTATGCAAAGCGGGGAAATGTGCGTTCTGGGCAAAATAAGTGCGCTCATATATTCAGAAATGAAAACCGAAAGCAAAAAGAGGCTTTTCGGTAAGTTTTCGAGGTAATATTTATGTACGTTTCAATGTCCGAGCATTCTTTAATGCTTTTGTACTCCGTACTGCTCGGCTTCTTTCTTGGCGCTTCGTATGATATTATAAGGCTGAGTCGCATAGCAGTCGGTATGAAATACGGGGCAGCGAATGCAGGGAAATACGATTATAGCCAATATGCGCTGATAGGACGCTTTTTTTATTCCAAAGCAAAAAAGAAAGAGAGAAAAAAGGGCTTATTTATTTCCCTGTTTGTATTTTTCGGCGACGTTTTATTTTGTCTGTTTTGCTCCGTTTCGGTAGCCATATTTATATATTACTTCAATAGCGGAGAATTCAGAGCCTTTGTTCTCGTCGGCGCATTCGTCGGTTTTCTTATATATTATTTCACTTTAGGAAAAATAGTTATATATTTGTCCGAAAAGATCATTTTCACTATAAAGCTGCTCTTGCTCTACGTCGCTTTCTTTATTTTGTATCCCATTTACTATCTTTTTTCAAAAATAAAGCGTATATTTTGGATAATTATTCAAAAAAACGTCTTGATTATCAGAAAAACATATGATATAATGTATGTAAAGCGTTATACGAAAAGATGTAAAAGAGATGCTCTGTATCAGGCGTCCTTTGGATTTCTTAAGGATTACGTGAAAAAGTAAAGGGAGGTATATATGAAAAACAGAAGGTACGGAAATTTGTCACTTAAAATTGCCGTCGCCGCTTTCGTGGTTTTTGCCTTCCTTGCAGTCGCAGCTATGCAGATGAAGTTTAACGATGTCAAGGATAAGCACGATGAGCTGAAGCAGGAAATAGCGCTCTTGGAGGAATCGGTAAACGATTTGAAAAATCAGCTCGCTTTGCCATTCGATGATGAATACGTCGAGCAGGTGGCGAGAGAAAAGCTCGGGCTCTGTTATCCCGACGAGGTTATAATAGAAAGTAATTTGAATTAAACACCGCATTTTGTGGAGGGATACCGCATATGCGGTTTTTTTTATTCATTTTTTCCATTTGAAGCTTTTTTGGGTATGAAAAAACCTTTTAGAGATTATAATAAAACATAAAGCAAATATAGGAGAAATTATGAAAAACGAAAAAACCGATCTCGCCCAATACCTTTTTCACGAGGGCACAAATTGCAGAAGCTACGAATATCTCGGCTGCCATTTAGAAGAGCAGACCGATAAAGGATATAAATACGTTTTTCGCACGTGGGCGCCCAATGCGCGTCACGTCGCACTGGTGGGAGATTATTTCGGCTGGGAGGACGGACTTTCCCTTGAAAGGACTTCAGAAAAGGGCGTGTGGGAATTATACGTAAATGCAGAAGCCTCGCTTCATAATACACGCTATAAATTTAAAATATGGACAGATTTTACTTACACCTATAAGGGAGACCCGTACGCCTTTTATTCAGAGGGGGGAGAGCGTGGCGCGTCAATTGTCTGGGACGACACCAATTTCGACTGGAAGGACGGGGCGTGGCTCAGATCGCGCAGAGAAAATATAAACAGAGACGGACATTATCTATCTGCGCCCATAAATATCTACGAGCTTCATTTCGGCTCTTTTGCGAGGCGTATGGACGGTGGATACTATTCCTACACCGAGATGGCTGAAATCCTTATTCCGTACGTAAAATATATGGGATATACGCACGTCGAGCTTATGCCTATCGCAGAGCATCCCTTTGACGGCTCTTGGGGGTATCAGATATGCTCATATTACGCGCCCAGCTCGCGCTTCGGAAATCCCGATGATTTCCGTTCCTTCGTCTCGCTTATGCACAGGGCGGGAATAGGAGTTATACTCGATTGGGTTCCCGCGCATTTCCCGAAGGACGAGTGGGGACTCTACGAATTTGATGGCAGACCACTCTATGAATATCAGGGCTTTGACCGAATGGAATCTAAATCCTGGGGAACACGCTTTTTTGACTTGGGCAGAGAAGAGGTGCAGAGCTTCCTTATATCAAACGCTGTATATTGGTTTTCTGAATTTCATATAGACGGCTTACGCGTAGACGCCGTCGCTTCAATGCTATACCTCGACTATGACAGAATGCCGTGGGAGTGGATACCCAACGTTTACGGCGGAAAGGAAAACCTTGAAGCCGTCGCCTTCCTTCAAAAATTAAACAGTAAGGTTTTTGAGATTTTTCCCGACGTTCTTATGATAGCCGAGGAATCTACGGCGTGGCGCGCCGTTACCCGTCCCGTCTCTGACGGCGGGCTTGGATTTAATCTCAAGTGGAATATGGGATGGGCTAATGATTTTTTTCATTACATTTCGCTTGATCCCATATACAGAAAATATCATCATAGCGCGCTTAACTTCCCGATAATGTACGCCTTCTCCGAAAATTACGTTCTGCCTGTTTCTCACGACGAGGTGGTTTACGGCAAGGGCTCTTTCATAGGAAAATTTTTCGGCAGCTATGAAGAAAAATTCAAGCAATTCAGAGCAGCGCTCGTTTTTATGATGACCTTCCCCGGCAAAAAAATGACCTTTATGGGTACTGAATTCGCTCAGTTTTCAGAATGGAATTACAGACAAAGCCTTGAGTGGTTTATGCTCGATTTTGACGCGCATTACAGCGCGAGAGAATTTGTGGCGTCTCTTAATCGTTTTTACCTGTATTCGCGCGCATTGTGGGAGCTTGATTTTGAAAGCGAGGGCTTTGAGTGGATATTCCCCGATGAAAACGAGGGCAATTTTTTAGCCTACAGGCGCTATTCCGCGTCGGGAGAGGAGCTTATATGTCTTATAAGCTTTTCAGGGTCAGACAACAAAAATATAAGAATAAGGGCAAACGAGGAATACGTCTATCGGTATGCCTTTGAGACGGAAAACGTCCCTCGCGAAGAAATGGGCTTTTTAAAGGTTGTGTCGGATGAATACGGCGCGTATATAGAAACCGACCTGCCCTCAATGTCGGCTATAGTTATAAGACGGGAAGAAAAAATATAAAAGGATGAAAGGCATTATTCTTTCGTTTTTTTCATATATTTGTTTAGAATATATATGATGGAGGAAATATGCTTTACTATAAAAAAGAAATAATAGCAATGCTGCTTGCAGGCGGACAGGGAAGCCGTTTATATGACCTTACTAAGCAGACAGCCAAGCCTGCGGTGAGCTTCGGCGGCAAATACAAAATAATCGACTTTCCTCTTTCCAACTGCATAAATTCGGGCATCGACACAGTCGGTGTGCTGACACAGTATCAGCCGCTTGCCTTGAATGAGTACGTGGGAAACGGCGCCCCTTGGGATCTTGACCGTTCGCGCGGCGGCTTGACCGTTCTTCCGCCATATCAGGGAAACGCTCATTCCGACTGGTATAAGGGAACGGCAAACGCCATATATCAGAATACAAATTTTATAAAGAAATACAATCCCGAATACGTTTTGATCCTTTCGGGCGACCATATTTATAAAATGAATTATGCGGATATGCTGTCTTCTCATAAGAGAAATGAGGCAGTCTGCACCGTCGCCACCGTGACAGTGCCTATAGAGGAGGCGAGCCGCTTCGGTATTTGTAACACCAATCCCGACGGAAGCATATATGAATTTGAGGAGAAACCGAAAAAACCGAAAAGTAATCAGGCTTCTATGGGAATTTACATATTCAATACAAAAACCTTGATTGAATATTTGGAAAGGGATGAGGAGGACGTAAGCTCGGCAAACGATTTCGGTAAAAACATTATTCCTGCTCTGCTTAAAAATAAAGAGAGCATTTTTGCATATAGGTTTAAAGGATACTGGAAGGACGTCGGGACAATAAGGAGCTTGTGGGAGGCAAATATGGATCTGCTCAATGAGAGCAATCTTTTGAATTTTTCCGACAAGGATTTCAGAATTTATTCGAGAAATATGGCTCGCCCTCCGCTTTTTATCGGAAATAACGCCAAAATAGTAAATTCACTTATATCGGACGGCACACGGATAAACGGAAGCGTTTATAATTCCGTGCTTTCGGGGGGAGTGATGGTAGAGGATGGCGCAGAGGTATATAATTCGGTAATTATGTCGGACGTCACGATAAAAAAAGGCGCGCGCGTCTATTACGCGGTTATAGACAGCGATTCTTATATCGGAGACAATTGCGTTATAGGTGAAAAAAACGCCGACAAAAATAATATAGTCGTTGTCGCAAGGGACAGTAATATAAAATAAAATGTTATGTGAATATTTCGGCGATATTAATATCGCCTTATATTCATAGAAAAAACTCAGGACAAGCCAAGATAATATTTTAGTTTAATTTTAGGAGAGCATTTATGAAAATTATGTATGTTACGAGCGAGGCAAGTCCGTTTGTGGCAAGCGGCGGGCTCGGCGACGTTATGGGCGCTTTACCTGCCGCAGTGAAAAAGATAGACAAAGAAAGCGAAATATCGGTAATTCTTCCTCTCTATAGCTGTATAGAGGAAAAGTACAGAAAAGATATGAAAAAGACGCTTGATTTCAGCTTTTATCTTTCCTGGAGGCGCGTATATTGCGGAATATATGAATTGAAATACAATAACGTAAGATATTTTTTCGTTGATAATGAATATTATTTCAAGCGTAAATTTATTTACGGAGACTTTGATGACGGAGAGCGCTTTGCCTATTTTTCTTCCGCGGTTGTGGAATTTATGAACCATTACTCTTACGTCCCCGATATATTGCACGCAAACGACTGGCAGAGCGCCTTGACGGTAATCTATTTAAAAACAAAATACGCGCAAAACGACACTTTTAAAAATATAAAGACGGTATTCACCATTCACAATATTGAATATCAAGGAAAGTATGATATGAATATATTAGAAGATGTATTTGCTCTTGATACTCAATATAAAAGCACAGTCGAATTTAACGGGGCGATAAATTTACTAAAGGGCGCTCTCGTGTGCGCAGATAAGCTGACAACGGTAAGCCCCACCTATGCAAATGAGCTTTCTGACAGCTATTTCGCCTTCGGTCTTGAAAGGATAATAGATATGTGCCGAGATAAGCTTGTCGGAATTATTAACGGAATAGATGAAAAGTATTTTTCACCATCCGATTCGGACGCCCTTTCAATGCCGTATAATTCACACACTCATAAAAAAGGCAAGGCGGAGAACAAGAGAGCGCTACAGGAATATATGGGGTTAGAAATAAACGAAAAAATCCCGCTTATAGCGATGATAACACGCTTGACAGGCGCAAAGGGCATAGAGTTAGTTATTTCCTCGCTTGACGAGCTTTTAAACGAGGATGTTCAGTTCGTTATTCTGGGGACGGGAGAGAGAAAATACGAGGAGATAATTTCTAATATTTGCGCCCGATATGAGAAAAAGGCAAGGGCGATAATAAAATTTGACAGAGCGCTTTCAAAGAAGCTATACGCGGCATCAGATATATTTTTAATGCCCTCAAGGAGTGAGCCCTGCGGACTTGCGCAAATGGTCGCGTGCAGATACGGCGCAGTCCCCATAGTGCGAGGAGTAGGCGGCTTATACGATACCATAATTGCCTACGGAAGAGAAAATTCAAACGGCTTTGTGTTTGAAAATTTCAACGCGCAGGAAATGCTTATGAAAATAAAGGAAGCAATAGAGGTATATAACGACGAAAAGGAGTGGAATGACCTGCAAAAAAGAGCGATGAAAAGCGACTTCTCTTGGAAAAGCTCTGCCGAAAAATATGTCGGTATTTACCGTAATGAAATTTATTGATAGGAAAAAAGGAAGCTATGAGTAATAAAGTAAATAAAAGCGATATGCAGAAAAAAACAAAGAAAGCAGCGCCCGGCGCTGCGGAATTACGCAAAAAAATTGAGAGTAAGCTCTTTTCGAGAGGCGCTACCACTCCCGAAAAAGCCACCCCCGAGCAATTGTATCACGCCATAGTTTACGCGATGAAGGATATAATAAGCAAGAACAGAACGGCATTTAAAAAAAGGATAGCCGCTTCCGAAGGGAAAAAGGTATGCTATCTTTGTATGGAATTTTTAATAGGCCGTTCGCTTAAGAATAATGCGATAAATCTTGGTATCTATGAAAATCTCTGCGCCATTTTAAAGGAATACGGACATTCCTTTGAGGAGGTTTTTGCCTGCGAGGTTGATCCCGGCTTGGGTAACGGCGGGCTCGGACGTCTGGCGGCCTGCTTTATGGACTCACTTTCAAGCCTCGACTATGCGTCAGACGGATATTCTCTCTGCTATGAAAACGGTCTTTTTCGTCAGCGGCTTGTTGACGGAGAGCAGGTGGAAATTCCCGATACCTGGCAAAAGGACGGAGGCGCGTGGCTCTATCCTCGCCCAGAAAAGAGCGTGAGCGTGCGCTTTGGCGGCAGAATAGAGGAGGTTTGGGAAAACGGCTCGATGAAGATAATACACACCGAGTATGACGAGGTAAGAGCCGTGCCCTGTGATTATATGGTCGTCGGCGCGAATACCGATGCGACGAATATAATACGCCTATGGCGCGCGAAGGAGAGCAATAGTGGCGCAATGGGGTATTCTTCACAGTCGAACTATATAAAAGCAATGCAAAAAAAAATGAGCGCGGAGGAGATTACAAGACAGCTCTATCCACCCGACAACTATGATGAGGGAAAGCTTTTGCGCCTGACGCAGCAGTATTTTTTGGTTTCCGCGTCGTTGCAAAGCATAATAAAAGACTATTTTAACGCAAATGGCTCGCTTTCAAATTTCGAGAACAAAATAGCTATTCATATAAACGATACTCATCCCGCGCTTTGCATTCCCGAGCTTATGAGAATTCTTATGGATATATATTCATATAGCTGGGAGGATGCGTGGAGTGTTGTTACAAGGACGGTATCATATACAAATCATACAGTTATGCCCGAAGCCCTTGAGTGCTGGAGAATGGACCTGTTCAAAATGAAGCTGCCGAGAATTTTCTCGATAGTTTCGGAAATAAACGAAAGATTTTGCGCTGATTTGTGGAAGCTGTATCCTGGCGATTGGGACAGAATTTCAAGAATGGCTATTGTCGCGGGCGGTCAGATAAGAATGGCTAACTTAAGCATAGTGGGCTCGCACACCGTAAACGGAGTTTCCAAATTGCATAGCGAAATTCTTAAGAAGAACGTGTTCCACGATTTTTATAAGAACAGTCCTTGGAAGTTTACCAACGTAACCAACGGCGTTTTTCACAGACGGTGGCTTCAGTCGGCAAATCCTCTGCTGTGCGAATTTTTGAATGAATATATAGGTGACGGATATATAAATAATCCCACCGAGCTTGGAAGACTTGAAGCGTTTGTTAACGATACGGGCGTTTTAGACGCTCTTTCGGTAGTAAAGCATAAAAATAAGGAAATTTTTGCGAAATATGCCGAGAAAAAGACAGGCAGAATTATAAACCCCGATTCCCTTTATGACGTGCAGATAAAAAGAATGCACGAATACAAGCGACAGCTTTTAAATGCTTTAAAGATTATTTCCTTGTATAATGACATTTGCGAAAATCCCAATTTGGAAATCACGCCCCAGACGTTTATTTTCGGCGCTAAGGCGGCGGCGGGATATTATATGGCGAAGCAGCTTATAAAGCTTCTGTATTTTATAGGAAAAGAGCTTGACAGCAATCCCGTATCAAAGGATAAAATACAGCTTATCTTTATGGAGGATTATAACGTAAGTATGGCTGAGGTCTTGATTCCCGCCGCCGATATAAGCGAGCAGATCTCACTTGCGGGAAAAGAGGCAAGCGGAACGGGAAATATGAAGCTGATGATGAACGGCGCGCTCACCATAGGTACGTTAGACGGCGCAAACGTGGAAATTCTTGACGCGGTATCAGAGGAAAACATTTATATTTTCGGCTTGAATACTATGGAGGTCGATGAGCTTTGGAGAAACGGCTACGACGCGCGCGAGTATTACAGGGCGTCGGAAAAGCTTCGCTTGGCAGTTGACCGACTCTATTATAATATAGGTGGAGAGAGCTTCTCGCACATAGCCGATTATCTGATAAACAGCTCGAATAACGTGTCGGACCCCTATATGTGTCTGGCTGATTTCGACTCGTATAGGTATAAATACAGAGAAGCCCTGTCGGATTATTCGGATAAAACAGTCTGGCAAAAAAAATCGCTTATAAATATAGCGCGTTCGGGAATTTTCGCGTCTGATATGAGTATAAAAGCCTATGCAGACAGAATCTGGCATATAAAGCCTATAGGAAAAGAGTAAAAGAAATGGATTTCAGAATAAAAAAAGAAGCTTGTCTTTCTTGCGTTGGCAGGTGCTCATTTTCTCTCTACGGAAAAAAGAGAGCGTTTACTACTGCTTTTGAGGTGGGAGATAGGCTGATATTCAAGGCTTATATACCGAGACAGCTTGGGGCTATCTCGGTTAAGCTATCGCTTATAAATGATGAAAGCAAGTCGAAAAGGGAAATCCCTCTTGAGTGGGACGGATTAGATTCTGTTTACGACGTTTATGAGTCCGAGCTTTCGCTAAAGGAGAAAGGTCTCTTTTTTTACCGAGTCGAGCTTCGCTCTGCTTTAGGTGATATTTGCGCCCGAAAAAAAGGCTATTACGGGGAAATGTATTTTGAAGTCTTGAATGAAAATTCACCCTTCGATTTTCAGTTGACGGTTTCGGACTTTAAATATCCCGCGCCCTCTTGGCTGAACGGTGGAATAATATACCACGTTTTCGTTGACAGATTTTGCCGTAAAGGGGAGTTGCCTGTAAAGAAAAACGCCGTTTTGAATGAAAACTGGGATGAAGGAACACCCGAATATCCCGAATATTTCGGCGCTCATCTTGAAAACAATACCTTTTTTGGAGGAAATCTGTACGGGGTAACCGAGAAGCTCGATTATATCGCCTCATTAGGCGTAAATTGCATATATTTGAGCCCCGTCTTTGAAGCGTATTCAAACCATAAATACGATACGGGCGATTATATGAAAATAGACGAAATGTTTGGCGGAGAAGAAGCCTTTTCCGAGCTTCTTACAAAAGCGAGAGAAAAAAATATAGGCATTATCCTTGACGGCGTTTTTAACCACACGGGAGATGATAGCCTGTATTTCAATAAGTATGGAAATTATAATTCCGTCGGCGCGTATCAATCAAAAAAATCCCCCTATTATTCGTGGTACACGTTTGAGAGCTTTCCCGACGAATATAAATCGTGGTGGGGAATAAAGGTGCTACCGAAGCTGAATCTTGAAAACGAGAAATGCCGTGATTATTTCCTTGCAGAAAACGGAGTCATAGACCGTTATTCAAAAATGGGGATTTCGGGAATGAGACTCGACGTCGCAGACGAATTAGAGGACGATTTTATAAAAGGAATCAAAGAAGCCTTTGAAAAAAACAAAAAAGACGCAGTCCTTTACGGAGAGGTCTGGGAGGACGCGTCTAATAAGATAGCGTACGGGAAAAGAAAAAAGTACTTTCTCGGAGACGAGCTTGACGGTGTTATGAACTATCCTGTAAGACGGGGAATAATAGAGTATATAAGATACGGAAGCACAGAGCCATTGCGATACGCTCTATGTGAGGTTATACCGAATTGCCCGAAAAGAGTTCTCGACGTACAAATGAATCTGTTAGGCACGCACGATACGGAAAGGATTCTTACCGCGCTTGCATCGCCTTCATCTGACGGAAAAACACCCAAAGAGCTATCGAGCTACAGATTGCCGAGAGAGGAATACGAAAGGGCAGTAAGGCTTCTTAAAAGCGCCTATATGATACTCGCCACCCTGCCGGGAATCCCCGTTATATTTTACGGCGACGAGGCAGGAATGGAGGGCTATGGCGATCCTTTTAACAGAATGCCCTTTCCTTGGAAGAATATAAACGAGGATTTACTTTCCTTTTACAGAAAGGTCGGAAAAATAAGAAGAAACGAAGCTCTCTATAAAAGCTCGGATTTCGAATTGCTTTGCCTTGATGAAAACCGTCTGATTTTCAGAAGAATAGGCAGAAAATATTCGGCAGTAACAATAATAAACCGTGCGCAGAGTGAGCTTAAAATCGACTTTGACTGTGAAGTGAAATTACTATTAGGCGGCGCTTTCAATAATAATACGGTAGAGCTTGCAAGCGAAAGCTGCTGTATAGTAAAGATGCCTAATACGGCAAAATTGAAGATCAGATAAAAAAATGCTTCACACGGAAATAAATTTTATGTTCCGTTAGTGAAGCTTTTTTTATATAAGAAGTGAGTTGAGCTGTTCCATTTTTGTTCGTGAAGGCTCGTCTATATCGGCAAAGGGAAAGACGATGCCCATATTGTCATACTTGCTTTGACAGATTTTCTTAAAGGGCAAAAGCTCGGCTTTTACAACGCATTTGTGAGAAGCGGCTATTTCCTTTAGCTTCAAGACGTTTTCTTCCGTGTCGTTGACTGTAGGAATTATCACCTGCCGTATAGTTGTTTTAATCCCGTTTTCGTCAAGAAGCGCAAGAAATTTCAAGGCAGAAGAAAGAGAACAGCCTGCGTTTTCCTTATACAGAGCGTCGCTCGTATATTTTATATCGAGTAGGGCGTAGTCAAGGACTGACGTAAGCCTTTTAACAGAAGCGTTGATTATAGAGCCTGAGGTGTCTATGCAGGTATTTATATTTTCTTTTTTGCAAAGAGAGAATAGCTCATACGCAAACTCACTCTGTAAAAGCGGCTCGCCTCCCGAAAGCGTAATGCCTCCGTTTTTCCCGAAATACTCGCGAAAGCGCAAAGCCTTTTCGAGAACCTGATCGGGCGTATATTCCTTCCCGCCCTTCATTTCCCAGGTGTCAGGGTTATGGCAGCATTTACAGCGCAGATTACAGCCCTGTAAAAATACAACGAAGCGAACTCCTGGCCCGTCTACAGTTCCCAGACTTTGAAAAGAATGAATACGCCCTATCATAGCGATTCGTGGAAGGTACGGCTTATAACCTCTCTTTGCTGCTCGCGCGAAAGCTTGTTGAAGTTAACGGCGTAGCCTGAAACTCGGATAGTAAGATTGGGATATTCTTCGGGATTTTCATAAGCCTTCATAAGAGTTTCTCTGTTTAGTACGTTTACGTTTATATGGTGCGCCTTTTTAGCAAAATATCCGTCGAGAATGCTCACAAGATTGTCAACTTGCTCTTCGTCGCTCTTACCGAGCGCGTCGGGAGTTATCGAGAAGGTGTTGGAAATTCCGTCTCGGCAGTCCTCATAGCTGAGCTTGGCTACCGAGTTAAGAGACGCGAGCGCCCCGTTTTCCTCACGGTTGTGCATCGGGTTCGCACCGGGGGCGAACGGCTCGGACGCCTTTCTTCCGTCGGGAGTAGAGCCCGTATTCTTTCCATACATAACGTTAGAAGTAATCGTTAAAACGGAAAGCGTATGCCTTGCGTTACGGTATGTAGGAGTTTTGCGAAGCTCGGTTATAAAGAGATGTGTCAATTCTTTTGCCATAAGATCAACTCTGTCGTCGTCATTTCCGAATTTAGGGAAGTCACCCACAGTATCGAAGTCTGTAATAAATCCGTTATCGTCCTTTATAGGAGATACACTTGCGTATTTTATCGCGCTGAGCGAGTCGGCGGCGACGGAAAGTCCCGCGATTCCAAACGCCATAAGACGCTCGAGTTCGCTGTCGTGAAGAGCCATCTGTATTTTTTCATACGCGTATTTATCGTGCATGTAGTGAATTACGTTCATCGTGTTTACGTACAGATGACAGAGCCAGGAAATATATATTTTATATCTTTCCATTACGGTATCGAAGTCTAATTTCTTCGCGTCAAGGACGGGAAGCTGCGGCCCGATGTGTATATCCGTCGTAGAGTCATATCCTCCGTTTATCGCTATAAGCAAGAGCTTCGCTAAATTACAGCGCGCGCCGAAGAATTGCATCTGCTTGCCTATAGTCATAGCAGAAACGCAGCAGGCTATAGCGTAGTCATCGCCGTGATGAGGACGCATAATATCGTCGTTTTCATATTGGATAGAGTCTGTATCCTTAGAAACCCTCGCGCAGAATCTCTTGAAGCCCTCGGGAAGCGCCGACGACCAGAGAATCGTAAGATTCGGCTCGGGAGATGAACCTAACGTATAGAGCGTGTTAAGAATTCGGAAGCTGCTCTTTGTTACGAGAGTTCTTCCGTCATTTCCCATTCCGCCTACGGCTTCGGTTATCCACATAGGATCTCCGCCGAACAGCTCGTTGTATTCGGGAGTACGAAGATGACGGGCGAGGCGAAGCTTGATAACAAAATCGTCGAGAATTTCCTGTGCCGTCTCTTCTGTAAGTATTCCTTTCTCGAGGTCGCGCTCTATGTAAATATCGAAGAATGTAGCGACACGTCCGAGAGACATTGCCGCGCCGTTTTGCTCCTTTATAGCGGCGAGGTAGGCGAAATAGGTCCATTGAATAGCCTCGCGCGCGTTTTTAGCAGGCTCGCTTATGTCAAAGCCGTACATAGAAGCCATATCCTTTAAATATCCGAGGAATAAAATCTGTCGGAAGATTTCTTCGCTCAATTTTATATTATCGGCTGTGAAATCCCCATTTTGGAGCGACTCCTTGTCCTTCTTTTTTTCCTCTATGAGCCTGTCCACGCCGTAAAGCGCAACCCTTCGGTAGTCGCCTATAATTCTTCCGCGTCCGTATGCGTCGGGCAGACCTGTAATTACGTGGCATCTGCGTGCAAGACGCATTTCCTCGCTGTAGGTACGGAAAACACCGTCGTTGTGCGTGGTGCGATAACGGAATTCTTCCTCTATCTTGTCGCCGAGCTTATATCCGTACGCGGCGCACGCCTGACGCGCCATTCTTATTCCGCCAAAGGGATTGACGCCTCTTTTTAAGGGACTGTCTGTCTGTAATCCGACAATTATTTCATTTTCCTTATCTACGTAACCGGGAGCATAACTCGTGAGGGAAGTAACGGTATCCGTGTCAATGTCAAGAACACCGCCGTTTTTGCGTTCCGCTTTAAAAAGCGCGTTTACCTTTTCCATCATATCTTCGGTACGCTTTGTAGCGGAGGCGAGAAAAGAGCTGTCGCCCTTGTATTCCTTGTAGTTTGTCTGAATAAAATCTCTTACGTTGATTTCATTCTGCCAAACTCCTGCTTTAAAACCATTCCAGCCTTCGTATATCATAGTATTCCTCCTGAATTTACGTTTTGCCACTTATAATCAAAAAGGGCAAAACAGATTCTTTACAAAACTGTTTTGCCCAGACGGTCGGCATATAACTTTGCATTCCCTCGCGGTTACCCGCATATCCGTCAGTTATGCAAAGACAAATAACTTATTACACCTATATTATATAAAATCTTTTTTAATTTGTCAATAGCGAAATCGTCGTTTTAAAATTTTTTTAATCTTCCGAGACGTCCTGTACCTTATTTATAACCTTTGCTTTCAAGCGCTTCAGTCTTTCGCGCTCTCTTTTCCACAGGTGCTTTAGCTGGCTTTTGTGGCTGCATAGCTTTTCGGGGCAGTTTTTACAGGAAAGACGCTCGTTCGTAGATGCGAAAAATCGCTCCGGATAAAGCCTGTAGGTAATTTCCCAGCGCACGAGCAGAATAATTGACATAAGAAGAAGCGAGTACGTGAAAAATGACCTTATAAACAGAAACGGCGTAAACATCATAGCGTAATCCCAATTGTATATTCTGCATGCGGCGCAGCATTTGTTTTTAAGCATCCAGCTTTGGAATGGGCAGAAAAACAAAATACATATCATATCGCAGACCGAATAGAAAAGAGCTACAAGTATTAAAATTTCCTTTTCAATTATGCCCGTATAATATAAAACAGCTATAATTCCGTTAAGGATAACCCAAAAAGCGATAACGGCTAACGTGCGCCACCATTGATGCTCTTCAGAGACGCTATAACAGCCTGTGCTTTCATAGTTTCTCTTAAACTGCTTTTGACATCCCATGCTTTCAAATTTAGAAGGAAAAAAGCGGAGAATCATTTCGAGAGTGAAATCTATCCAGATTATTCCCATAATAAGGGGCGCCCATTTTTCCAAATGATGAAGCTTGATGAATATAAAATTTATAATAGCCGTAATAAACAGTATCGAGCGAAATACGAGCTTGAAATAGTGTATGGCGGAAATCCTTGATATACTGATTTTTTTATTGCGCATAATGAGCCTTTACATAATTTATTTTGATTATTCAACTATCAGATCGCATACGAGAGAGGCAAGCTCTGATGGATCTTCTAAAGACAGACCGCTTACAAGTCGCGCGTTATAATATACGATTTTGCTGTATTTTGCCAGCTTTTCCTTGTCAGAGGCATAAAGTGACTTGAATTTTTCGGAAACGGGATGATTGAGGTTTATCTCAAGAACAAGCTCTGCCTTTATCATATTTTCGTTTGCGCCGGGCATTTTGTTTAGCGCCTTTTCCATAGTTACCGAAATCTCCCCTTCGCTTGAAAGGGTAGCAGGATGGTTTCCGAGAGTAGAGGAGAATCTTACGCTGTGAATATTTTCGCCTATGCTTTCCTTTATGAAGTCAAGCATTTCCTTCGAGGATTCGTTTTCTTTTTTCAGGGCTTCCTTTTCTTCGTCCGTTGAAATATCGAGACCTTCTTTACATACGTTTAAGAATTCCTTGTCCTCGTAGGTGTGAAGAATCTGCAACGCGAATTCGTCCACGTCCTCTGTAAGATATAGAACCTCGTACCCACGTGAAATTACAGACTCTACCTGAGGCAACAGAGAAATTTTCTCTATGCTATCCCCCGTCGCGAAGTATATCTTCTTCTGATCCTCGCTCATACGGGATACATATTCATGCAAGGTAACCAGCTTTTTCTCATTTGAGGACTTAAACATGATAAGGTCCTGCAAGAGAGTCTTATGCATACCGTAATCGCTGTAAACGCCCCAAGTTAACTGCGCGCCGAAGGCAGTATAAAACTTTTCATATCCCTCGCGGTCAGAGTCAAGCATACGCTTAAGCTCTGATGCAATTTTCTTTTCTACCGATTTTGCGATAGCCTTAAGCTGCCTGTCCTGCTGAAGCATTTCACGGGAAATATTCAAGGAGAGGTCCGAAGAGTCAACGAGCCCCTGAACAAAGGCGAAATAATCAGGAAGCAGGTCCTTGCATTTTTCCATAATCATAACGCCGCTTGAATATAACTGCAAGCCCTTTTCGTAATTTTTGCTGTAATAGTCAAATGGAGCGTGAGAGGGAATAAACATTAGGGCTTCAAAGCTTACGCCGCCCTCTGCTTTTTGACGGATAGTTTTTAACGGCGCTTCAAAGTCATAATACTTTTCCTTGTAGAATTCAGCGTATTCTTCGGCAGAAACTTCGGATTCCTGCTTCTTCCAGAGAGGAATCATACTGTTGAGAGTTTCGTCCTCCGTTACTTTTTCATATTCGTCAGAAGAGCCTTCCTTCAGCCTTTCGCTTTCGGTGAGCATACGGATAGGATATCTTATATAGTCGCTGTATTTCTTTATGAGCATACGGAGCTTATAGTCCTCAAGAAAATCACTGTACTTTTCGTCGTCGGTGTCTGCCTTGATATAAAGGGTTATAACAGTGCCTTCCTCTGCCTTTTCGCAAGGGGAGATCGTGTAGCCGTCAGCGCCCTCGGACTGCCAGATATACGCCTCGTCTGCGCCGTGCGCGCGGCTTTCAACGGTAATTTTATTAGCAACCATAAAAGCAGAGTAGAAGCCGACGCCAAACTGTCCTATTATATCAATTTCTTCCTTTCCCTTGTTTTCAGGCGTGTTTTTGAAGTCAAAGGAGCCACTTTTTGCAATAACTCCGAGATTATTGTCAAGCTCGTCCTTTGTCATTCCGCAGCCGTTATCGCTTATTTTCAGTGTCCTTTTTTCCTTGTCGGGAGTAATGCGTATCTCGTAATCACTCCTCGACCTTTTAGAGGAAGCGTCGGTGAGAGACGCAAAATAGCTCTTGTCTATCGCGTCACTTGCGTTGGAGATAAGCTCGCGCAGAAAAATCTCTTTGTTCGTGTAGATGGAGTTGACCATCATATCGAGAAGCTTCTTTGATTCGGTTTTAAACTGTTTCTTTGCCATTTTTCATACCTCATAAAATGCTGTCATTGAATTTATATGTATATTATAGCACCGATGATTAGCACTGTCAAGTACAGAGTGCTAATTTTTTGTGTATATTGTATTAAAGCTTTTGGCTGTGCAAAGCTTGATACCGAAATAAAAAAAGAGAACTTTTGATAAACAAAAATCCTCTTTTGGTTGGTGCCGGTGATCGGGGTCGAACCGATACGGTATCGCTACCACTGGATTTTGAGTCCAGCACGTCTGCCAATTCCATCACACCGGCATATATTTTTTAACGTTGAGATTATATCACATTAAAAAACAAAAATCAAGCCCTTTTTCAAAAAAAGATTGGAAATCATAAAAAAATTTTTAAGACAGATTGCTTTTTGCCCTTATTTCAGAAAAGAACGTAAAAAAATAAAACATTTAATAAAATTAAGGAAAAAATATTGATATGGTCAAAAAAATATTGTATAATATATTATTATAATTATAATATTGTGATATTCGGAGTTTTTATTGTGAAAGAGAGAGCTGATAAGGGCTATAAAACAGATAGCGAAAATATACCGAAGCAAAAAGCTGAAAAAACAGCCGATATTCTTTCTTCGCAGGCTTTTATTTTGTCTTCGGAGTTTGAAAAGAGACTGACTCACTTGTCCGAGCTTTCGAGTTATATTTCCAACACAGTAAATATTACTTGCGAGACAGATGATCCGAATAAATATCTTGATACGCTTTTTCTCGAGCTGAATTCCTATGCGAGCACCTTTAATTTTCATTCAGAGCTATTGCCTGAAAACAAAAAGACGGTATTGAGCGCATTAAATTCGCTTTATGATTTTGATCGCGCCGTTTTGGCTAAAAGCATTGCGAGAAGATGGGAAGAAAAGCACGGCGAGAGTATGAATATTTTACAGCTCTTAAACGGCTCGGAATTTTTGTCGGGGCGTATATCCTATGTGAAAAGCCGTTATTCCGATAAGGCGTTTGATGTTTTTGAGTCTTTAGTTGACGAGAGCAAGGTTTTATATGCTAAAAACTTCCAATCGGTCTGCGAGGATATAATACATGGCTTTGCGCAGTACGGAATACTGCCTCTTTCGGATATGCAGGGAGCAATAGAAACGGTAAACAGACTCCTTTCCGCTTATGAGCTTAAGATTTGCGCCGTATGCGATATTACTACACAGGAGGACAGCGCAGCTCGCTTTGCTCTTGTTTCGGATAAGATCTGCGTAAATTTAGAAGAGGAAAATCGCTATTTTTCCTTTTCCTTCAATTCCTCGGAGCCGTATAAAATGCAGTCAGCGCTTTACACGTCAGAGCTTTACGGACTCTCACTTTACGATATGAAGGTGACGCCCTCTTATTCGGGCAGCGCAAATTACAGATTGACGTTTCGGGAAAACAGTGGTGATTTGATAGCGCTTTTAGTGTATTTAAAGCTCTTTTTGCCACAGTTTGTAATTAACGGGATTTATTTTGAAATTTAAGAAAGGTAATATTTGTATGCTAAAGGAATTAAAATATAAAACAAGGGGCACCTGCTCGCGCGAAATAGATATAACTCTTGACGGAGACGTAATAGTGGACGTCAAGTTCATTTCAGGATGCTCGGGGAATACCTCAGGGCTTTCGGCGCTCGTTAAGGGGATGAAGGTCGAGGACGTTATAAGCAGACTTAAAGGAATTAAATGCGGATTTAAAAGCACCTCTTGCCCCGACCAGCTCGCTATTGCGTTACAAGAGTGCCTTGACTCAAATTCTTGACAGGAGATTTATATGAATTACACAAGAGAATATGAAAGATGGTTGAGCTCCCCCGTTTTATCGGAATCTGAAAAAGAGGAGCTCTTAAGCATTAAAGACGAGGAAAAGAAGGAGCTTTGCTTCGGATCTGTTATGAAATTCGGAACGGCAGGGCTTCGTTCCACTATGAATTTAGGCCCTGCGTGTATGAATATTTATACCGTTGCCCAGACGACACAGGGAATAGCCGAGCTTATAAAAGGGGAAAACGGAGCCGAGCGAGGAGTCGCCATAGCGTATGACAGCCGTAACAACTCCGAGCTTTTCGCGCGTACCTGCGCTCAGGTGCTTGCTGCAAACGGAATTAAGGTATATATTTTCGACGGTATCCGTCCGACCCCCGAGCTTTCATTTGCCGTTCGTGAGCTTTCTTGTATTGCGGGAATAAATATTACAGCCTCTCATAATCCGAAGGAATATAACGGATATAAGGCGTATTGGGAGGACGGAGCGCAGATTTCGCCCGAGCAGGCGAGCATTGTCAGCTCGTCGTCGGAGAAAATAGACGTCTTAGACGGCGCCTTGAAGATTGATTTTGACGCAGGCATAAAAAGCGGAAAAATTCAGATTCTGGGAAAAGAATTTGACGAAAAATATATTTCTGCCGTTATGGCTACCTCGATAAATAAAGAGCTTTTTTGCGAGGTAAGCGAAAGCCTTAAAATAGTTTATACCCCTCTTCACGGCGCAGGTCGCGAGCTTGTGCCTGAGGTTTTACGTCGCGCAGGGCTGAAATGCGTCTATACGGTAGACGCGCAGATGAACGCGGACGGCAATTTCCCGACGGTAAAAAAGCCGAATCCCGAATATGCCGACGTCTTTGCGCTCGGAATTGAAATAGCTGAAAAAGAGGGAAGCGACCTCGTTATAGCGACAGACCCCGACGCTGACAGAGTGGGCGTTATGAGCAGAACGAAGCGCGGAGACTTCGAGACAATCAGCGGAAATCAGATGGGCGCGCTTTTGCTTGATTACGTAATAGAAGCAAGACGGGCAAAGGGCACACTAAAAAAAGGAGCCTACGCTGTAAAGTCTATAGTTTCTACCGATATGGCTTCAAAAATAGCCGAAGAAAACGGGATAAAGCTTCACGACGTGCTTACTGGCTTTAAGTATATAGGCGAGGTTATAAAGAATTATGAAGCCGATAAAAAAGAGGGAGAATTTATTTTCGGCTTTGAGGAAAGCTACGGCTACCTGTTCGGAAGCTACGCGAGAGATAAGGACGCTGTCGGAGCGACAATGATGATCTGCGAAATGACTGCGTATTATAAAACTAAAAACATGACGCTCTCGGACGCGCTTGAAGCGCTCTACTTAAAATACGGCTTGTATCGGGAAGCGATGACCGACATTTATATGGAGGGACTCGACGGAATAGAACGCAGGAAGAAAACTATGCAGGCGTTAAGAAAAGAACCGCCTGTGTCTATAGGCAGCGTAAAGGTCGCCTCTGTCGGAGATTACGACGAGGGATACGTTCATTTTCTCGCCGATGGAAGAAAAGAGCCGACAGGCTTGATAAAAAGCGACGTTTTGTATTACACTCTTGAAAACGGAGATAAGGTGATTATCCGTCCGTCAGGCACAGAGCCCAAGATTAAAATATACTTCCTCGCTCACGGAGATGACAAGAAATCCCTTGAAGAAAAGATCGAAGCGTATAAGCGGGACGCAGAGGACTTTGCAAAATAATAAGTCCATATGAAAAGAAAGGATATTAAAGGATAAGAACGTGACCGAAAGACAGAAGCATACCAGAAATTTCTGCATCATTGCGCATATAGACCACGGAAAATCCACCCTCGCGGACAGAATTCTGGAAAAGACGAGCGCAGTGGAAAAAAGAGATATGGAGGACCAGCTTTTAGACGATATGGACCTCGAGCGTGAAAGAGGAATCACCATAAAAGCAAGGGCGGTAACACTTTCATACGTGGACGAAAACGGGGAAAAGTATTATTTCAATTTAATTGATACCCCCGGACACGTGGATTTCGGGTACGAGGTTTCGAGATCGCTCAAGGCTTGTGAGGGGGCTATTCTCGTGGTAGACGCGACACAGGGCGTAGAGGCGCAGACTCTTGCTAACGCATATCTCGCGATAGAAAACGACCTGGAGATTTTGCCCGTAATAAATAAAATAGATCTGCCGTCTGCCGACCCCGACAGAGTGACATCTGAAATCGAGGACATTATAGGAATACCCGCTGAGGGCTGTCCGAGAATTTCCGCGAAGGTAGGACTCAATATCGAAGACGTGTTAAAGAAAATAGTTACCGACATTCCCGAGCCTAAGGGAGACGAAAACGCGCCACTCAAGTGTCTTATTTTTGATTCGCGCTATGACAGCTACCTCGGCGTAGTTGTGTACGTGCGCGTTTTTGACGGCGAGCTTAAGACGGGAGACCGCATTAAGCTTATGAGCACGGGCGCTTGCTTTGACGTTGTCGAGGTAGGCACTATGGGCGCTTTTGGAATGAAAAAGACCGACAAGCTTTCTGCGGGCGACGTAGGATATATTACCGCGAGCATTAAGACTGTCGGAGACACACGGGTAGGCGACACGATAACCTCGGCAGAGAACGGGGCAGAAGAAGCCCTGTCGGGATACCGAGAGGTACGTCCTATGGTTTATGCGGGAATATATCCCGCCGATGGCGCAAGATACGGAGATTTGCGCGAGGCTCTTGAAAAATTACAGTTAAACGACGCCTCTCTCGTATTTGAGCCCGAGACCTCTATTGCTCTCGGCTTTGGCTTCAGATGTGGCTTTTTGGGACTATTGCATATGGAGATTATCGAGGAACGCCTCGAAAGGGAATTTAACCTTGACTTGATAACTACCGCGCCGAGTGTTATTTACAAAATAGTAAAGCGTGGAGGCGTGGAGGAATATATCGACAACCCTTCTAATTATCCCTCGCCCGACGAAATAGATCGCTCGTATGAGCCTATAGTAAAAGCGAACATAATAACTCCTACCGAGTTTATAGGCGGACTTATGGATCTGTGTCAGGAGAGACGCGGAGATTTCATAGATATGAAATATATAGACACGGCGAGAGTTGAGCTTCATTATTATCTTCCCTTAAACGAGATAATATATGATTTCTTCGACGCGCTTAAGAGTCGCAGCAGAGGATATGCGTCGCTCGATTATGAGTTCCACGAATACAGAGAAAGTAAGCTTGTCAAGCTTGATTTCCTACTTAATGGAGAAATGGTGGACGCTCTTTCCTTTATTCTCCATGAGGAGAAGGCGTACGGCAGAGCGAGAAAAATAGCCGAGCGCCTTAAGGAAAATATACCGAGACAGCTCTTTGAAATACCGATACAGGCGGCAATCGGCTCGAAAATTATTGCGCGAGAGACCGTAAAAGCAATGCGCAAGGACGTGCTTGCGAAATGCTACGGCGGTGATATTACCCGAAAGAAAAAGCTTCTTGAAAAACAGAAGGAGGGTAAGAAAAAGATGCGCCGACTTGGCAGCGTTGAGGTTTCTCCCGAAGCATTTATGGCTGTACTTAAGCTCGACGATGATGAATAAGGATAAAATAGGTCTTTATATACACGTTCCTTTTTGTGTAAAAAAGTGTAATTATTGCGACTTCTGCTCATTTGACACTTTAAAGTCAGACGAGAGGGATCTATACGTGTCCGCGCTCTGTCGGGAGCTTATACACGAGTCGGAAAAATTAAACGGCAGAAAGGTCGATACCGTGTTTTTCGGAGGCGGAACTCCGTCGCTTTTGAATGAAAAGCAATTTGAGAATATTTTTTCTGTAATAGGGAAGTACTATACCCGTACGGACCAAGCGGAAATTTCCGCCGAAATCAATCCTGCCACGGCGTCTTACGATAAATTGCGCTTTATGCGAGGCTTGGGGATAAACCGATTGAGCATAGGCATGCAGTCTTTGATTGACGGCGAGCTTTCCTTACTTGGCAGAGCGCATACCGCGAGTGATTTTTACACTTGCTTTGAGAGCGCAAGGGCTGTCGGATTTGATAATATAAACGTTGATTTAATGTACGGAATTCCCGCGCAGACCTTGTCCACGTTTGAAAAAACGCTTGACTCGACGCTTTCGCTCGGCTGTGAGCATATATCTGCTTATGCTCTGAAAATAGAAGAGGGGACTCCGTTTTTTAAAAACAAAGCGTCGCTCTTGCTTCCCGACGAGGAAAGCGAATACGGCATGTATATGCTCTGCGCGGAAAAAATGAGAGACGCGGGATATTTCCATTATGAAATATCAAATTATGCGAAGGCGAATTTCGAATGCCGTCATAATCTTAAGTATTGGCGTTCTCTTGAATATATTGGCGTAGGCGTTTGTGCATACTCTTATTTTGAAAATGAGAGGTACGGAAACATAAGCAGTATTGACGACTATATTTCAAATTCGGGCGTATGCCAGAAGACAGACGTCGAATATATAGGAGAGCGCGAGCGCGAGAATGAATATATTATGCTCGCGTTGAGACTCGGTGGGGGCATCGACGACGTTGAGTTTAAAAAGCTCTTCGGTGTTTCCTTCTTCGATAAATACAGTAGCGCGGTGAATTTATTCAAGGACAGCGAATATGCAGAAAAAAAGGGAACAAAATTTTCTCTTACAGATAAAGGAATGTACGTGAGCAATTCCATTATATGTGAATTTCTTGAAAATTAATAAAAACCAAAAAATATGCTATTGACAATTCGGTTTATATTTGATACAATATTACCGTAATAATTAAAGGAAATGCTGTAAAGCAAAGGTGAAAATATGGACGAAATTTTAGTTGGCGATATATATACTCTGACAGACGATGAGTCGGGAGAGGAACGAGACTACGAGGTAATAGGAGTTACCGAGCTTGATGGCAGCTCTTACGTAGCCTTGGTGTTGACCGACGAGGACTCTGAGGAATATATGATACTTAAAATCGAAATGGACGGCGATGAGCGCATTCTCGTTACGGTTGATGACGATGATGAATGGGAAAAGGTCGCTGAATATTTCGATAACGAGCTCTTTTCCGACATCGACTACGATGAGGACTGAGAATAATTTTTGAATTTTTCCTGCTTAGTGCGTGATAGGGTGAGTTTTGGGCCTACAATTATGATAATGGAGCCCGAGCTTCCGTTGCGGGTATGCAGGCCTCCCGAATAGGTCCGACTGAGTCCGACCTATATCGGACGTTGGAAGCACAAAACAATGGAGAGGGCACCACCCTGCAGTCGCAGGGCTAAAAGTCTTGCTCTACACGGCTCGGCGGGTTTTACATTTAAAATTGAATAACAATTTTGAAAAAGAGGTATATTATATCTCTTTTTTATTTTACAAGGGCTTCAAATAATATATATAAAAGCATTGTCAAATATAAAAAAATGTGGTAGAATATAAAAGGCGAATGTAAAAATTCTATCAGAATCAGCTATTTAAAAGCAGGAGAAATTTATGACAATCTGGCAAGAGCTCGGTATAATATATTTTTTGATTGTATCACTACTTTCAGTTATATTTACAATTTACGATAAAAGAGCAGCAGTAAAAAGACCTGACCGCAGAGTTCCTGAGGCTAAACTCTTTTTGCTTTCGTTACTTGGAGGCTCTCTTTCTATGTATATAACAATGCAGAGCATAAGACATAAAACCAAACATAGGAAATTTATGATAGGGCTTCCCCTTATAATGATTTTTCAGATAGCGGCAGTTTACTTTATATTTTGTCTTGCAAATCAAATTACTTTTACATAAAGACGAAAAGCGCCGCTTTCATTTGAAAAATAAAAAAACGCACAAAAGTGCGTTTCTGGAGCTGGTGATGTGACTTGAACACACGACCTGCTGATTACGAATCAGCTGCACTACCGACTGTGCTACACCAGCAATATTAAGGAACCTTTACTATTATACATTTAAAAAACGAATTTGTCAAGGGGAAAAACGCAAAAAATGGATTTATGTAATATAAATATTATTCGTTCGGTTATGGAGAGCGAGGGAATTAAATTCAGAAAGGAATTCGGACAGAATTTTTTGATAAACAGGCATATTCCCGAGAATATAGCGGACAACTGCTCGGACAGAGAGGACTGCATGATTTTGGAAATAGGTCCGGGAATAGGCTGCCTTACGGCAGAGCTTGCAAAAAGATATGAAAAGGTGGTAGCTGTCGAAATAGACCGAGGGCTGATTCCCGTTCTTAAAAAAACTCTCGCTGAATATGATAACGTTACGCTGATAAATGAAGATATAATGAAGCTCGACCTCGCTACCCTTATTCCGACTCTTGCAGAGGGCAGAGAGGTTTACGTCTGCGCCAATCTTCCTTATTATATTACAACGCCCATACTTATGAGATTGCTTGAATGCAAAGTGAAATTTAATTCTATCACCGTTATGGTACAGGCAGAGGTGGCTACGCGCTTGACGTCAAAGGCGGGCGACGGGGATTATGGCGCGATTACTGCGGTATTAGGCTATTATGGCGAAACGAGAAAGCTCTTTACGGTTTCAGCTAATTGCTTTATGCCTGCGCCCAAGGTCAATTCTGCAGTAATAAAAATAGATTTGTATAAAGAACCGAAATATAAGCCCAAAAATGAAAAGCTTTTCTTCGGTATAATAAAAGCGGCATTCGAGCAGAGAAGAAAAACACTCGTAAACGCTATCTTCGCCAAGTATCCCGATTTCAAGAAGGAACAAATACAAACTCTGCTTGTAGATATGGGCTACATGCCGACGGTAAGAGGAGAGACCTTGTCGGTAGAAGAATTCTGCGCTCTTTCCGACCGTATCTGCGAATTGAAGGATTAAAGCTCATTTAATTAAAGGAATACTATGTTAAAATTCAATATGTAAAAACAAAACCGAGAGCCTGTCTTTTTGTAGCTCTCGGATTTTTATTATAGCTTGTCTGACGGAAATACGATATTGTTTTGCTTGCGTACGGTGTCCATTATTTTCGTAGTTATCTCCGTATTTTTGTTATATTTTTCGGGGCTTTCACGTCCGCAAATCATATTGTAAAAGGAAAGGAATTCGTATTTCATATTGCTCGTCTTGCTTTGCTTTAACAAAATAGGCGCTTCTTTTCTCGGCAGAAGCCATATTTCGCTCGGATTGCTCAGCTTGTCTATAGTGATAGCTCCGTTTTCGCCTAAAATGAAGCTCGGTACTACAGAGCTTGTAATTTTGGAATATGAAATTTCAGCGAGCATTGATTGATACTTGAGTACAAGAGAGCCCCCGCCTTCCATTCCGTTGTGGAGAAATACCGAGCTTGACAGAACATCTTCAGGCTCGCCAAAAAGCATAACGCAGCAGTGAATTGGGTATACTCCTATATCCATAATAGCCGCGTTTGAAAGGAGGGGATTAAAGGCGTTTTTTATCTCACCCTCCTTAAAGCTGTCATATCTCGAGGAGTATTGGCAAAACTCAAAGGATACGCGCCGTAGTTTTCCTAAAAGCGGAAGAGATTCCTTTATTGCTAAAAACGCTTCGTCATACGACGGACGCATAGCCTCGATTACTATACGCTTGTTTTTTCTCGCCGCATCAAAGAGTTGCATTAATTGCTTTGAGTTGGGGGCGAGAGGCTTTTCACAAATAACATGAAGTCCGTGATTAAGCGCGGCAATAGCCTGCTCTACGTGGCAGGAATTAGGACTCGCTATATAAACGGCATCTAACTGGGGCAGGAAAAAAAGTCTTCGAGATTGGTGTATTTGAGAGGAAAGCCGTATTCTTCAGCAAACGACACGGCCCTTTCTTCGGTTCGTGAATACACCGCCTTCATCGTATAATAGGGAATAGAGCGCAGAGTACAAACCATTTGCTCGCTTATAAAATTAGTTCCTATGAAGCCTATACGTACCGTTCTCATATTCTTCTCCTTTAGCGCTTTATATACCTATTCTATCATAAAATATTACTTATTTCAATAGAAAATTAAATGTGTAAGACAAGAATTTTCGCATAATAATTATTAAAATTGTAAATCAATTTATATAAAACACTTGACAAATTATATAAGAGGTGATATAATTGTATTACTAAATTAAAATAAAAAGAGGTTAAAATGGGAAAAAGCGTATATTCATTAGTATTAAATGACGATATTGTTGAGTATGTAGACAGATTAGCGTACGAAAAGAATACAAATCGCTCTAATATGATAAATCAGATTCTTGCGGAGTATTTTTCTCTTGTAACACCTGAGCAGCATACGAGGGCTGTATTTGAAAGAATCGAAGAGCTGCTGAACGGTCACAGTACCTTGCGTCTTATGATGAGCCCCTCTGATACTATGATGTCCTTGCGCTCGGCATTGATGTATAAATACAATCCTACGGTGAAATACAACGTAGAGCTTTACAGAAACGAATTTCCCGTGATTGGCGAGCTTCGTGTTTCTATGAGGACTCAGAATAACACTCTGATTTTATATATGATGCAGTTCTTTAAATTGTGGATGCAGATAGAGAGCAAATATATCGGAGTGACTGATTATTCTATGGAGGGCGGTAAGCTCTGCCGAAAAATAAAACTGAGAATTAACGGAAATTCTGCTAATTCAAATCTGAACAGCTCGACGCTTGGAGAGCTTATAGCCGAATATATCGGCGCTTTTGATAAGGCTATGAAGATATATTTTTCAAATATAGATAATCCTAAAATTGCCGCAACCGAGATATGTCGCATTTTTGAAGAATATCTGCGAAATTCGCCCGAGATAATTTAACTTTTTTCAGAGAAGGAGGCTTTATATGAATATTCAAAACTTTACTCAAAAAAGCATAGAGGCCATAGGAAACGCAAGAGCTCTTATGGCGCAAAACGAAAATCAGCAGTTAGAGCAGGAGCATCTTTTATACGCCTTGCTCGATAAGCAGGACGGGCTTGCGACAGAGCTTATGACAAATATAGGCGTTTCACTTCCGTCTCTCAAGGAGGAGATAAAGGACGCGATTTCAAAATTGCCAAAGGTGAAGGTAAGCTCTGAAGCCGATAAAATCTACGTTTCTCACGATATGGACGGCGCGCTCGCCGAAGCAGAGGCGCAGGCTAAAAAAATGCAGGATGAATTTGTCTCGGTAGAGCATATCATTCTGGGCATTATTATAAAGCCCTCGCGCGTTATAAAGGAAATTTTCAGAAAGCACGAAATTACAAAGGATAAGATTCTTTCGGCACTTAAAAGCATAAGAGGAAATCGCAAGGTGACCTCTGATAATCCCGAAGACACCTACGACGTGCTGAAAAAATACGGACAGGATTTAGTTGAGCTTGCCAAAAATCACAAATTAGACCCTGTTATCGGCAGAGATGACGAAATAAGAAACGTTATCAGAATTCTTTCCAGAAAGACGAAGAACAATCCCTGTCTTATAGGCGAGCCTGGCGTCGGAAAAACCGCGATAGCCGAGGGACTTGCGCTTCGTATCGTAAGAGGCGACGTGCCCGAAAATCTTAAAAACCGCTCAATTTTCTCGCTCGATATGGGCGCGCTTGTAGCGGGCGCAAAATTCCGAGGCGAATTTGAAGAGAGATTGAAGGCCGTCTTAAACGAGGTCAAAGCGAGTGATGGAAAAATTATACTGTTTATAGACGAGCTGCATACCATCGTCGGCGCGGGAAAAACCGACGGCGCAATGGATGCGGGAAACCTCTTAAAGCCTATGCTTGCGAGGGGAGAGCTCCACTGTATAGGAGCGACAACCTTAAACGAATACAGGCAATATATAGAGAAGGACGCGGCGCTTGAAAGACGCTTCCAGCCCGTGCTTGTAGATGAGCCTACAGTCGAGGATACAATATCAATTCTGAGAGGCTTGAAGGAACGCTATGAGGTCTATCACGGAGTGAAAATTCACGATAACGCTCTTATTGCCGCCGCAACTCTTTCAAACAGATATATATCCGACAGATTTTTGCCCGACAAGGCGATAGATTTGGTTGACGAGGCCTGCGCCTTGATAAAAACCGAAATGAATTCAATGCCCACCGAGCTTGATGAAATTTCAAGAAAGATAATGCAGCACGAAATAGAGGAGGCTGCCCTCAAAAAAGAGACCGACAAGCTTTCTTGTGAGCATTTAAGTCAGATAAGAAAAGAGCTTTCCGAGCTTCGAGACGAATTTTCAAGTATGAAAATAAAGTGGGAAAACGAGAAGCAGTCGATAGAAAAGCTTCAAAAAATCCGAGAAGAAATCGAAAGGACAAACGCAGAAATAGAACAGGCGCAAAACAATTATGACCTGACACGCGCGGCAGAGCTGAAATACGGAAAGCTGCCTCAGCTTCAGAAGAGCTTGGAGGAGGCAGAGGCTCTTGCCGACAAGGCAGAGGAAAATAACGTTCTTCTGCGCGACAAGGTCAGCGAGGAGGAAATAGCTAAAATAGTCGCGCGCTGGACAGGAATTCCTGTCGCCAAGCTTATGGAGGGCGAGCGAGAAAAGCTATTGCACCTTGATGAAATTCTTCATAAAAGAGTAATAGGACAGAACGAAGCCGTAGAAAAGGTCTGCGACGCAATTCTGCGCTCACGCGCGGGAATACAGGACCCGAAGCGTCCGATAGGCTCATTTCTGTTTTTAGGACCTACAGGCGTCGGCAAGACCGAGCTTGCAAAGGCGTTGGCAGAGGCGCTTTTCGATGACGAGCATAATACAGTGCGTATCGATATGAGCGAATATATGGAGAAATATTCGGTATCACGCCTTATCGGCGCCCCTCCCGGATACGTAGGATACGATGAGGGAGGTCAGCTTACCGAGGCGGTAAGGAGAAAGCCCTATGCCGTTGTGCTTTTCGACGAGGTGGAAAAGGCGCACCCCGACGTGTTTAACGTTATGCTTCAGGTCTTGGATGACGGCAGAATTACGGACAGTCAGGGAAGAACCGTCGATTTTAAGAACACCATAATAATAATGACCTCCAATTTAGGCTCCGACATTATTCTTGATGGGATTAAAGAGGACGGTGAAATAAGCGAAGCGGCAAGAGAAAGCGTCTCTATGCTTTTAAAGCGCAGCTTCCGTCCAGAATTTCTTAACAGACTTGACGAAACCGTATTCTATAAGCCTCTGACAAAAGAGAATATAAAAAATATCGTCGAGCTTCTCATATCCGATTTGCAAAAGCGGCTTGAGGATAAGCGACTCTTTATAAGCGTTACCGAAAAAGCCAAAAACTATATCATTGAAAGCGGCTACGACGTTAACTACGGCGCGCGTCCGTTAAAGAGATTTTTGCAGAGCAATTTGGAAACGCTGCTTGCGAGAAAAATAATCGCAGATGATTTAGCCCCCGACAGCACGGTAACTATTGACTATGAAAACGGCATTTTAAGTGCTAAATAAAATATTTAAAATTTGACTCTATCACTTAATATAGACGCCAAGGCATAGAAAAAACGCCGTAAAAAACGGCGTTTTTTCAATCTTTTATTTTTATTCAACAAAGGCAACGGGCAGTCCTGTCCTGTCGCTTTCAAATGCGGCTTCCATAACCTTTAAAACACGCATAAGCTCACTATGCTTGACGAGCTGTTCTTCCTTGCCGTCAATAGCGGCGCAAACGTTACGGTAGAAATCGTGGACGTCCGACTTCGGCTTTTCTACTTCGTATTCGTCAACGGTAATGCTGTCACGGGGCGCCATAGTCTTTGTAAGTCCTGCGGCGGTTTCTACGGGGATAACCTCGCTTTCGTGCCAGTACTTACAATGAACGACCTTTGCTTTCTCTCTCCAGTCTGTTATTATTGCAGAGCCCTTTTCGGCTTTCATATAGAAGCGGGGAAGGGCGATAAAGTTGTATGTACCTACTTCTACGAACGCTACCGCACCGCTTTCAAATGTGATTGTAAGATAGAAGCCGTCATCTACCTCTTTGTTTGTAATGTAAGTACAGCTACATTCGATTTTTACAATTTTTTCGGTATAGATTTGAAGAAGCTGGTCGATAAGATGTACGCCCCAGTCGAGAATCATACCGCCGCCGTGCTCTTTTTTACCTCTCCAGTCGCTCGGAATACCTCTTGAGCCGTGAATTCTCGACTCGATTCGCAGCGGCTTTCCTATTTTACCGCTTTTAACGATTTCCTTTATCGCAAGGAAGTCAACGTCCCAGCGTCTGTTCTGATGTACGGTGAAAATTTTTCCGCTTTCTTTTGCCGCGGCAATCATTTCGTTTAAGTCCTGTGTAGAAAGCGCGACAGGCTTTTCGCAGATTACGTTCTTACCTGCCATAAGCGACCTGATAACAATTTCCTTGTGAGAATCGTTAGGCACTGCTACTGTAATGAGGTCAACCGACGGGTCGGCTAAAACGTCTTCAAATGATTTATACGCCTTAATGCCATTAGACTCGGCAAGAAGATTTCTTTCCTCTTTTATATCATAGATTCCCAAAAGATTTACAACGTCGCTGTCCTGTGAATGAAGCGCGTGCCAGCCCCCCATTCCACCGTATCCAATTATAACAAGATTTTTTTTGTTTGCCATAATACTACTCTAAAAAGAGCCTCCTTTAGTAACGGAATAAAAATTCCTTTCTCTCATCAATGAGTATAGAATAGCACTTTTATGCCGAAAAGTCAACACAAAAAGCTAAAAATGAAATAAAATTAAATAATTCGCGTAAAACTATTGCTTTTTGTTCTATAGTGTGTTATAATACTATCAATTTAGCAAGCTAAAGTTTAGTTGAGTAAAGTACGCTCTGCTATTCAGGCTTACGAAAAATATTTTTTAAAAAGAGGAAACAAAGATGAAAAAAATTATTTCACTCGCACTCGCGCTTCTCATGGTAGCAACCTTGTTCATTTTCACAGGCTGCGATAAGAAGGAAGAAACACTCGTTTGTGGTGTTACCATTTTCGAGAATATGAATGAAAAGGACGAAAACGGCAATTGGACAGGTTTTGAGTCCGAGTTCGCTATGGAAGTCGGCAAGCTTATAGGTATGAACGTTGAATTCCAGGAAATCGACTGGAACCAGAAGTATATGGAGCTTGCTGCAGGCACTATCGACTGTATCTGGAACGGATTTACAGCTAACTCCTCCGATAAGATTGACGGCGTTGATAAAAAGCGTTCCGACCTCGTTGACTTCTCCTACGGCTATATGCTCAATCAGCAGTGTATCGTAATTAAGGCTGACAATGCCGAGACAATTAAGGCAGAGGCAGACCTTGCAGGAAAGAAGGCAGGCGTTGAGGGCGGAAGCGCAGGCGAAAGCTACGCATCAGAGGCAGTTGGCGAAAACGGAAGCCTTGAGAAGTATCCTGCTCAGAACAACGCATTCCTTGAGGTTAAGTCGGGCGCTGTTGATTTCGCTGTTGTGGACATCGTTCTCGCGAAAAACATTTGCGGTAAGGGCGACTACACCGATCTTATGATAGTTGAAGAAATAGAGCTCGGACGTGAGGTTTACGCTATCGGCTTTGAAAAGGGCAGCGAGCTTACCGCTAAGGTTAACGAGGCTATCAAGACTCTCTTCGAAAACGGCAAAATTGCAGAGCTTGCAGAGAAGTACGGATTTGAAAACGTAGTTCAGCTTGTTGAAACTATCGACTGATTAGCTTAATAAAGGAATCAAACATGGCAATTACATGGTCATCATTTTTAAATGTAACCTTGAGCCTGCTTGAAGGATTTGAAAAAACGTGTCTTATCTTTGCGCTAACACTCGTGTTAGCGCTTCCTTTAGGTTTGGTCATTTCTTTTGGCTCTATGTCAAAATTCAAGCCTCTCGCGTATCTTACTAAGGTCTTTGTATGGATAATACGCGGAGTTCCGCTTATGCTGCAGATCTTCGTTGTTTTCTACGTTCCAAGACTTTTGTGGGACCTTTCATTCTTTACCCGCTTTAATGCTGTAATTGTCGCCTTTGCCATTAACTATGCGTGTTACTTCTCCGAGATTTATCGCGGTGGTATCGAGAGCATTCCGCGAGGTCAGTACGAGGCGGGCAAGGTGCTTGGAATGACCAAGTCGCAGATATTTTTCAAAGTAGTTCTTATGCAGGTAGTAAAGCGCATTCTTGCGCCTATGTCAAACGAGGTTATAACTCTTGTAAAGGATACAGCTCTTGCAAGAGTAATCATGGTTGTGGAAATTATCAAGGCGGCTGAGGAATACGCCGCTTACGGTCTTATCTGGCCCCTTTTCTATACGGCGCTGTTCTATTTGATCTTCGTCGGCGTACTTACGCTTCTCTTTGGATATTTCGAGAAGAAGCTCGATTATTATAAGGTCTGAGGAGGAATATCGATATGGCTTTTTATGAAGTAAAAAATATGAAAAAACACTTCGACAAGCTCGAAGTTCTCAAAGGTGTTGATATTTCACTCGAAAAAGGCGAGGTTCTTGCCATAATAGGCGCTTCGGGAAGTGGGAAGACCACGTTTTTGCGTTGCCTCAATTTTCTCGAAAAGCCCGATGAGGGAGAAATTATAATTGATGGCGAAAAAATATTTGACTGGTCTGATAAAAAGGCTTTGAGCGAAGAACAAATTCGTCAGAAGCGTCTGCATTTAGGTCTTGTTTTTCAGTCCTTCAACCTTTTCCCGCAATACACCGTAAAGCGCAACATAACGCTTGCGTCTGAATTACTTGAGATGGAAAAGGCGAAAAAAGAGAAAAAGAAGCTTTCAAGAAGTGAAAAGCTCAGAATTTCCGAAGAGGTCGCGCAAAGAGCAGACCTATTGCTTGCACAGGTAGGACTTTCCGATAAGGCAGAAGCATATCCTTGTCAGCTTTCGGGAGGACAGCAGCAGAGAGTCGCTATTGCGAGAGCATTGGCGTTGAGCCCCGACGTTCTTTGCTTTGACGAGCCGACGTCAGCCCTTGACCCCGAGCTTACGGGCGAGGTTTTGCGTGTTATCAAGGATTTAAAGGGCGCAGACAGAACAATGATAATAGTAACTCACGAAATGGAGTTTGCGCGTAACGTAGCAGACAAGGTTATGTTTATGGCGAACGGAGTAGTAGAGGAGATAGGTATTCCCAAGCAGCTCTTTGAAAATCCCAAGAGCGAGCTATTAAAATCGTTTTTAAATAAGTCTATGGAAATATAAAGAAAGGGGCTGTCATATTTGGTAAAACCAAAGAAGCCCGACACTTTATAAAAAAACACACCAAGCCCAGAGAATGAATTATATCTGTGAAAAAATACTTTTATAAGGTTGAAATCCTACGGATTTCCTCATTTTAATGGGCT
>JAZQGJ010000071.1:0-19202 GCA_045539995.1 Eubacteriales bacterium
AGGCAATTCTTGCCGGTGCTCACGTTCCTGCAGAGGATTGGTCGACCGATTCTACTCACCACTGGAAAGAGTGTACCGTCGTCGGTTGCGGTATCGTAATTGACGGTTCCAAGGCTGAACATACGTCTGAAAAGCCTGAGAACAAGGCTGCTTGCGGCAAGCAGGCTGTTTGTGACGTTTGCGGCGTAAGCTACGGCAACCCGATTTCTCATTCCTTCACCAAGGAAGAGAAGAAGACTGAAGCACTGAAGACTGCGGGCGATTGCGGCAAAGAAGCAGTTTACATCAAGTCCTGTGTACATTGCGGACAGGTTGATACCGATACCGATAACACCTTCAAGGGTGAAAAGGATGCAAACAACCACGCAAACTACGGCACTTATCTTGACGGTGTAGTAGCTGTCGATCACAAAAACGGCGTTGACGGCTATACCGGCGACAAGAAGTGCAACGAGTGTGACGCTCTTATCGAAAAAGGTCAGGCAATTCTTGCCGGTGCTCACGTTCCTGCAGAGGATTGGTCGACCGATTCTACTCACCACTGGAAAGAGTGTACCGTCACCGGTTGCGGTGTCGTAATTGACGGTTCCAAGGCTGAACATAAGTCTGAAAAGGCTGAAAACAAGGCTGCTTGCGGCAAGCAGGCTGTTTGTGACGTTTGCGGCGTAGGTTATGGCGAGATTCCTCAGCACAACTACGGTACTGAGAAGCCTGAGCAACCTGCTGAAATCGGCAAGACCGGCTTGAAGGCTCACTATCAGTGCTCTGAGTGTGACAAGTATTTCGTTGACGTAGAGCACGATACTCACGTTGAGAAGAAGGAAGTTGCTTACGAAGACCTTATCATCCCTGCACTTGTTGATAACGAGCTTACCTTTGAAATTCCTTTCAGCGTAGTTGTTAAGAAGACGGGTGAGCTGGATCCTGCTAAGGAAACCTTCACCTTCAAGATGTTTGATCTCGGATATGCCAATACGATCTACACTGTAGAGGGTCTGACCGTTGAGACCAATGGTGTGAATACTTACACCGGTAAGTTGGTTATCAAGGTTAAGGAAAGCCAGTTCGGCAACCTTTCTGAAGGCTTTAAGTTCGCTCAGGTTAAGGGCTCTGCTGATGGTTGGACTTATGACGAGACCGTTTACTACATTGCTCCTCAGATTTCCGATAGCGGCGCTACCTCTTTCGTTATCTTCCCCGGTGACGATGGCTTTGGCAACACCACTTTGGAAAAGGTAGAGTTCACCAACAGCTATAACAAGGCTGCTGATAATCCTTCGACCGGCGATAACAGCAATATGTTCCTTTGGATCGCTCTGCTGTTTGTCAGCGGTTGCGGCGTTGTTGTTACTACCGTTCTCGATAAGAAGAGACATTCTGTTAGATAACAGATAACCACACCTTAAAATGAGGGCGGTGGCGGTCAAATCGTCCGTCACCGCCCTTTTCAAAAAAAGAAGGCTATCAAGCCATGATAGCCCTTTCTTCAAAGCGACAAAAGAAATGTGTTTGTCGTTTTGAAGAAAGCTGATCATTCTGCGAAAGGAGTTTTTGTATGAGCAATAATAAAAATAATTACGATGAATTTTTATCAATTTGGGAAAAAGAGCATCCGCGATCCGAACAAGTACAACCTAAATCAGAGCAAAGGCCTATAAGTGCGAGCAGGACCCCTGTTCGCAGACTTCACAATATGAAAGGGCGGTACTTATCCAAGCGAACGGCGGCAATTCGTCGTCAACGTAAAATGCGTATTTTGATCGGTGCTTCAGCAGCTTTTTTAGCGTTACTGATCTTGCTGATCGTTCTGCTGTGCAGGGGGTGTTCGGGAAGCAACAAAGAGCTCCGAGAACTGCAAGGGTGTTGGTATTACAACGAATATACCGAGTATGAATTCGACGGTGAAGGCAATGGTAGGATGTTTTATGCCGAAGGCAAGGCGTTTGAATACACCTACACCGTCAAAGACAGCATTATTTATTTGGACTTTGAACTAGAATACGTTACGGACTGTCAATATACTTATACGGTTGAGGGTGATAAGCTTACCCTTATCGGAGGTGAAGGCACCGCTGAAATTGGCAAAGAATATGTTCTGACCAAACTACATGAACATAACGAAAAATAGAATATATAGATTTTGAGTTGTTTTTATAAAAAAGGCTTTTAGCATCATTTTGAGCCTTGTGCTCCTTTGCTCGCTTGCAGCTCCCGCAATGGCGGCAAACGAAGAACGCATAACGAAAGAGGGGCTGACGGAAAACAAACGGTCAGCCCTCAAATTTTGAGTCAGAGGAAACAAAGAAAACAGGTTACGGCTTCATCACCTTAATAAAACGGAACATTTCATCGGGCCCTTCGTCGGGATCGTGCTTTTCATCCTCGAATATTATGTGCTCGGGTTGAAAATACTCGCACCAAAATTGGTCGATTTGAAAACCGCACTTGTTTACATAGAAATGGATATTGCGCTTTTCAAAATAGGGTGTGCAGGTTTCCCAAACTTTCGTTTCGGGGTGCAGAGTCTCAACAGCAAGCCATGCGCCGTAGCCGATACCTTTGCTGTGCGCTTCGGGAAGGACAAAGAGAATATCCAAGTGATTATGATGCGTTTCCTTGTCAATCGTGAGTATCAAACCACCAACCTTCTCACCGTCAAGCATAATGCGGTAGGTTTCGCTTTTGGGATTGTCGATGGATCTCTCAATGGTTGTGCGTGAGATGATTTCGCCATCATCGTCAATATGGTCGTCACGCTCACCGAACTCCATCATCGCCCCGTACTTGAACGCCCATTGATTGTCAAGGATAAATTGCTCACGGTCATCTGCTGTGAGGGGAACGAGAGAAACTTTCGTGTTTTTCATAATTACCTCCAAAATAAAAAATAGAGCTCAGGCTTTGCGAATGCAATAACCCAAGCTCACTTGGACACCTAATCCGGCATTACGGTACTACGGTACACAGCCTCCGGTGACGTATTAAATTTGCGCCGAGTTGACCGCAAAAAGCAGTCAAATCGGCAATTTTGGTCGGAGTGACAGGATTCGAACCTGCGGCATCGACGTCCCAAACGTCGCGCGCTACCAACTGCGCCACACCCCGAAGTGTGAAAAATATTCGATTTTTAGGTCAATTTCCGTAAGTGGTCAAATCTGTGGTCAAAACATTTTGTCGGTGTTTTTTTGAACAGGGTAACAGCCGAAAAAGTCAATGTTTACAAGGGTTTTCAGCGTTTTAGAAAACTCACGGCAGGAAACTGCCTGCATGCTCCCAAAGCAAGCGCGCTACCAATTGCGCCACACCTCGTTATTTTAAGAGCAATCACTATAAATACCTCTGCAAAATACAGAGGTATTTATAGCAAAATTAAAACTCAGGAATAATTATTCTTTGTCACATTCATCACAAGACTCGCACTCGCAGTCGCAAAGGCAGCTGAATTTTTCGCCGCATGCGGGGCAGGTCAAATGATCGGGATCGACACTGTCATCAAAGCAAATAACTTCGCCGCAAGAAGGACATTCTACTTCATAGTAATCATCGTCATCTTCTTCGTCTTCGTCATCGTAATAATCGTCTTCGTCATCGTCGATATAAAAATCTTCTTCAACGTTTCCAAGATCCTCGTCAATTTCTTCAATGTACTCACGAAGCTCAGCAACCTCTTCCTGAAGGTCTGTAATTTCGTCAGCCATGTCCTTGACCAGCTTAACCAACTCGGAAATGAGCAAGCTCTCGGGCTTTGTCATATCAAGACTTTTACCGTCCAACAAGCCTGTCAAATAAGCAGATTTCTCACAAATATTCATATCATCCCTCTTTTCTTTTATTGATAAACTAAAAGGCTTACGCTCTTTCGAGATACTCGCCTACACGAGTATCAATTCTGATAATATCACCTGTGTTGATGAATATCGGAACCTTGATTGTAGCGCCTGTTTCAAGAGTCGCAGACTTTGTAACGTTTGTCGCAGTATCTCCCTTAACACCGGGCTCTGTATCAGTTACTTCAAGCTCTACAAAGAAAGGAGGCTCTACGTCAAATACGTTGCCCTTATAAGAAATGATTTTGCAAAGAGTGTTCTCTTTTACAAACTTAAAGTTGTCGGAAAGCTTATCCGAATTAAGAGGCAACTGATCATATGTTTCCATATCCATAAAGTAGTACAGATCTCCGTCGTTGTAAAGATACTGCATTTCTTTACGCTCGATATAAGCATTCTCAAATTTTTCGGTAGGGCTGAATGTCTTTTCAATAACCGCGCCACTTATTACGTTCTTCAATTTTGTTCTTACAAATGCCGCGCCCTTACCGGGTTTTACGTGTTGGAATTCAATAATCTGCATTACATTTCCATCCATCTCAAATGTAACGCCGTTTCTAAAATCGCCAGCTGTAACCATCGTTCACCTTAAACTTCTCAGCGGAAATATTATTTTCGAAAGGGTTTCACCATTTTGCCCGCTGCGCAAATGCCCCCTCAAAGCCATAAACAAAGCATGGCTAATATACACTACTATTTTATAACAAAATCGCAAAAAAAGCAATAGTTTACGCAAATATTTTTTCGTTTTTTTGAAAATATATCAGAAAAGCTCAATTAAATCCTTTCCGCTTTTCGTGAAATTGAGATATGCGTCCTTTGTAACTAGCACCATATCCTCAATACGGCATCCACATTTGCCGTTTATATATATTCCAGGCTCAACCGTGACAACGTTTCCCGCCTTCAAGGGTGTTTTACAATTCATTGACAGTCTCGGATTTTCATGTATATATAATCCCACTCCGTGACCTAAGCTATGACCGAAGCAGCCCTTGTATCCACTCGACTCTATGAAATCCCTCGAAGCCTTATCCACCTCAGAGCAAAGCTCGCCTTCCTTTATTTTTTCAAGTCCGAGCCTTTGAGCCTCCAAGACGGTTTTATATATTTTTTTCATTTCCTCTGTCGCCTTACCGACAGATACAGTCCTCGTCATATCAGAGCAATACCCGTCAAATTTAGCGCCAAAATCCAAGGTGAGAAATCCTCTCTGTAAAGCAATATTACGCGGAACTCCGTGAGGAAGCGAGCTCGCGGAGCCTGAAACTGCAACTGTGTCAAAGGCAATGTCTTCTGCCCCGTTTTTTCTCATAAAAAACTCAATTTCTAACGCAAGCTCTGTCTCGGTAATATCGGGCGTTATGATGTTTAAAACGTGAGAAAAGGCTTTGTCGGTCAGTTCTTGCGCCCTTGTGATTTTTTCAATTTCACTCTCGTTCTTTACGGTACGAAGCTCAAAGATAGTCGAGCTTATTCCGTACATATCAATACTGAATTTTTCGGACAGGCGCTTATATCTTGCATAAGAGAGAGTATCATCCTCAAAGCCTAAACGCTTTATATTGTTCTCCTTTAAAACGTCGCAAATAAACTCTAATTGAGACTTCGGCGCAACTATTTCAAAGTCTTCTTTAACCTTTGACGCAGCGTCCTCTGAATACCTAAAATCTGTAATTAAGTAGTTTGTTTTTCTTGTAAGAAGCAACACGCCGTCCGAAAACTTATATTTTGAAAAATAGTACTGATTTATTTCGTCGAATAATATGACAGCGTCTATATTCAATTCATCAAATTTGTAAAGCAATTTCTTAAGAGGTGTCATATTACCTTTCCCTTATTCTGTCAAAGCATTTTTTCATAGCTAAAGCATCGTCAGACTGTGTGCCTGCCGATTCGCAAATTATCGTAGGTGAAACACCGAGCTTATATATCGCTTCCATAAGCGGCTCAAAATCGGGGCCAAAGGTGGAGTCCTCAAACGTCAGATGCTTTTTCTCGCCTGCGCCCGTCCATTCGATTTTCGAAAAATGGCAGTGTAAATTCTCGGCAACGCTTGCGCCCAGCTCGGAGGAAATTCTGTCAAAGATATAGGCATACTCATCCGACGACGGAAAACGTCCGCCGCACTGTCTTGCGTTCAAATGTCCGAAATCAACGACGGGAGCCAGTCTTTTATCTATTTTACAAAGAGAGATGACCTCCTCGAGAGTTCCTAACTGATTGACCTTTCCCATTGTTTCAACGCCTATTTTGACGCCGTTATCCCGTACCTCCTCCAAGGTTTTAAACAGGGTATCGGCAGAAAGCGCCATCGCTTCTTCTCTGCTGATTTTCGCGGCGCTTCCGCAATGAACGACCACAGTATCAGCGAAAAGGGCTTCTGCGGCGAGGACACTTTTATTAATATAATCAATGCTTTTAAGTCGTTTATCAATATCAACGCCCGAAAGCGAAATAAAATACGGCGCGTGCAATGACATTTTTATATTATACTTTTTGCCTTCTTCTCCGATTTTAGACAAGGTCTCTATACCTGCGGCAAGTCCGTTACCCGCTTCATATTCATACGCGCTCAAGCCGATTGAATTAAGCCATTCGGGCGCTTGTAGGGTATGCTTTTTCTTCGCATTATAGAAGGCCTCGCTATTTCCACCGGGGCCGAATTTAGGATTTGCGTTACTCATAAATTTTCTCTTTTCTTAAATTTCTTAATTATAGGCCTTTCGAGAAGCCTCTTAAAGCGTGTAAAGGCGTCTGTTTTATCCTTTATAGGCGGCACAAGCACCGTCAACAGCGAAAGACTGTTCCCTGCTACGATGTCGGTAAAAATCTGATCTCCCATAAGCGCGGTTGTTCTTTTGTCCGAGCCCATTGCCGTCATAGCTCTCTTCAAGCATTTGGTAAAGGGCTTTTTGCTTTTATATGTAGCAAAGAATCCGAGATCTTTATTAAAGGTATTAACTCTTTTTGAATTATTGTTGGAAACGAACGCGACCTTGATACCCGCGTTTTTTAATTCATTGAACCAAAAAAACAATTCCTCGGTAGGCTCTGGAATTTCATACGGAACTAACGTGTTATCTATATCCAATATTAACGCCTTTACTGAATGACTTTTTAAAAAGTCAACGTTTACATCTGAAAAGGATGTAAAGAAGTAATCGGGGGAAAAAATCTTTTTCATATTCCTCTTCCGTCTTTTGTTTTAATATGATTTGCTCTTTTATTTATTATAAGTATAACATATTTTTATAAATCTATCAATACTCATTTTCAATATTAAAGGATATTTTTAAAAAAACGGGTAGCACAAAAATAAGCATACTAAAAAATATAATTTTTTTATATTTTTTTCTGTTTTTGCTATTGACAAATGAAATAAAATGTGTTATTATATATGAGTCAAATGGAGATGCGGGTGTAGTTCAATGGTAGAATTCCAGCCTTCCAAGCTGGTCGCGTGGGTTCGATTCCCATCACCCGCTCCAATATTTTTTTGCGCTTGTAGCTCAGTGGATAGAGTGCCCGGCTACGAACCGGTAGGTCATAGGTTCGAATCCTATCAGGCGCGCCAAAAGTCGACAAGTTTCCAAAGAGGCTTGTCGTTTTTTAATTGTCAGATATTCTCTTCTCTTTTTATAAACGTTTTATTAAAAAAAATAAAGGGGCTTCCTTGGTTGTACAAAGGATGCCCCTCAAAGTAAAAAGTGGGGCTGTCTCAGGTTAAAACTGAGACAGCCCTTTTTGCTATAGATAATAATTATTCAGCAATTGAACGATACCAAGTAAGCAATGCGCCTGCAAGAGCTGACTTCGCGGGAGCATTACGGTAGTTAAGCTGCATCATGCCGAAAGGCGCGGTAAATTCCTGCTCAACACCTTCGAGATTGGTAACGGTTATTGTTGTTTTACTCCATTCTCCAAGACGGGTATTATAGAACAAATAGGATTTTGACATATCTTCCATAATTGTTTCTACAGCCGCGTCAATTTCTTCGGAATTTTTACATTCGGATATAAGCGAAACGTATTCCTCAGATTTGCTCATAACAGCCTCAATAGTTTGATCTGCAATCTTAGTCGCAAGTTCTCTGAAGCCGCCTTTATTTGTTATGATATATTCTCCCTCGTTTTCAGGATCGGGTTCCCTGATTGTAACACCGTATACAAGCTCGTTGACCTGATTCTTAATTTCAGCAGAAACAGTCAATGCTGCTGTAGTAGGTTCGCCCGGCTTTGTGGGGGCAGGAGTTGCATTAGGATCAATGCCCGCATAGAACTGCTGTAAACGTGTAACGTACTCTCCCAAGGTGGTGTAAACAATCTCTAAGCCAGTAACGTCCATTAGCTCCTGTTTTACCATCAAAAGCATTTGGTCATCGATAATTCCCGTACGAACCATGTCCCAAAGAAATTCGGGGGTACAGCCTTCAATCGGGGCAGATGAAGCCTCCTGATTCTGATACATACCGTACATCCAGTGATTGGGAAGCATTCCTTCGTTAACACAAGGATAAGTCATAAACACATTTCCCGTGTACTTGATGTTCATTCTGTAATCTGTAGCAGTCGATCTTGTAACTGTTCCTTCATCCTCGTCCAGATAATAGTCGCTTCCCTCAACGCCGTAAAGCAAAATGTTACAAAGCTCGGAGTCAACCATTAAGTCCTGAATTATTTCCATAGAACGAGAAGCAGACGCGGTAAATTTTGGCACAGCAAACATTGCGTCGAATCCGTCGGTTGCATAAACTCTGGGATTATCAACAACGATTACGTAATAATCATCGTCATAAGTAAAGCGAGAAGCGTAATCATCGCTTACCACTCTCATTCCGTAGATCTCGGTATTGGCGGGGTCCTTTGCGAAATAACCGTTGTTCTCTGCTTCTACAACGAATTTCAAATAATCGATATACGTTTCGTTTTCATAAGCGGTGGATAATTTAATATAATCGCCGTAGCCTGTATCGTGATGATAGAACGTAGCTAAGGCGAAAGGAGATCCGTCGAGAGACCAGAACTGCGTCGTCGGCATATCAAATTTCTCGTAAACAGGAGCGACGTCTGTCAAAGAATCATCGTTAGCTATATTCTTCGCAAAATCAAGGCAAGTAACGTAGTTTACAACTGTTTTTCCATCAGAGTCAAGCTTGGTAAAATCACTTTCAACAAGATAATAGTTTCCTGCCAGCTCTTTGTTTATAAGAAGGTACTTATATTCTCCGACTACGACGTTATTAGGAATTGCAAACCACTTACCCTCTATCTTAGTGTTAGTAAGCAGGCTTGTGTTGATATATTCCTTTATCGCCTTGTTATCGCCGTCTATGTACGTGGTCAGATCAAGCAAGTAATCCTTTTCAATATACTCTTGTAGCATTTCCTTGCTGTTTATCAAAACAATATCGATCTGATTATCGAGCGCGTCGGGATAAATAAGATTGGGAAGATTAAACTCATCAAGCTCGGTCTCCAATACGTATCCCGAATATATATCTGACGGTAGCTTTGCGTCCTCCACTTCAAGCGTAGAGCTTGCGCTTTCAAGCGCCTTGTCAAGAGTAGCCTTGTATTCATCCGCTGTGCAGAAAACAAATTCAACCTGTGTGGAATACTTTTTTCTGCAAACGGTATTAAACGCATCCTGCATTGCCTCTTTTGCATCAGACGTTGTTACGTCTTCTGTAATTATATAAAATTTAAGTGTTATAGCGTTTCTTACTTCCTCTTCCTCAACAACGTCTGTGGGGTCGTCTTCTACCTTGCCACAACCGACAAGGAACATAGACATTATCATAAGCAAGCATAACACCAAGCTCATCAGTCTTTTCATAATATTATCCTCCAAAATGTTTACCGTTGCCATTTATATGGCCACTTGTATATTTTACTATAAAAGCAGTTAAAAGTCAAGTTAATTTGACCATTATATGTTTTTTTGTTGAAAATTAACGAAATAGAAAAATTTTAGTTTTCAAGGTAATCGCGCAAATTTTTGGAACGGCTTGGATGGCGCAGCTTTCTCAGCGCCTTCGCCTCAATTTGACGAATTCTTTCTCTTGTAATCTGAAATTCTTCTCCGACCTCCTCCAAGGTATGAGGTCTTCCGTCATCAAGACCGAAACGAAGACGTATCACCTTTTCTTCACGGGGAAGCAACGTATGTAAAACAGACATAAGCTGTTCTTTAAGCAAGGTATATGAAGCGCTTTCGGCAGGGGCGGGCGAATCGTTATCCTCGACGAAATCACCGAGATGGCTGTCATCCTCTTCGCCTATAGGCGTTTCAAGAGAAACGGGATCCTGCGCAATTTTCATAACCTCGCATACTTTTTCGGGTGGCAAGCCAAGTCTTTCGGCTATCTCATTTATAGTAGGCTCTCTGCCATATTCCTGCACGAGCTGACGGGACGTACGAGAAACTCTGTGAATCGTTTCTACCATATGAACGGGAATACGAATCGTCCTCGACTGATCGGCTATGGCTCTTGTTATCGCCTGTCTTATCCACCACGTAGCGTAAGTTGAAAACTTGTATCCCTTTCGATAATCAAATTTTTCTACCGCCTTCATAAGACCGAGGTTTCCCTCCTGTATCAGATCAAGGAGGAACATTCCCTTTCCCACGTGTCTTTTTGCAATGCTTACGACCAAACGCAAATTGGCGGTAACAAGCTCGTTTTTCGCTTCCTTGTTGCCAAGCTCAATTTGTCCTGCAAGATAAAGCTCTCTTTCGGGCGAGAGCAACGGAATACTGCCGATTTCTTTTAGATACATTCTTATAGGATCATCAATAGATAGGCCTTCTGCCACTAAAAGACTTTTCAGCTTTTCGGGATCGTCGAGACTTTCTAAATTATTTTCTATATCCTTGAGCTGTTCCTGACTTAACTCAAAGTCCTCATCGTCTATAGTATCCAAATCCTCATATTCATTATCCGTTTGCTCAATATCAAAGTCAATATCCTCAAGCGCTTGTAAAATATCGCTTTCACCTACGGAAAAATCCGTTTTCGCGCTTCCTATAATTTCATTTACATCAAGCAATTCTTTTTCTTCTGAATTCATTGTGATTTTATATTTCCTTTTTAAAAATTATTCTTAAAATAATCAGTCTCTTTGTAGTAGCTTTGCCCTTGTAGGATGTCTTAATTTTCTCAAAGCCTTAGCTTCAATCTGTCTTATTCTTTCACGTGTTATATCGAATTGCTTTCCTACCTCCTCAAGCGTGTGAGGGCGTCCGTCCTCCAAGCCGAAGCGAAGCTTTAATACCTGTTCTTCGCGAGGCGTGAGTGTGTGAAGCACCGCGCAAAGCTGCTCTCTAATAAATGCAGCATTAGCTGCTTCTACGGGTGAAAGAGTTTCGGTATCCTCGACAAAATCACCGAGATGACTATCCTCCTCTTCGCCAATAGGCGTTTCAAGAGAAACAGGGTCCTGAGCGATTTTCATAATCTCACGAACTCGCTCGGGTGGAAAATCAAGCTTTTGTGCAATTTCATCTATGGTAGGCTCTCTTCCAAACTCCTGCAAAAGCTGACGCGCCGCGCGAGAGACACGGTGAATAGTTTCCACCATATGAACGGGAATACGAATCGTTCTCGCTTGATCCGCAATCGCTCTCGTTATCGCCTGTCTTATCCACCACGTAGCGTAAGTCGAAAACTTATATCCCTTTCGGTAATCGAATTTTTCTACTGCCTTCATAAGGCCGAGATTTCCCTCTTGAATTAAATCAAGGAAAAACATACCTTTTCCGACGTGTCTTTTGGCTATGCTTACAACGAGCCTCAGGTTTGCCTCAACAAGCTCATTTTTCGCTTCCTTATTACCAAGCGCAACCTGCTCGGCAAGGTACATCTCTCTCTCGTTTGAAAGCAAAGGAATTTTACCTATTTCCTTGAGATACATTCTCACGGGATCGTCGGGCGAAATACCTTCGGATGAAAGAATTTTTTCCATCTTATGAGGATTCTTAAACAGCTCCAAGCTCTGCTCTAATTCAGAATCCTGATCGATTAAAAAGTCTGCACTTTCAATTCCGTTTGCTTCAAGGGCGTCGCCCATATCCTCGAGCTGCTCAATATCATAATCGATGTCTTCAAGCGCTTTCATAATATCGCTGTCTGCCGGAATACCGTCATTACTTGAATTGTCGATCAAATTGTTGACATCAACTATTTTTCTTTCATCTAAATTCATATATTTCCCTCGCTTTTGCCATTCTTGCTATTCATCATAGCCCTTTTTTTGTTTATCAAATCATTAAGATCTTCCAACGTATCAGCCGTTTTTTCAGACTCTTTATCCATTACGTAGCTTTTTAAGACGTTAACTACATCTGAAAAAACAGTGGAACTGTTATTCTCCAACGAAGAGCGATCCAATTTGATCTTCTTTATACGTCCGACCTCCTCGGGTGTAAAAGCCTCATCTAAAAACGTATCGTCAAAGGCGCCTTCATCAGTGTTGTCCCGAATAAAAGCAAAAACTCTTTTTCCAAACGAGGTAAAGAAGTCGCTTTCGTGAAGAAGTCCGTCAGATTTAAAAGCGGCGATTCTATGCTCTGAATACAAATAAAGCAATCCAAGCAGAGCCTCCTCAGTTTTTGCTATTGCCGGCGCTTTAACAAAATCGGGGTTCACCTTGTCCATATAGCCCGCCGCCTGCTGATGCATCTTCTGCTTTTCTTTTACGTTTGCCTCTCGCCTTTGCTTAGCAATCGCCCTTTCTACGTCGTGCTTTATGCTTTTTTCATCTATTTCCAATTTTTTGGACATCTCTTTTATGTATATTTCTCTTTCTGCCGAAGAATATACCTGAGAAATAATCTTTGTTAGCTCTGCGCACGCAATTATCTTTTCTTGTGGAACAGAAATGTCATGCTTCGACAAAACCTTTTCCACATTAAAATCAAATTTTGTTCTGCTCTCGCCTATTATAGTTTTGAAAGCGTCTACGCCAAAGGTCTTTATGTATTCGTCGGGGTCCTTGGCGCCTGTCATTTTTAGCACCTTGACCTCAAGTCCCGCGCCTTCAAGCAAGGTCATAGCCTTTGTCGCCGCCTTTTGTCCCGCCTCATCACTGTCATAAGAAATTATTACCTTCTTTGTATATCGGCTCATAAGGCGCGCCTGCTCGGGAGTAATTGCCGTTCCGAGCGTGGCTACAGCGTTACATATTCCCACAGAATGAAGCGCGATAACGTCCATATAACCTTCACACAAAATCATGCTTTCCGAGCAATGATGTCTTGCGAAGTTCAATGCAAACAAATTCTTGCTTTTCTTAAAGACGGGGGTGTCGGATGAATTCTTGTATTTAGGCATACTGTCATCCATTACTCTTCCGCCAAACGCGATTATATTTCCCGCAGGGTCGATAATCGGAAACATAACTCTATTTCTGAAGGAAGAAAAAACCTTATTGTTTTTATCGCTTCTCGTTCCTAAAAATCCGATTACCAAATCGTCATCGGTATATCCCTTTGACCTCATATAATCTATAAAAGCGAAGCTGTTGCTCGGCGCAAATCCCAACCCGAAATGCTTGATCGCCGCATTAGAAAGGCGACGCTTGTTAGACAAATAATCCAACGCGAGCAAGGCGCTTTCATTCTTTTCATACAAAGCCGAATGAAAAAACCTGGCAGCATCCTTATTCATCATAAAAAGCTTTGAGCGATCATATTTTTTCTCATTGCCGTCAGAAGTGCGTGATACGGTAATTCCAACTCTCTTTGCAAGAAATTCCACCGCATCCTCAAAATCAAGATTTTCCGCTCTCTTTATAAAGGTAATAGCGTTTCCTCCAGCGCCGCATCCAAAGCAATAAAAGCTATTATCGGAGGGATAAACTGTAAACGAAGGAGAGCGCTCGCTGTGAAAAGGACACAAGCCCTTCATAAGAGAGCCTGCTCTTTGCAAAGAAACGTACGAGGATATAAGCTGATCAATGTCGGTTCTGTTCAAAATATCATCAATTACCGATCTATCAATCATATTCCCACTCCTTGCCACGTTTTAGGTACAAACAAATCTCTGTACAGCTCTATCGCATATCTATCGGTCATGCCCGAAATGAAATCGCAAACACATCTTCCAAGCCCGTCACGTTCAATATTGTTAAAGTAAAGAGGAGACATCTGCTCAGGTTTATCACTGAAATATTGGAATAAACTGATTAGAAGATCCTGAGTTTTTTGTTCCTCAGCTTTAGCTACGGGATGCGTATATACGTTTTTATACAAATAGTCACGAAGCGCCATTGTAGCCTCTTCAATTTCGGGCACCATTGAAATTCTGTCAGAATCCGTGCTTGCCAGAATAACGCCCGAAACCATTGAATTTATTCTTTCGCTGTGTCCTCTTCCGAGTACGGAAAGAATGTCCTTCGGTATATCGTCAAGAGTAAGAATATTTGCTCGACAGGCGTCATCAATATCATGATTAATATATGCTATTCTATCAGCATATTTGACTATAACTCCCTCAAGAGTTGACGCCATATTATCGCCTGTATGATTTAAGATACCGTCTCTTACTTCATAGGTTAAATTCAAGCCCTCGCCGTCGTTTTCCAAAAAATCAACTACTCTCAAACTTTGCTCGTAATGCGCAAAATTTTTATCGAAGCATCTTCTCATGGCTACCTCGCCCGCGTGACCGAAGGGAGTATGTCCCAAGTCGTGACCAAGCGCTGTCGCCTCGCACAAATCCTCGTTCAAGCTGAGCGACCTTGCAATACTGCGCGCTATCTGTGTGACTTCAAGGGTGTGAGTCATTCTCGTCCTGTAATGCTCGTCCGCAGGAGAAAAGAAAACCTGTGTTTTATGCATAAGACGTCTGAATGATTTAGAATGTATTATCCTGTCTCTGTCTCGCTGAAACTCGGTACGTATGCCGCACGGCTTACAGGGGTGAAGCCTTCCTTTAGTATTAGCGGTAAAAAATGCGTAGGGAGATAATAAAAGCTCTTCTCTTTCAATAAATCTTTTAGAAATATCTTCCACCAAAATTCACTCCTAAAATTTGATACTAATAATAATATACGCAAAAAAATCGGATTTTACTTTTTTATAGGAAAATTTTTATAAAATACTGTCGAATATTTTCTCGGACAGTTCAATTTTTACCTTTCCCGCGCAAAGCTCGTTTATATCCTTTATAAAAGCTTCGGTTTTTTCTTCAATTACAGTTACGAAAAATTCCACGCTGTCGGAAAAGATAATGCCGTCTATTTTATAATTGTTTGTATCTGCCTTAAATTTAATCTTATTATATTCGGGATACGCGCAACTTATTTTCAATTTATCGTGCATTTGCAGCGTTACGATTTCTCCGTCTGACAAAGCCGCTTTTGCCGCCTCGGTATACGCGTGAACGAGTCCGCCCGTTCCAAGCAGTATTCCACCAAAATATCTTGTAACAACTATAGCCACGTTTGTGCATTCGTTTTTTCTTATTACGTCTAATACAGGAAGCCCTGCTGTGCCCTGCGGCTCGCCGTCGTCGCTATATCTCGTAATATAATTATCCTTTGTTACGTAGGCATAGACGTTGTGCCTTGCGTCGGGGTATTCACTTTTGATTTTTTTTACAAAAGCGATAGCCTCTTCTTCACATTGAACGGGGCAAGCGTTCCCTATAAATATTGATTTTCTATCCTCAAACGTTGATTTTCCCGAATGCTTGATTGTTGTATAAGAAATCATTTTCACTTCTCCGAAGATATATAGCTTTGATAAATATATGGAACAGGTCCCTTAAAAACGGCAGATACAGATATATAAGAATCCATGTATTCGACAGATGACACAAGGGCATCCTTGTAAATATTCTTCAATAACGAGGATTTATCATAAGGCAGATGAAGAACTACGTTTTTCTTCCCCTCGGAAGATATTTTTTCTATCATATTCAAAAGGCTGTCTATTCCAAATCCGCTTTTAGCAGAAATATAAACCGAATTTTCCTTTTGCGGAAAGGTCTCCTGCTCGGAGGCATCGCATTTATTATATACGAAAACGGTGGGCTTCCCGCTAGCGTTAAGCTCTGAAAGGAGCTCGCACGTAACCGACAAATGCTCTTCATAGGAAGGATCCGAATAATCAATTACTATCATAAGAACGTCTGCGTATGACGCCTCGTCCAAGGTGGATTTAAACGCTTTTATCAAATGGTGCGGAAGATTTCTTATAAGTCCTACCGTGTCTGTCAAAAGAACTGTCTCGCCTTCCGGAAGCGTCAATCTTCTTGTGGTGGGGTCCAGAGTGGCAAAGAGCTTGTCCTCGCTTAAAACACCAGCGTTTGTCAAATAATTGAGCAGGGTGGATTTTCCCGCGTTGGTATAGCCTACAATGGCAATTTTGAGTAAATTGCTTTTATCTCTTGCTGCTCGCATGACCATTCTGTTCTTTTCCATTTCCGCAATTTGCGCTTCTATGGACGCTATTCTTCTATGGATATGTCTGCGATCTGTCTCAAGCTTGGATTCACCCGGACCTCTTGTTCCTATTCTTCCCTCTTGTCTTGAAAGCTCAAGTCCCTTTCCTGTCAATCGGGGTATCGTATATTTTAACTGCGCGAGCTCAACCTGCATTTTTCCCTCACCGCTGACAGCGTGCAAAGCAAAAATGTCAAGAATGAGCATTGTCCTATCTATTACGTTTACGCCTGTATCATCTTCAAGATTTCTTATCTGAACAGGTGAAAGCTCAAAGTCAAAGATCAAAAGCTCTATTGAATTTGCTTTGCAGATCTCGGAAAGCTCCTTTACCTTGCCGCTTCCTATGCAGGTTCTTGGATCAAACGCCTCTTTGATTTGAACAACCTTTGCAAACGCTTCTCCGCCTGCTGTTTCCAAAAGACGTTCAAGCTCAGAAAGGCTTTCCTCGCACGCTTGCAGGTATGATGAATTCTTAGCTATTCCGACAAGTATCGCCCTTTGCTGTGTTTTTTTACCTTCCATATAAATCTCCGTTAGCAGAAAAAAGGCGTGTGAGATTTTTCTCAGCACGCCGAATTTCTGAAATTACTTGCTGTTCGCTGCAAGACGCTTCTTAAATTTGTCTACGCGTCCGCCTACGTCCACAAACTTTTGCTTACCTGTATAAAAAGGATGGCACTTGGAGCATATATCAACAGACATATCACCCTTTGCAGAACGAGTAACAACGGTTTCACCGCATGCACATCTTACAGTTGCTTCTTTGTATTCGGGATGAATTCCTTCCTTCATTTTAACACCTCTTAACTTATAAATTTTTTACAATATATTATATCACGTTATTTTTTAATTTGCAATAGTTTTTTAGATTTTTTTTTGCAAAATCAAACTTTTTCTGCAATTTCTATCCTTAATCTGTCCATTATCTTCTTTTCCAACCTTGAAATATAAGATTGAGATATGCCCAGCATATCTGCAACCTCCTTTTGCGTACGCTCTCTGCCACCGTTCAAGCCAAAACGCAATTCAATGATTGTTCTTTCCCTTTCATTTAATCCTGCCACCGATTTTCTCACTATTTTCCGTTCCTCATCCTCTTCTATTCTGCGACAAACAACGTCGGCATCGCTGCCTAAAACGTCGGAGAGCAAAAGCTCATTTCCGTCCCAATCTATATTCAAGGGCTCGTCGATAGAAATTTCTCTTTTCTGAGAATTTATTTTTCTTATATACATAAGTATCTCGTTTTCAATACAGCGCGACGCATACGTAGCGAGCTTTATGTTTTTTTCGAGTTGAAACGTGTTTATCGCTTTCATAAGCCCTACCGTGCCTATTGAAATCAATTCCTCTATGCCAATACCCGTATTATCAAATTTTTTAGCTATATATACCACTAATCTTAAGTTATGCTCTACGAGTAAATTTTTCGCTTCTTCATTTACTGACATATCCTTAAGCGCTTGAGCCTCCTCTTCGTGCGTAAGAGGAGGCGGTAAAACCCCTGCGCCCCTTATATAATAAACCGAGTTTCCTTTTTTTCTAAGCAGCTTGAAAAATATTTTTGTTACAAATGCAAAGAAATGCTTTATTAGATTAATTATGAACATAAAACCACCTCTTTTTATAATAATGAAAGCGGAATTATTGCATCGCACTCCGCAAATTTCTCTTTCGAAACATCAAAACCAATTATTGCATCTGCAAGGATTATGACATGCTTTCCCTTATTCTCTCTTTCAATTTTTAAGGAATCGGGAATATATCCTGTCATAATAGTCTCTCCCGTAATAGCTTTCACGGGAATAATTCTTAATCTTTTAGCCTCTGACGTATGTAAATTTTCTATACCTGAAAGCTGATGCGTTATAGCCTTAATCATCGAAGATGACAAAATGGGGGCTATAGCTTCACTATTTACTATTATAACCTTCTTACCCGAAATAGGTTCTGTTAAAAAATTACCGCTGTCTATTAGCGCGTCAAGTGTTTTAGAATTGCCGTTTATCGTTACCGTCAGCTTACAGGAGATATTTGAAATTTCCTTTGTGAAAATGCGTGAAAAAAACATAACCAAAGCTGAAGAAAACAAGGACAAAAATACGAAAAGCAGCATTTTATTTTCAGTTTCGCCCATAGACTCAAACGAAAAGGAATGAAAAACCGAGCTTAAAAGATTAAAAAACGCAGTTATTGCGCCACCAAGCAAAATTGAAACGAAGTAAAACACTGCGCACAGTCTGAGGTAACGCGCCCTTGTAAGCTCTTTATTATACGTTATGTAACAAAGAAGAAAGGAAACAGCAATTCCAATAAAAAAGTTTAAAAGCTTATTTCCCTCAAAAATTATTGAAAATACCGCATAAGCGCCACCAAGCAAAGCCGAAAGAGAAATCAAAAGCTTATCGCGCTTTATATGTAAAAAAGAACCGCTTATATATAACGCAATAAAATCCATACAGAAATTAATTATAAACAAAACGTCTATATATACAACCTGCATTTTTTCACCATCCTCAATCCTTATATCAATTATATGCGCTTTAAGGTGAAAAAAATGTCTGCTTTGGTAGTTGAAAATAATATATTTATACAGGAATCTCGACAAAAAGCTTTTCTTTTGCAAAGTAATATGCAAAAAAAAGAAGAGCCGACTATGACTTTTCGTCATAATCGGCTCAAAATATTTAATTAAAGACCTCTTTTTACGTATGTCGTATGAAGAAGCTCATGCGCCTTATGAGAACCGGGCTTCTCAAGGAATTCATCGTAAAGCTTCTTCACGATAGAGTTTTCGTGAGACTTACGGAGACTCATATTCTTATCTGCGTTATAAAGAATAGAAGCTCTTTCAGCGCGAAGGTCAATATCGTTGCGGACACGAGCGGGCTGTATGGGCTGACCGCCACCGTTTACGCAACC
>JAZQGJ010000072.1:0-22189 GCA_045539995.1 Eubacteriales bacterium
AATTTGTACTATAATCTATATGATGTTAATTTCGTTTTTAACGAAATTAACTGCGCTGACTTGTGTCATTGCCTGAAAACCTGTCGGTTTTCGCATATTCCTTGAAATATAGTCGCTCGCGCTTGCTTGCAAGCAGACAGACGCGAGCTTCGTATATTATAATCTATGTGACGTTAATTTCGTTTTTAACGAAATTAACTGCGCTGACTTGTGTCATCCCCCGAAAACCTGTCGGTTTTCGCACATTCCTTGGAATATAGTCGTCCGTGCTTGCTTGCAAGCAGACAGACACGGACTTCGTATATTATAATTATTATGTCGAATCAGCCGTCTTAACGCCTGACGAGAAAACAAAGAGGGAAGGATAAAAATGCGAAAAATAAGAAAAGCTATTATTCCCGCCGCGGGGCTCGGCACAAGAATGCTTCCCATTTCTTACGCCGTACCGAAGGAAATGCTTCCTATAGTTGACCTGCCTGCCGTTTATTATCTGGTAGAGGAGGCTGTAAAAAGCGGAATAGAGGAAATACTCATAATCACAAACCGAGACAAGGAATGTATGGAAAACTTCTTTGACTTCTCTGTGGAATACGACGCCAAGCTTACGCAGTCAAACAAGATAAAAGAGCTTGAGAGGCTTCACGCGATAGCAAATATGGCTAACGTCTACTTTCTGCGCCAAAAGGAAACAAAGGGCTTGGGACACGCCGTAGGCAGAGCGAGAGCTTTTGTGGGAGACGAGCCGTTTCTCGTCCTATACGGAGACGACGTTATTTTTTCAAAGACACCCGTCTGCCGACAGCTCATCGACAGCTACGAGCGCTACGGACGCGCCGTTGTGGGCGTTAAAGCCGTACCTATTGAGCAAGTTTCAAAATACAGCTCGCTTAAGGTCGAAAAAATAGAGGGCAGTGAAAACGAATATTTCTGTGACGATATGATTGAGAAGCCCAAAAGGGGAGAGGAGTTTTCGACGTTTTCGATTCTCGGCAGAGTTTTGCTTGAGAGCGATATTTTCGATATAATAGACGCGCTTCCCCCAGGCGCAGGCGGAGAAATTCAGCTAACCGATGCTATGGCTAAGGTAGCAAGAGACGGAGGTATTACAGCTCTTGATTTTGAGGGAGAGCGCTTCGACCTCGGCTCTAAGCTCGGTCTTATGATGGCTAACGTAGTAAAGGCGTCCGAGCACGAGGAAATAGGAGAGGATTTTCGCCGCTTTATTTTAAATTTCGCAGAGAAGCTGAAAAAATAAGGACCGAACCGGAACGGAAGAAGGGCTTATGGAAGAAAGGCTTATAGGCGAAAACGAAAAGAAAATTTTTATCGAGAGCGCAGTTTTATCAGACGCGCCTGCAATTGCGAAGGCAGAGCGCGCTTGCTTTGATGACGCGTGGAGCGAAACTGCTGTTTTGTCACACGTTCAGGCAAAGCATACGCGCACGCTTGTCGCGAAGGACGAAGACGGTCAGCTTTTGGGCTATATAAGCGCTTCGCTTTTTGCGCCTGAGGCTGAGATATACCGAGTCGCCACTATGCCGACGCACAGACGGTGTAAAATAGGCTCACACCTTTTACACGCGTTTATAGACGAGGCAGAAAAAGAGGGCTGCGAGAGCTTGTTTTTAGAGGTAAGGGCTTCTAATACGGCGGCGAAGGAGCTTTATTTCTCGCACGGCTTTGTCGAAATAGGACAAAGGAAAAATTATTATAATAATCCGAAAGAGGACGCGCTTATTTTACAAAGAAAAAGCGAAAGGGCATAAATATGTATATTCTTGCTATTGAGAGCTCGTGCGACGAGACCTCGGCGTCGGTGCTTTATGCCGACGAGTCGGGCAGACTTTTTATTAAATCAAATATTATAGCTTCGCAGGTAGAGACTCACCGACTGTACGGCGGCGTAGTTCCCGAGATAGCAAGTCGCGCGCACATAGAGGCTGTAAGCTCTATAACCTACGAATCTCTTTCTGTGGCGGGCATCTCGATTTCAGACGTCGGTCTTATAGCGGTAACCGACCACCCCGGACTTATAGGCGCTTTGCTTGTCGGAGTCAATTTCGCGAAGTCGCTCGCCTTTGCAAACAATATACCGCTCGTCGCCGTTGACCACATAAAAGGGCATATAGCGGCGGCATATCTGCAAAACGAGTCGCAGCTCGGCTTTGTCCCGCCAAAGCCGCCGTTTGTCGCGTTGGTCGTTTCGGGAGGACACACTACGGTTTACCACGCGGAGTCCTATACAGAGCATAAGGTCGTATGCGCCACGAGAGACGACGCGATAGGGGAATCGTTTGACAAGATAGGCAGACTTATAGGTATCCCGTACCCTGCGGGCGCAGGCTTTGACGCTCTGGCGTCAGAGGGCTTTCTTCGAGTTAGCGGGGACAAGGAAAACGCGTATGAGCTTTTCGCAAAATCGCCTATGCGCAGAAAAAGCGAGTGGAAGCTTCCCTCACCCGCCTTGACGGGAGAGCGCCCCGATTTCTCATTTTCGGGACTGAAAACCGCCGCTTGTAACCTCTTACACAAATATGAGCAGAATGGCGAAGAGATAGAAAAAGACGTCTTTGCCGCCGCGTATACCTATGAGGCAGTCGAGGCAGTGGCGAAGCAGGTGTCGGTGTCACTCGATATGTTTGATTGTGAAGACCTTGTCGTAGCGGGCGGAGTCGCCGCAAATTCACATTTAAGACGTCGTCTTGCGTTGCTTTGTAACGAAAAAAAGAGACGGCTTCATATTCCCCCAATCTCTCTTTGCGGGGATAACGGCGCTATGGTAGGCGCGCAGGGCTATTATGAATTTCTCGCGGGACACCTTGCAAAAAGCGATTTAAACGCCTCCGCATCCGACTGAAAAGCCGAGAGGCAGCATAAACAGCTTCTTTTGAGGCTTTATAAAAGTCAGGAGAGAGTTTCCACATTGTCTCAGTGTTGAAAATGTTGAAAACTGCTTCGTTTTACAAATTAAGCGCAAAAAAAGGCTCGGACTCAAAAGCAAATCGACACTTTTCAACAAAAAGAGCGATTTAATAAATAAAAAATGTTGAAAAGTCTGTTGAAAAGTTAAAAACTCAAAAAAATCACGAAAAAAATAAAAAAAAGAAAAAATAAAAAACGAAAGGCTAAAAATCTTGGAACACATTGATAAAATAAAAGGAACCTTCGGAAAGTATGACACCAAAGAGGTTTCTGCGGATTCTGTTTCACCTGCGGTTATCAGACGACTTCCGAGATATCACAGATATTTAGGAGACCTACTTCGCGAAAATCACTTAAGAATAAGCTCGGCAGAGCTTTCACGCTTAATGAACGTTACAGCCTCGCAGATAAGGCAGGACTTGAACTGCTTTGGCGGCTTCGGACAGCAGGGCTACGGGTATAACGTTAAATATTTATATTCCAAAATAAGCGAGCTTCTTGGCGTAAACGAGGGCTTCAGAGTCGTTATTATCGGCGCGGGAAATTTAGGACGCGCGCTTGTAAACAGTCATATGTTTGAGAGGCGTGGCGTCGAGAGACTTGCTCTGTTTGACGTAAGAGAAGACATTGTAGGAACGACTGTTGCGGATATTCCCGTTTTACATATCGACTGTTTAGAGGAATTTTGCCGTCAGCATAAGCCTGACATCGCCGTGCTTACCACGCCTAAAGAGGAGGCGTATAAGATGGCGTCTCGGCTCGCGAGCGTCGGAGTAAAGGGCTTTTGGAATTTCTCGAATATGGAATTGAAGCTTGAAGACCATGAGGCTATCATACAGAATATGCATTTAGGCGACTCGCTTATGACGCTTTGCTATCAGATAAAGAGTCATAACGATTTATTGGAGGAATAAGATGGCTGATAAAATAGGCTATGCCTTCCGACATTCCGACAACATTATCGAAAGAGCGATAGCGCTTCCCGCCTTTTCGGAGGCGTCTGCCGAGGACTTGAGAGTTTTGCTCGCCTTACTCAAGTGCACGTGCGACTCGGACAGAGACACTCTTAGGGAGACTGCCTGCTGCGACGACGACGAGCTTACGCTTTCCTTGCAGTTCTGGAGAGGGGCTGGGCTTCTCTCGCTTACTCGCGCAAAAAAGGAAAGCGCCTCCGATAAAACGGAACAGAAAGAGAAAACGGACGAACGCCCTGAAGAAAAAAAGGGGGCGCGGGAAAAACGCGCCTTGAGAAGCGAGGACAAGCTCTTTGAAGCGGACGCCGCCACTCTTGCCGAAATAATAAAGAGAAAAAAGCTACAAACTCTCATAGACGCCTGTCAGCAGACGGTGGGAAAAATTCTCAATACTACCGAAATAAATATAATAGTGGGGCTTCACGATCAGCTCTCTCTTGAAGGGGAATATATTCTTATGCTTATTTCCTATTGCTATGAGAATAATAAGTCCTCTATGAAATACGTAGAAAAGGTTGCGTTTTCTCTTTGCGACAAGGGAATTATGAGCGCAAAGGCTCTTGAGGCTTATTTAGAGGAAAGAAGAAAATTCGCCTCGTTTGAATGGCAGATAAAGAAAATGTTCGGCATAGGCGACAGAGATTTCACCAAAAAGCAGGAGGAGTACGTCTCTTTGTGGGAGAGAGAATACAAGTACGGCATAGAAATTGTGGGAATCGCCTACGATATTACAGTCGATAATATAAACAAGGTCGATTTTCGTTACATAGATAAAATTCTGTCGGGCTGGAATGAAAAGAACTTAAAAACCGAGCGCGAGATACTGGAGTACGAGGAAAAGGAAAGAATCGCGCGCAAGGAAGAAAAAGAGAAGAAGAGCGAAGTGCGGGCGAGCGACAAGCGCGAAAGCTCTCGCCAGAACAAAAGCTCTGTCGGATATAACAGCTTTGACGTCGATGACTTCTTTTCGAAGGCAGTTGAAAGAAGCTACAAAAAGAAGCAGAAAAGCTAAAACGGAGGGTAATTCAAATGAGCTACAACGTAGAAAATTACCGTAAAATAAGAGAGAAATTTGAAAAAAAGCGACAGGACGCGATAAGCGACGCCGAGCAAAGACGCCTAAATTTTCGCAGTATGAGCCGAGAAGCGAGCGAAATAGATAAGGCTCTTGCAGAAACAGGGCTTCGCATTTTCAAGGCGGGCTGTGACGGCGAGGAAAATCTTAGACAGAAGATAGAGGACATACGCGCCGAGCACGACGCCATTATGGGCGCGAAGCGTATGCTTTTGAAGAAAATGGGGCTTGACGAGGACTATACGGACGTCCGTTACGAATGCAAGAAATGCCTTGACACAGGCTTCATTGACACAAAAATGTGCGAGTGTATGAAGAAGGCGTTGATTTACGAGGGCTTTTACAGCTCGGGACTTGGCGCTCTGATAGAAAAGCAGTCCTTCGATAATTTTTCTTTTAAATATTACGAGGGCGCAGACCTTGAAAAAATGAAATACAATTTTCACGCGGCAAGGGAATATGCTGAGGGCTTTTCGGATAAAACCACCGAGAATTTATTGCTCTTGGGCGGCACAGGCTTGGGAAAAACTCACATTTCCACCTCTATTGCGAAGACGGTTATAGAAAACGGATACGACGTCCTTTATGACAGCGCGCAGAATATTATCACCGCGTTTGAGCATGACCGATTCCGCCGCGGCTACGGGGACAATACTCCCGACGAGAGCGAAAAGTATTTTAATTGCGAGCTGCTCATTATTGACGACTTGGGCACGGAGGTGTCGAATTCATTTTCGGTCGCCTGCCTCTACAACATAATAAATACACGAATAAATAAGGGTATGCCCATCGTCATAAATACGAATATGAATCAGAAGATAATGCTTTCGCGCTATGACGAAAGAATTTCAAGCCGTCTGCTCGGGGAGTTTACTATACTGCTCTTTTCGGGAGAAGACGTAAGGAAATTGAAAGTTGAAAATTGAAGATGGAAAATTGTAGTAAATTGACAATTGAAAATTGAAAGTTGACAATTAAGGAAGAAATCCCTATCGGGATTTCAAATTAAATTCAATATAAAAACGCTTATGACAAAACGAAGCTTTCGTTTTGAACCGTCCGTAGCGACTGTTCCTGTCATAAGCGTTTTTTTATTTTGAGCTGAAAATCAAAATATTCAATAATGTTCCATTTTCAATTGTCAATTTTCAATTTTTATCTTATTTTGCTCTGGAAGGCGACTGCCTTGCCTAAAATGACTATTCGGTCAAGCTCGGCGCCCGAGTATGAGAGGGGAGCGTAGCGCGGGTTTTCGGGGCAGAGAATGAGCTTGCTTTGCTCGGGATAATAATATACTCTCTTAAGCGTTGCCTCGTCCTCTATGATGACCACCGCTATTTCTCCGTTTTCTACCGTCGGCTGACGCTTTATGAAAACAAGGTCGCCGTCAAAAATTCTTGCGCCTATCATACTGTCGCCGTGCGCGGTAAGACAGAAGTCGGCATCAAAATCACAGTCGGTGGAAACGTAGGTCTCTCGGTTTTCATCTGCGTAAACAGGCTGTCCGCAGGAGATTTCCCCCAAAAGCGGAATACGCCTTTTGCGCAGAGGCATAATTCCCTTCGTCCTTAAAAAAGCGCTTTCGCCGTCCTCGCTTTCCCAGCCCATAAGATAGGCGGGCGTGGTGCTTAGGGCGTAGGCGAGAGCCTCTATCTTGTCGGGTGGGATATTTGAAATGGCGTCTGCCTCATAACGAAAGATAGTCTGCTTACTTGTTCCAACCTTTTTAGCAAGCTCGTCAAGGGTATAGCCCTTTTTGCGTCTTGCTTCCTTTATTTTTTCTCCGATACTCAAAACACTTCGCCTCTTTTCTTTAAAACTAAGCTTTTAATTAAGAAAATCCGACCATATCGGTCACAATTTTACTTTGTTTTACAATTCTCTGCATATTATAACACAAAGTTACGTAATATGCAACAACTTTTTTTAAAATATTTAGAAAAAATCACTTGACAGGTGACAAACACTATGCTATAATTGTCACATAACAGGTGACTAAATAAAATCCGAAGTTGCAAAAGACGGAAAAAAGGCTACAAGCCGTCGGCAAATTACGCTGTTCGAGAGAAAAATACAGGATGCGTTTTCGAAAAGTGTTTCGCGAGGATATTTTTCACCGAGTCACTTGATAAGTGACACAGTAGAGTATATGCGCGTATGTAAAAAATATGCGAAAAGGATTTTTGACAGGAGGGATAAAAATGTTGCATACGGTAAGTCAGGGCTACTACGAGGAGCCATATTATTTCCGAGACGTTTCGGATATAAAATCCGAGATAGAATCGGTAAGAAGCTCTTTGAAGCGAGCTAATAAGAGAATAGAAGAGCTTGAAGAAGCGAAGGAGAACGTTAAAATCGCCATAGAGGAGGGAAACGGCGAAGAAAGGGAGCTTTTATGTGAGCTTGAGGACATAGCCGAGAACGCGGAAATGACCTATAGCGAATGTAACAGGCTCGTAGAAAACCTTGAATGCTTAAAAGACGAGCTTGACGAAACGCTCTGGTGGGCGAAAAACAGGTAAGAGAACAAAAGAAGAAAAAACCAAGATAAAAAAGAAAGGCAGGAAATAAAAAATGGCAGTAGTTGAAACAAATAAAGAGGCAAGAGAGAAGATGCTTCCGTTACATATAAATCGGGTGGTCGTGGCGCTCTGCGGAGACTATGAAAGAAGAGAAAAGGAGATAGAAAAGCAGACCTCAGACGAAAAAACTATCGAGCATTACCGATATTTAAATAGCGTAATAGATAAAGCGCTTGAAGAAGAATGCGAGGAGGGAATACGCAAGAAGCTGAGAGAGGATATCGGAAACGGAGTGGGACACCGTCGTACACAGCTTTATTATATGGCTGTGGGAACCTATAAGACGCGAAAGAGAAACTGCAAGTACAGAATAGCGAAGAAGCTCAATCTCGTCTGAAAAATACATAAACAAATGCTTTTGCGTCATATCGCGAAGGAGAAAGCAATAAAATATACCGATGAGAATAAAATGTTTTGTAAGACAAAAAAGAAAACAAGAAATGATTATCGGAAAGGGGGCGTAAAATGAGAAAGAAAATCAGGCTTGCGTCCGTCGCGCTTATTTTTGCCCTTATGCTTTTTTCCTGCGCGGGCAGCGGCACAAGCTGTAAAGAAATGTTTACATCGCTTTATGGAAAAAGCGAGCTTTCTGTCGGGAGGATCTATCTTCTTTCGGCAAAGGAATGGGAGGACGGATATCTTTCAGACGAGCTTTTTTCCTCGCTTTACTCGACGCCGCCGCAAGACGACGCAAGCGCGGAAATGGCGAGGATAGAGGACTGCGCCGTCTATCTTTCATCCTCTCTCGACGCATTCTGCGAGATAGGCATCTTCCTTTGCTACAGCAACACGGACACGGCGCAGATAGCGAAAATGTGTCAGAGGCGTATCTCGCTTATTTCTTCGATGAGAGGCTATACGGAAGCGTCTGCATTGAAAAACGCGCGCGTTGAAATAAAGGGACGTTACGTAATTTATTCTCTGCTTCCGTAAAAACGACGGAAAGGGGTGTCTGCCGTAGAGCAATATACTCGAACCGACAGGAAAAAGACAGAGAGTGTTTTACATTCTCTGTCCTCTTTTCTTGACAAGCACTGCATTTGTGGACACAAAAGCTATTTTCAGTTACAAGTTATGAGCTTCGCTTACGCTCGCCGTTATGGTTTGCTCTGCAAACGTTATGATATGATCGCCTTGCTACTTCAAGCTTCACCAAAGGTGCATCATAACTTGTCGAAGGCAATCATAACTCTAAACTCGCCAGAGGCGATCATAGCTGGCGACCTGCTCTGTGGCAGGCTCGCCAATGCGTGTTTTTTCTTTCTAACAATTGCTTGCAAAAGCTAAAAAAACAGAAAGAAATTAAAAAAACGGGAAGATTTGCCTCGAAGGCTATTGACAAAAATTGTGAAAGGTATATAATAATAATTAGAAATACATTAAAATAAAGGAGATACACTTTTGGATACTGCATTGATTACTCTTTTGATTTCAATTCCCGCAATAATAATATTTGTCGTTGCGCTTTTACTCGGAATCTTCAGACGGACAGTGAAGGCCGCTTTGAAGCTCTCGACGCTTTTAGTTGCGTTTTTCCTTTCCATTCCGATAGCTAAACTCATTTCGGGAGCGACGCTCGGCAAGCTTTCGCCTCTCGTTGCCTCTCTGCTTGCTTCAGGGGGAATAACCGAGGATGCGCTCGCGGCTATGCCTACGCTTAAGGCGTTGCCTGCAAGTCTTGCGTATTCGCTTGTAAATCCTTTTATATTTTCAGTATGCTTCGTAATTCTTGCGATTTTGCTTTCCATAGTCTATCTGTGCCTAAAGAGGCCACTTAAGGCGCTTGCCGACAGGCAGACGGGCGCTCTGCACAGAGTGTTCGGCGCGCTTATCGGCGTTCTTGCCGCGCTCGTGATTGCCGTAGGAGTTTACACTCCTGTTGTCGGACTTGTAAATACCGTCGCTTCGCTTGAGGTTACAGAGGAGGATCTCGGCGGAATAGACGGCGCGGAGGCTCTTTTGGACGCGAAGGAATATGCGAATGCGATAGACGCTTCGCCTCTGTTTTCTATAACGCGAGCTGTAGGTGGAAAATCTCTTTACAGCGCTCTTTCCACGTCGGAATTGAACGGAGAGCGAATGGTTTTGAAGGACGAGATTTCGAGTCTTTTTGACGCAGCGCTTTCCGCTACTGCCTTTAACGGCGTTACGGTAGAGTCGCTCGGAGACGCGCAACTTGAGGCTCTTTACAGAATTGAGGAATCTGCCGCCGAATCAAAGATACTTATGGGAATTTTACCCGAGCTGCTCTCTTCGGCAAGTAATGCTTGGCTTGACGGAAACACCTTCCTCAAAATGCCGAAGCCCGAAATGAATGAAATGGTTTCGGGCGCGTTTGACACACTGCTTAAGATTTTCTCTACGTCCTCAAAGGAAAACATTGCCGCTGACTTGAACACGCTTGTTCGCTTGGCTGACGCAGTCATTGACCGCGGAATACTTGCGAAGATGGGCTCGACGGAAGAGCTTATGCTCATAATGCAGGAGGACGGCGTTGTGTCCTCTATAGCGGCGCCTCTCTATGAAAACCCCAGAATGACGCCTCTCGTTCCCGAAATAATAAATATTGGCTTACGCGCGGCGGTAAAGGCTATGAATATCCCCGAAACGAAGGAAGAGCTTCATTCCGAATTCGCATCTGATTTAGCAAAAGAGCTTAACTCGATGAGTGAGCTTTCGACGGATGAAATGATAGACGCGCTTGAAAAGAGAATGGACGAAATCTGCGCCGAGTACGTGCTTAAGCTTTCGGAAAGCGAAAAGTTCTGTCTCGCCGTCGGTCTTGCCTATGAGTTTAACGGCAGAAGCGATATCACAGGACAGGAGGTATCCGACTTCTTTGGCGAATACGCCGCGTATACCGAAAATGCCGAAGGCGAGGTTACCGCCAAAGCTGTAAAAGGCGCGTCGGTTGTCTTCCTTTCACACGCAGATAATAAAAATGGCGCTTCGGGCGACAGACTTGCCGTCACCTTTAAGAATAACGAAGGCGAGCTTGTAACAATTGACTCGAAGAAAAACGCAAACGGCGCTTTAATTGCTACAAAGGGCGCAGACAAGAAGTCGGGCGCAGCGTATGCCGCAGCCCTGATGAAGCTGCTCAAAGAGCAGGCGAGCGCAATTTCAGAGGGCAAGACAGATGCAGAGAGCGCAAAGCTCAAGCTTATGGAGCTTACTCTCGAAATTTCAGGCTCTGCAGAGCAGAGCGAAAAAATGTCTCATTCTATCAGCGCAAAAATGGAAAAGGATATTGAAAAGGGAATCGAAATTCAGCCCAAGCTTGCTGCCAAGCCCGAAGATTTTCCGACTGAAATTCCTGTAGCGGAAGACCTTTTGTTCAAGGAGGATTTCGTGCCCGTATCGGACTCTGAAAACAACGGAGAGGACAAAGGGGACAAGGATGAGCAGAAGGCCTCGTATGCCGCATCCGCGCAGGCGGTAGAAAAAATCGCCAAAGCGGTTTCGACCCTTTCTACAGTGCTTATAAACAATACGAATATTGCAGAAAATATGGCTGTTATTATGGAAAAGACGGGAGCTATACTTGACGGTATTTCCGCCCTTTCCGAAAACGGCGAAGAAAAGGCAGGTCTCCTTACAAAATCCATTCTTTCGTCAGACCTTATTTCTGAGCGCATTCCTGTTTCAAAGGAAACCCTTATCGGTATGGCAGAGGTTATTTCAAACGACGTTATTAAGGCAAGGGAAGAGGAGAAAAAGAATCAGGACGCGACAGGCGAGGTAAAGCCCGGCGAGGATAATCCCCCGAAAATTACGGAAGCGCCCGTTACAAGCGCGAAGCCTCTCACGAGCGCAGCGCCCGTCACAAGCGCGCCTGTAACGACTGCCCCTGTGACGACAGCCCCCGTTACAACTGCGCCCGTGACAACAGCGCCCGTGACAACTGCGGCGCCCGGATATGAAAATTTCTTCGGTGCTACAGGTCAGCTGCTCTCTAACATTATGATTCTTACAGGTGATTCGTCAAACGAAGAAAAGCTTGTAGCTATTGAGGCTATGATGCAGAATATCACGCCTACGTCAGCGAAGGCTCTCGCCTACGTTTGCAGCCCCGAATTGCTTATGCAATACGGAGTAAAGGAAGAATATGCGACAAGCCTCGCAAGCTCTCTTTGCACACTGTTCTACTCACTTTCGGAAAACGTTGCCGACGAGGATCGTGCGGCGGTAAGGTCGCTCTTTTCACTCGTGTTCATAAATCAGGACGGAAAGACTCTGTTCTCGGGAGGTGAAGACGAAAGCGTTCTCGATATGTCGGCGTACGTCTTCGTAAAGACGGTTATCTCGTCTCAAGCGATTTGCCAAGCGCTTGATACTATTTCTATAGATATAAACCAAGGTATGCTGTCGGAATTTGACAGAGGGTCTCTTAAAATAGCCTTCGAGAAGAACTACGAGCAGTCAACAAAGAAATATCAGAAGAATGCAATAGATAAGCTTTCCGAAATATTCGGCGTAGACTACTTTATAAATCCCTTCGGATTCTGATAAAACCCGATTAAAGTAATATTAAAGCGCACAGCTTTTCCTTCACGATAAGCTGTGCGCTGTTTTTATTAAAGATTACCGAGCTATCTCTCCTTGTAAGGAAAGGACGAGGGAGATTTGCAGGGCACGATGTAAATTAAAGTTTACTGCGCGTTTTCCTCAAGCGACTTTTTGTATGAAAGGAAATCCTCGTAGCTTTCGCTTCTGTCTATTATCCTTTCGGGCGAAAGCTCGATAATTCTGTTAGCGACGGTGTTGACAAGCTCGTAGTCGTGAGAGGAAAAGAGAATATTTCCCTTGAAATCAGAAAGCGCGTTGTTTACCGCCGTAATGGATTCGAGGTCAAGATGATTTGTCGGCTGGTCGAGTATGAGCGCGTTAGAGCCGAACAGCATCATACGGGAGAACATGCAGCGTACCTTTTCACCACCTGACAGGACGTTTACAGGCTTGAATACGCTATCGGCAGAGAAGAGCATTCTTCCGAGAAAGCCTCGCAGATAGGTTTCGGTCTGGTCCTTCGAATATCTTCTCATCCAGTTAAGAATACTGTCGTTAGAGTTGTTGAAGTATTCGCTGTTGTCGTGTGGGAAATAAGAGGTCGTAATGCTGACGCCCCACTTGAAGCTGCCGCTGTCGGCCTCTTCCTCGCCCATAAGTATGCGAAAGAGCGCAGTCACGGCAAGCTCGCTTCCGACGAAGGCAATTTTATCGCCGTGCTTTACGTAGAACGAGAGGTCTTTAAAGAGAGGCGTGCCGTCCGGGGCGTATTTTGTCAGTCCGTCGAGTGAAAGAATGTCCTTTCCCGCCTCTCTGTCCATATCAAAGCCGATAAAGGGATAGCGTCGGGATGAGGCGGGTAATTCCTCGACTGTGAGCTTCGAGAGCAGCTTTCTTCTTGAGGTCGCCTGCCTTGATTTTGATTTGTTTGCTGAGAATCGGGAAATAAATTCCTGAAGCTCTTTTATTTTATCCTCGTTTTTCTTGTTCTGCTGCTTTATCATTCTCTGAATAAGCTGGCTCGATTCATACCAGAATTCATAGTTGCCCACGTAGAGCTTGATTTCCGAGTAGTCTATATCGACAATATTCGTGCATACGTCATTTAAGAAGTGACGGTCATGCGAAACCACCAGAACTGTGCCGAAATAGTCGGAAAGGAAGTCCTCAAGCCAGATAACTGCGTCGATATCGAGGCCGTTTGTCGGCTCGTCCAACAGAATTATATCGGGGTTTCCAAAAAGCGCCTGCGCGAGCAGGACCTTTACCTTTTCGCTTTCGCTAAGCTCGGACATAGGCGAATAAATAATATCGGCGCAAAGACCGAGCCCCTGAAGCAGCTTTGACGCGTCCGACTCGGCTTCCCAGCCGTTCATTTCGGCAAATTCCCCTTCAAGCTCGGACGCGCGAAGCCCGTCCTCTTCCGAGAAGTCCTCCTTCAAATAAAGGGCGTCCTTTTCTTTCATTATGTCATACAGCCTTTTGTTACCGTAAATTACGGTATCAAGCACGGTAAATGAGTCAAAGGCAAAGTGGTCCTGACGAAGAACCGACATTCTTACGGTGTCGGGGATAGAGACCTCGCCCTTCGTCGGCTCAAGCTCGCCGCAGAGGAGCTTCAAAAAGGTCGATTTTCCCGCGCCGTTCGCGCCTATAACGCCATAGCAGTTTCCCTTTGTGAACTTCAGATTGACGTCCTTGAATAGTACCTGTCCGCCAAACTGAAAGCTTAAATCGGTTATTGTAATCATTTATCTTTTCCAATCTTCAGTAATAAAAAATACGAATGGGGTTATTTCATAAGAACACACCTCGCTTAAAAGACGAGGTGTGCTTTTTCTTTTTTTGTTTTGCCGTGAATTAAGTTATCCCAGCTTTGCGAGGGCGGCTTCTAAGGCTTCCTTGGTCGCCTTATATTTTTCGAGCTTCGCTCTTTCGGCTGCGATTACCGCCTCGGGCGCTTTGGAGGTGAAGTTCTCATTAGAGAGCTTCTTTACAAGACGCTCGATTTCGCCGTTGTTCTTCTCTATTTCGGCGTTAAGACGCGCGCGCTCCTTGTCGAAGTCGATAACGTCTGCCATGGGAATATAGAAGGTAGCCGAGTCGGTTACTATATTAACGGCGTTTTCGTCGCTATAGCTGTTTTCTACCTTAAGCTCGGATACGCCTGCGAGCTTCTCAAAGAATACGGAGGCGTTTTCAAAAAGCGACGCGTATTTCGTAACAACAAAGAGCTTCGCCTTCTTTGAAAGAGGAATGTTCATTTCGGCTCTGCGAGCGCGTATAGCCTTAATAGAGGAAATTATCTTTTCAAGATTGCTTTCTTCTTCGGGGAAGTCGAGAGACTCGTCATATACGGGGAACGCGCTTATCATAATACTTTCGTCTGTATGAGGCAGACTCTGATAAATTTCTTCGGTTATAAAGGGCATATAGGGATGGAGAAGCTTGAGAATGCCCGTCAGGACGTAAACCAACACGTGAGAAGCTACGCGCGCTTCCTCTGTGTCTTTATTCTGCAAGCGTCCCTTGCAAAGCTCGATATACCAGTCACAGAAGATATCCCAGGTAAAGTCATAGATGAGCGAGAGGGCGATACCTAATTCGTAATTGTCTATTGAAGCGTTTACCTGCTTTGCGAGCTTGTTGAAGCGGGAGACTATCCACTTGTCCTCGTCGGCAAGCAAGGAAACGTCGGGCAGAGCGCAGTCCTCGTCATCGTCCGAAAGATTCATAAGCACGAAGCGCGAAGCGTTCCAGAGCTTATTCGCGAAGTTTCTCGCACTTTCAATCTTCTCGTCCGAGAAGCGCATATCGTTTCCTGGCGAATTTCCCGTCGCGAGCGCAAAGCGGAGAGCGTCCGCGCCGTACTGCTCAATTATCATAAGAGGGTCTATGCCGTTTCCAAGCGACTTGGACATTTTTCTTCCCTGCGCGTCACGCACGAGACCGTGAATAAATACGGTGTCGAAGGGAACCTTGTCCGTATTTTCAATAGCGGAGAAAATCATTCTCGCAACCCAGAAGAAGATGATGTCGTAGCCTGTTACAAGCACGTTTGTGGGATAGTAACGCTTTAAGTCCTCAGTATTGTCGGGCCAGCCCATAGTAGAGAAGGGCCAGAGCGCAGAGGAGAACCAGGTGTCAAGGACGTCGTCCTCCTGTCTCATAGGCTTTTTACACTTGGGACAAAAGGCTTCCTTTTCCTTTGTAACCGTCATTTCGCCGCAGGCGTCGCAGTAGAAGGCGGGTATTCTGTGTCCCCACCAGAGCTGTCTGGAGATACACCAGTCGTGTACGTTTTCCATCCAGTTCGTATACGTTTTTGTAAAGCGCTCGGGCTCAAATTTGACCTCGCCGTTGAGGACCGCGTCAAGCGCAGGCTTCGCGAGAGGCGCCATTTTTACAAACCACTGATTAGAGGTCAGAGGCTCTACGTTGGTCTTACAACGATAGCAGGTGCCTACGTTGTGCGTGTAGTCCTCGACCTTGACGAGAAAGCCCTCTTTTTCGAGGTCCTCTACGATGACCTTTCTCGCAGTGTCTCTGTCAAGTCCGTCATACTTGCTATTCGGGAAATTTATAGTAGCGTCGTCGTGTAATACACGAATAGTTTCAAGGTTATGTCTTTTTCCTACCTCAAAGTCGTTGGGGTCGTGCGCGGGAGTTATCTTAACGCAGCCCGTACCGAATTCCATATCAACGTAATCGTCGGCGACGACGGGAATCTCTCTGCCTACCAAGGGAAGTATCAGCTTCTTTCCTACCAAGGACGTATAGCGCTCGTCATTCGGGTTTACGGCGACAGCGGTATCGCCGAGAAGCGTTTCGGGACGTGTGGTAGCAATATAAACGTATCCGTCTGCATCCTTTATGGGATAACGGATATGGAAGAAATGTCCCGCCTGCTCGGTGTATTCAACCTCTGCGTCACTTAACGCCGTGATACAGTGAGGGCACCAGTTAATTATACGGTTTCCTCTATATATAAGCCCCTTGTTGTAAAGGTTTACGAAAACCTCCTTTACAGCTCTTGAGCAGCCCTCGTCCATAGTGAAGCGCTCACGGCTCCAGTCGCAGGACGAGCCGAGCTTTTTAAGCTGATTTATAATGCGCGAGCCGTACTGATTTTTCCAGTCCCAAACTCGCTCGAGGAATTTTTCTCTGCCGAGGTCGTAGCGCGTAAGGCCTTCGTTTACACGAAGATTCTCTTCTACCTTTATCTGTGTCGCTATGCCAGCGTGGTCCGTGCCGGGTACCCAAAGCGTGCTATAGCCCTGCATACGCTTCGTACGGATTATAATGTCCTGCAAGGTCTCGTCGAGGGCGTGTCCCATATGAAGCTGTCCCGTTACGTTAGGCGGGGGAATAACTATCGAAAACGCAGGCTTGCTTTCGTCGGCGTCGGGCGCAAAATATCCCTTTTCGCACCAATCGTTGTAAATTCTCTCTTCGAAATCACGGGGAGAATATTTTTTGTCAAGTTCTTTTCTCATTTCAAAATCCTTTCGGTATTTGTTACTGTGTAAAACGCAGGGCAGGTCAAAACAAAAAGCCCGTCCTAAAAAACAGGACGAGCATAACCCGCGGTACCACCTGAATTCGCGTAAAGCGCACTCAACCTCTTTAACGCAGAGACACGTCGGAGTCTAATCGGCGAAAGCCTTTCTTTCCGAGGCTCAAAGCTACCTTCACCTGCAATCGCGCTCGGACTCTCACCCACCGTCCGTTCTCTTTGCCGCTATACAGGCTAATCCTCTTATCAAAGCCAAGCATATTTTAACATATAGAAGAAATTTTGTCAAGAGGCATTTTTTATTTATTTGACTCGGACAGGCGCTCGAAGCAAGGGAGAGAAGGAAAATTGATAAAAAGGCGAAAAAACCGTATTTTAGTATGAAATGCTATTGACTAAATAGCAAAAATTTGATATAATTATCAAGAAAAAATATCACCAAAAGCCAATAAAAAAGGGAGGCATTCAGAATGTCAAAAAGTGTAAAGGAAATATTGAACCTTATCAAAGAGAACGGAATTAAAATGGTGGACTTTAAGATGGTCGATATCGACGGTAAGTATCGCCACGTTACTATCCCCGCAGAGAATTTTTCGGAGGAAACTATGAAAAGCGGAATAGGCTTCGACGCCTCAAACTACGGCTACGCCGTGGTAGAGAAGAGCGATATGGTCTTTATTCCCGATTTAGATACGGCTGTCATTGACCCGTTCTGCTCTATCCCCACTCTTTCGATGACGGGCAACGCTATGATAATCGATACGCCCGAAAACCGCCCTCTCTCTCAGTACCCCAGAAACATTATCAAGGCGGCTGTTCAGTATATGAAGGACTCGGGAATTGCCGACACTATGAAAATACTTCCAGAATTTGAGTTTTATCTGTTCGACGACGTCACTTGGAACGTTTCGGGCAATTACGTAGGCGCGTCTGTCGACGCGAGTCAGTCATATTGGAACAGCGACACCGAAGGACACGGAGTTGTCGTACCGAAGCAGAAGAACTATCATATTGCAAAGCCCTTTGACACCTCGTACGAATGTCGCAGCGAGATGTGTATGCTTATGAAGGATATGGGCATTGAAATAAATTACCATCACCCCGAGGTAGCCGCTTCGGGACAGTATGAGATAGAGCCTCAGCTTGGCGAGGTCGTTCATATGGCGGACGCTACGATGATGATAAAATATATCATTCATAACACTGCGCTTAAATACGGCAAGAGCGCAACCTTTATGCCTAAGCCCATTTACGGCGAGGCGGGAAGCGGTATGCACGTGCATATGATGCTTTTCAAGGACGGAGAGCCCGTTTTCTCGGACGACAACGGATATGCTCACCTCTCCGAGACGGCGCATTATTTTATGGGAGGACTGCTTAAGCACATATCCTCGCTCTGCGCTATTACAAACCCCTCAACGAACTCGTTCAAGAGACTTATCCCCGGCTTTGAAGCGCCTGTGACGGTAGGCTACGCTACCTCAAATCGCTCGGCGGTCATTCGTATCCCCGCATACGCAAAATCGCCCGACAAGCGTCGCTTCGAGCTTCGTAATCCCGACGCTACCTGTAACCCGTATTTCTGCTATGCGGCTATCCTTATGGCAGGCCTTGACGGCGTTAAGAATAAAATAGATCCTCACGAAAACGGCTGGGGCCCGTACGACTTCAACCTTTTCCATCTTCCTGAGGAGGAGAAGGCGAAGCTGAAGGGACTTCCCACCTCCTTGCCTGAGGCGCTCGACGCGCTTGAAGAGGACCACGAGTATCTTACAGTCGGAGGAGTATTCCCCGAAGATCTCATAAAGAACTTTATTAAGGGCAAGAGAGCGGAATGCGCTGAGATGTCGAAGATTCCTCATCCTGCGGAATTTGATAAATATTATAATAGCTGACAAATTGCCGCTTTAACGGCTTGTCGTTTCGACGGTTGCCTTTTCGGCTGCCCGTCGATTCGGTTTTTGCTGACTCGGCGCGTTCTATGCAGCTTTTACTTACAGAGAAGAAAGAGAACAAAATGGATCAGATAAAGGAAATTCTTTTATGTAAATACGGCGAAATAGTGTTAAAGGGGGCGAATCGCTCGACTTTTGAGGCTATGCTCGCAAAAGAAATAAAGAAAAGAGCCTCGCAGTACGGAGTGTTCAAAATAAGCCATCTGCAAAGCACGGTATATATTGAGCCTCAAAACGACCTTTGCGACCTTGACGGAATGCTTGAATGCGCGAAAAAAATCTTCGGTATTTCGGGCGTCACGCGCGCCGCTGTAGCCGAAAAAAATATGGAGAGCATTCTCTCTACGGTAAAGAGCTATCTTCCCGAAAAGCTTTACGGAAAGCGCACCTTCCGAGTTGACGCGAAGCGCTCGGATAAGCTTTTCCCTATGAAGTCGCCCGAAATTGCCGCCGAGGTCGGAGGCGCTATACTTTCGACAGTTCCGAAAATAAAGGTGGATTTACACAATCCCGACTCTATGATAAGAGTCGAAATAAGAGATCGCGCGGCGTATATCCACGCCGATCAGCAAAAGGGCGCGGGAGGTATGCCTCCGCGTTCAAGCGGCAGAGGTCTGCTTCTGCTTTCGGGCGGTATAGACAGCCCCGTCGCAGGCTATATGATGGCGAAGCGCGGAATGGAGATAGAGGCTCTCCACTTTGAAAGCTATCCCTACACGAGCGAGAGGGCGAGAGACAAGGTTTTCTCACTTGCCGACAAGCTCTGCGAATACACGTCGCGCCTTCACGTCCACGTAATTTCGCTGACTCATATTCAAGAGGTGCTAAGAGACTCCTGCGAGGAGGATTATTTTACACTGTTGCTTCGCATTTTTATGATGACTCTCGCCGAAAGGTGCGCCCGTCAGTATAATTGCCGCGCGCTCATTACGGGAGAAAGTCTCGGACAGGTGGCGAGCCAGACAATAGAGGCGTTAAACGTCACGGATAGCGCGGTAAGCGAGCTTCCCGTTTTCCGTCCCTTAATAGGAATGGATAAGGAAGAAATTGTAGAGATATCGAGAAAAATAGATACCTTTGAGACCTCTGTGTTGCCTTATGAGGACTGCTGTACGGTATTTACCCCCCGTCATCCCAAGACGAAGCCCGAAAAGGAAAAGGTCTTCGCCGAGCTTCAAAAAGTAGATTTTGAAGCGCTTTTAAATGAAGCGTATGACTCGATGTACACCGAGACACGACTTATTTTCCCCGAATATAAATGAATGAGTTAGAAGAAAGAGCGCTGAATATCTGATATGAAAAAGCTTGGTGTTTTTGGTCTGGCGCTTGCCATTGCGGGCAACCTGCTTGGAGCAGGCTTTGTCTCGGGACAGGAATTGTGGCAATATTTCGGAGTCTTCGGGGCAAAGGGCTACTTTGGTCTTGCGCTTACGTTTATCGTATTCTTTTTGATTTCGGTAATCATCTTTCGTTATTCACAGATAGAGAATATAGATTCGCTCGACGCGCTTATAGTCAGACGCGATATTCCCGTCCTTCGCGACGCAGTAGGAGTCGTCTCAATCTTTTTTATGTTTTTGACCTACGTCGTTATGGCGGCAGGCGCGGGGGCGCTCGCGCAGCAGGTCTTTTCGGTGCCCTTCTACGTAGGAAGCGCAGTTTTATGTCTTGTTGTCGCGCTTGTTACATTGTCGGGCGTCAGTGGATTTTTGAGAATTTTTTCGCTTTTCGTGCCTGCGCTTTTAATATTCGTTTTCGGCTTGTGTATATTCCGATTCCCCGAATTTAGCTTGGGCGACTTAAGCGCTATAAAGGGCGCGGGCGACAATCCGATGCTCTCGCATTGGACTCTCTCCGCTTTTAATAACGCGACCTATAACGCCGGCTGCGTTATAGGCGTTTACGCCGTTATGGCAGAGCGCATTAAGGATAAGCGCACGGTTTATTTGGGAACGCTCGGCGGCGTAATTCTTCTTTTTTTGATAGCATCCACTATTTTGTCGATGCTCTTTTCATCCGTCGAATGCGCCGATTACGCGTTGCCTATGGTGGCATACGCTACAAAGCTGAATAATGTGGCAGGACTTATATTTTCCTTGCTTCTTCTGCTTGCTATGTTCGCGACCTCGCTTGCTAACTCGGTGGCTATTGCCTACTATGCGAGAAAAAAGGCTTCGTTTATGAAAAAGAGCGTTTATTACATAATAGCCGTCTCTCTTATTTCGGCATTAAGCTTTGCCTGTAGCCTTTTCGGCTTCGAGAAGCTCGTTTCGGTGGTCTTCCCCATAAGCGGATACGTAAATTTAGTTTTTATTTTAATGATTGCTATAAATTTCATAACCTCTGTTCGCAGAGGGAAAGCAAACTAAAGTTTACAAACAATTTACTCTTGGAGGGAAAACAAAATGAAAAAGGTAAGAATCATTGCATTGTGTCTTTTGACATTCACCCTTCTCGTCGCTCTTGTATCCTGTGGCGGTGAAAAGCCCCCTGTAGGGCCTGACGGTACAACAGCGCCCGACGTGACGGGGACACCCGACAATCCTGTAGAGGAGCTGCCGAAGCTCGAGAACCTTAAAATTAACGGAACGCCTGTAAGCGAATACAAAATCATAGTAAGAGGAACGGCATACGGCGCAAAGTATGCGGCAGAGTATTTGCAGAAGCAGATGCTTGCCATTACGGGACACAAGCTTCAGATAAGCTCGGGTAATGCCGCCGCTGCCTTCTACGTTGAAAGCAGAGATTCCGAGGACGGAATGTATCATATTGAGGTTGAAAACACCTCTATCACTCTTTACGGAACAGGCTATGCGGGCGCGAGCGTTGCATCGAAGTCGCTCATTGAAGCGATAGGCAGAAACGAGGAAGTGACGCTTGAAAGCGCAAGCGAGGCTATGTTTAAGCTTAACAATGTGAAAAAGAAGCTTTCTGACGGTAAGCTGATGGTCGGCGTTATCGGCGCGTCGGTATCTCAGGGCGAGGGCAACACGAGACCGTTCTGCGAGTTCTTTTTAGATAGTTTAAAAGCCGTGTATCCCGAAGCTGACGTACAGCTGAAGAACCGATCAATAGGTGGGAAAAATACCCATTGGGGGCTTTATGAAATTGAAGGGGCGCTTTTGTCGGAGGGCTATTCCGACCTCTTTATCATTTCGCTCGGTGGAAACGACGGTCCCTATGGCGCAGGATATGATGAAATAGCATTAAACTATCAGTCAATGATAGAAAAAATATACAAAAGCAACCCCGACGCTGAAATAGTTATGGTTCCTTACGGAAGAAAAAATGAAGTAAGAAACATAGCGCAGGGAAATGAAAACCCCTTTATGAAGGCGATGCTCGATGTAGGACTTTACTACAATGTCGCAGTAGTTGATACCACTCTCGAGCTTTATAACACGCTTTCGAGAGAGGGCGACTTTGAGACCGATTGGAGCAAGTATATATTCGACACCGTTCACCCGAACAATGCAGGTCAGGCGCTTTACGGAAATATGCTCTGGAGGTCGGTGAAGGCGGCGCTTGACGGAAGTGAGGGCAAGGAAGCAATCGACTGCTATATGCCGAAGACACCTCTTTTCGAAAACAGCAAGGTAAATGCAGTTAAGCTCTCGTGGGATAGCATTAAGGGTCAAATCATATTCGGTACGGGA
>JAZQGJ010000073.1:0-9915 GCA_045539995.1 Eubacteriales bacterium
CTTGCCCCGAAGGTCACTTGTAGACTACAAGTTTGATAGGTCGTGTGTGTAAGTACAGTAATGTATTGAGCTTAACGATACTAATAGACCGATCGCTTGAACTGTTATTTTACAGTTTTGATACTTGAGCTTCGTTTTCATCTTTGTTCGGTTTTCTATGTATATTTGCTTTTTTATTTTTATATTTTTATACGAGCTGAGCTTTACTCAGCTCTTTTTTTGCGTCCGCGCACAAAAAGCAATGTTTGTCCAGAAAAACTATGCTTCGCTGAAAAAGCATTGCCTCACTTGAAAAAAGTATTGCCTCACTTGAAAAAAGCATTGCTTTGCCTGAAAAAAGCATTGATTCGGCAGATAAAAACAATATTTTTTTGTCGGCTAAAGGAGATATTTTGCAAATAAAAGTTTTATGCAAAGTCTTGACAAAGAGAGAAGCATATGATATAATAAATCAAACGATGTGCAACGAGCGATGTGCAACATTTGATATGCAACCATTGATTTAGTATCCTGAAGAGAGAAATAATAAAAAAAGACAAGAGGAGAATGAAAAATGCCGCCTAAGGTAAAATTTACACGGGAAGAAATAATAGAAAGCGCAATAGAGCTTGTCAGGGAAAACGGGATTGAATTTCTCACCTCAAGAGAGCTTGGAAAGAAATTAGGAGTGACGGCGCGCCCCATTTTTACGGCGTTTGATAATATGAACGAGCTGAAAAATGAGCTTTACGAAAGGGCAAAGACGATATACGCCGAATATCAGAACGGCTTCGAGAATTATTCTCCCGCGTTCAAGCGCTACGGCAGACAGATAATTTATTTTGCCCAAAAGGAGCCTCAGCTATTTAAGCTTCTGTTTATGACTCAGGGCGACGGTAATCAGCCTTCCTTTTACGACGCCGTTACCTCGTCCGACGATATGGATGCGGTATTAGACGTTTTAGCGCGCGATTATCAGCTCGATAGGGAAAAGGCAATAAGGCTTGTCAATATCCTTTGGATACAGGTCTACGGAATTTCGGTAATGCTTGTGCAGGGGGTATGCTACTTTACCGAAGAGGTCATTTCGGAGATGCTCAGCACCGTCTTTATAGGCGCTATCACTGCATTGAAATCCGAAAAGGCTCAGGAATATATCAGCTCGGCAACGGCTGAAAAGATAGATAATGCAAACTAATATTTACATAACAGGTGTGCTATGGAAAAAATTATTGAGATAAAAAATCTATACAAATCATTTGGAGAAATAAAGGCAGTACAAGATTTGAGCTTTACTGTGATAAAAGGCGAATTCTTTGCCTTTTTGGGCGAGAACGGCGCGGGAAAATCCACTACCATTTCCATTTTGTGCGGCGCTCTCAAAAAGGATAGCGGAGATGTGTTTGTGTCTGGCGAGGATGTTGATAAAAATATTTGCAGCGTCACAAGGCGTCTTGGAGTTGTTTTTCAAAGCTCCGTGCTTGATATGCAGTTAAGCGTAAAAGACAACCTTGCCGTAAGAGCTGCTTTATACGGAATAGTCGGAAAGGAATTTGAAAAGCGCCTTGCCGAGCTTGCTTCCTTGCTTGATTTTGAAGAGCTGCTTACGAGAACCGTAGGAAAACTGTCGGGAGGGCAGAGACGGCGAACAGATATTGCCCGCGCTCTCTTGCATAAGCCCGAAATACTGATTCTTGACGAGCCGACGACAGGTCTTGATCCTCAGACAAGACGTCTGCTCTGGGACGTTGTAAACGATTTGAGAGAGCGTGAAGGACTCACCGTATTCCTGACGACTCACTATATGGAGGAGGCATCGGAGGCAGACCGCATAATAATTCTTGACAACGGAAAAATAGCCGCAAAGGGAACGCCTCACGAATTGAAAAACACCTACACAAGAGATTACATTACGCTTTACGGAGTAAAGGAAACGGACGTTTTGCCACTTTCAAGGCCGTACTCCCTGCTTCGCGACGGAATTCGCATCGAGCTTGAGAATACGGAGGAGGCAACCCGTCTTATTCTTGAAAACCCCACTTTGTTTCGCGATTATGAAATTATAAAAGGAAAAATGGACGACGTCTTTCTTGCCGTGACGGGAAAGAGCCTTTCGGGAGGTGAGCAAAATGACAGAGCTTAAAGCGCTTATAAAGAGAAATTGTAAGATATTTTTCAAGGACAAAACAATGTTTTTGACCTCGCTTATAACACCAATGATATTGCTCGTTTTATACGTTTCCTTCCTTAAAGACGTATATAAGGACGTTATGCTCGGAATTATACCGAGCGAGCTTTTGACAGATAAAAAAATAATTGACGGAATTGTAGGAGGGCAGCTCGTATCCTCCTTGCTTGCCGTCTCTTGCGTGACAGTCGCCTTCTGCTCGAATGTTCTTATGGTGCAGGATAAGGCGAGCGGCGCAGGGAAGGACCTCTATATGACGCCTGTAAAGCGCCATGCCGTTGCGCTCGGATATTTCATATCAAGCGCGGCAGTGACGCTTATCATATGCTACTCGGCGCTTTTGCTCGGCTTGGTCTACCTCTTGCTTGTCGGATGGTATCTGACCTTTACCGACGTGCTCTTGCTCTGCCTTGACGTTCTTTTGCTTGTGCTTTTTGGCACGGCGCTCTCCTCTCTCATAAATTGCAATTTAAAAACAAACGGTCAGGTATCTGCCGTAGGCACAATAGTAAGCTCGGGCTACGGCTTTATCTGCGGAGCATATATGCCTATCTCTAACTTCGGCGTAGGACTTCAAAGGGTAATATCTTTTTTACCCGGCACGTATGCGACCAGCCTTTTGAGAAACCACGCAATGCGCTCGTCATTCGACGCAATGAACGAGATAGGTATTCCCGGCGCCTTAGTTGACGAAATTAAAAAATCTCTTGATTGCGAGCTGTATTTCTTTGACCGTCAGGTGCCCCTTTACGCTATGTATATAATACTTGTATCGTCAGTCGCGCTGATAACTGCAATGTACACTATTGTTTGCAAAAAGAGAATCGAAAGATAAATCTGAAAAGAAAAAAACGCAATTTGAAAATAAAAAGCTCTTATAATACACCGTACGATGTAAATAAGAGCTTTTTGTATTCGTTCTATAATAATATCAGTCGAAATAATAGGGCTTGCCCGTCTTTGCCGACTCATAAATTCCTTCAAGGATACGTGTTACGCAGTATGCCTGCTCGGGAGTCGTTGTGGGCTCGGTCCTGTTTCTCACTGCTTCGATCCAGAGACTCGCCTCACGGTAGGCGGCGCCTTGCTTGGAGTTGGGGGCGAATATCGAGCCCCTTTGCTGAGGAAATTGAGGCTTAAGCGTATAAGGCGTGTTGTTGCATATACCGTTTATGCGAAGTCCGTCGTTCATATCGGCGCCCGCCTTTGTGCCACAGATGGTGGTAACTGCCTCGCGCGTGTCGAGAACGTTCAGCGCCCACGAGGACTCAAGAATTATTGTCGCGCCGTTTTCCATAACGATAAAGCCAAACGCGCTGTCCTCCACCGTGAATTTTTCGGGATCCCAATTACCGCAGTAATTGCCCTGATTCTCCTTCTCGGGACTCAGCTTGTGATACGCGCTTCCTACGCAATACTTCGGCTTGTAGTTATTCATTATCCAAAGCGTGAGGTCAAGCGTGTGAGTTCCTATATCAATAAGAGGGCCTCCCCCCTGCTCGTATTCGTTGAGGAAAACGCCCCAGGTGGGAACTGCGCGGCGGCGAAGCGCCGTTGCCTTCGCGAAATAGATATCGCCGAAACTACCCTTCTCAGCCTCATTTTTAAGATATGTAGAATCCTCGCGAAAACGGCTCTGATAGCCTATAGTAAGAAGCCTGCCCGTGCGCTTTGCCGCGTCGAGCATCTTTTTTGCCTCCGCAGAGCTTATAGCCATCGGCTTTTCGCACATTACGTCCTTGCCCGCCTCGAGCGCGTCAAGTGTAATAAAGCTGTGCGAACGGTTCGGAGTACAAATATGCACTACGTCAATGCTTTTATCCTTGAGCAACTCCTTATAGTCTGTATATACCTTCGCGCCTTCACAGCCGTAATCAGCCGCAGCCTTTTGCGCGCGTTCTGGAATAATATCGCAGAAAGCTACCATACGGCAGTCGGCGACTTGCTTAAGCGACGGCATATGCTTGCTGTTGGCCACTCCTCCGCAGCCTATGATAGCGACGTTAATAATTTTAGAGCTCATGCTTTTTCCTTTCTTTTGCCACATTTAAATGACAGATACGAGTGTATTATATCACCTTATAATGAAAAAAGCAATAAAGTTTTACTTTTTTTTGCAAAAAATGCTTTACATAAGCGAAATAAGGATAGGTGGAAATGTCAAAAAACACCTTTTTCAGACAAAGCCTTGACATAATTATGAATATTTGTTAAAATAATAGTCGTGGAAATAACAAAAAACAGGGAAAACGCGTGTTATGGAAAACAATAATCAAGAAATAAAAAAACCGAAAAAACGGAAAAAGGCAAAGAAATGGATACGCTTCCGTCATACCGTTGTAAGAAACGTTTTGTACCTTCCGTTTTATTTGTATTGCAGAATAGTTTACAGAATAAAGCTCGAAAGGTATAAGGGCGATAAAAATCAGCCTCATTTCATTCTCTTCAATCATCAGACGGGCTTTGACCAGTTCTTCGTCTCCATGTGCTTCCCGAAGCACGTTTATTACGTCTCAAGCGAGGACCTGTTTTCTAAGGCTTGGCTATCGAAAGCGCTCAGCTACTTAGTCGCGCCTATTCCGTTCCGTAAATCAACCTCGGATATAGCCGCGATAAAGAACTGTATGCGTATAGCGCGAGAGGGCGGAAGCATAGGAATGGCGCCTGAGGGCAACCGTACCTACAGTGGCACTACAGAGCATATGAAGCCTGCCGTCGCGTCTCTCGCCAAGGCATTGAAGTTACCGCTCGCCATATATCGCATAGAGGGTGGCTACGGCGTAATGCCTCGCTTTGCCGACAAGGTACGCAAGGGAAGGATGAGAGGCTATTTTTCACGTATAATCCCCTATGATGAAATAAAGGCGATGAGCGACGACGAGCTGTTTTCTCTTATACAGAGAGAGCTTTACGTCGATGAGCGCGAGGATAAAACTCTTTTTTACAGTAAGCATAGCGCCGAATACTTAGACAGAGCAATGTACTATTGCCACAATTGCGGATTTTCCAGATTTTTCAGCAAGGGCGACGTCATTTCCTGCGAAAAATGCGGAGAAAAAATAAGATATTTGAAGGATAAGCGCTTGGAAGGCGTAGGATTCGACTTCCCGTATCCGTACGTCAAGGAGTGGTACGACGCGCAATGCGATTTCGTTCGCCACTCAGAGCTTTCGCTTTACGTCGACACGCCCGTCTTCGAGGATAGCGTAAGCTTCAGAGAGAACGTTTACTGCAAGAAAAAGATAATGATAGACAAAAACGCGATCCTTTCCGTCTTCGCCGACAGATTGACCGTCGCCACGAAAAACGGGGAATACGTTTTTCCGTTCACCGAGCTTTCCTCAGCGACGGTTCTCGGAAAAAACAAGCTGAACGTTTATACGAAGGAGACTACGTATCAGTTTAAGGGCGATAAGCATTTCAACGCGCTTAAATATCTGAATTTGTACTGCCATGCGACAAACGTAGCTGACGGCAGTAAGGAACCGCAGTTTTTAGGACTGTAACGGAAACTAAAGTTCACAAAACAATATAATAAGGGAGATTTTGGTGTTATGGAAGGATTGGCAAATAGCTGGGACTTTACACTCGCGAATTATAGTGGTGTATGGGCGACTCTCGTGCAGATAGGGCTACTTATTATCGCGCTTCTCGTGGGAAACGTGCTCAGACTTCGCGTTCCGCTTTTCAGAAAATGCTTGATACCCTCGGCTTTGCTCGGCGGTCTGCTTTTGCTTTTTGTAAATATTATCTGTAAGAGATTTGATTTTGCTTTGGTTGATCAGCGCTTCGTTCAGGTCGTTACGTATCACGCGCTCGGCATAGGCTTTGCCGCTATGACGTTGAAAACCGATAAGCCGAAAATGAAAACCAAGCGCTCTCAGCTCTTTGAGTTCGCGGCGCTTCAGGGCGGTGTCTATATGATGCAGGCGTTTGTGGGGCTTCTTATAACGATTGCTCTGTTTTTACTCACAAAAAACGGCGGAAAAGCGATCTCCTACGTATGCGGTCTTATTCTCCCGCTTGCCTTCGGACAGGGACCGGGAAACGCGCTTACCTGGGATATAAACTTCACGAATGCGGCGACTACGGGCTTTTCGGGTAACGGAAGCTTCGGACTTTCACTCGCTTCAATAGGCTTTATCGTGGCGTCGGTTTTTGGAGTGATATATATAAACTATTACAAAAAAAGAGACCTTAAGATAAGGGAAGCGTCAGAGAAGGTAACCGTAACCGACCATACGAATCCCAGCGGGAACGAGATTCCCGACAACGAGTCTATAGACAAGTTCTCGGTGCAGATAGGTCTGGTAGCTGCGGCGTACGCTATCGCCTTTGGAATTATGGTGCTTCTCGGTATTCTTTCGGATTTTACAAACAGCATTGCCTGGGGCTTCAATTTTATGTGGGCGGCGATAGGCGCCGTAATAACGAAATTGGCGGTAAAGCTGTGCAGAAAGCGCAAGTGGATGAGCCGCGAATATATAAACAACTACCAGATGGACAGAATTTCGGGCTTTGCCTTTGACCTTATGATAGTCGCAGGTGTTGCGGCGATAGAGATAAAGGATATAAAGGATTATATCCTTCCTATCGCAATTCTGACACTCGCGGGGATAGTGACTACTTATATTTATATAAGAAGAGCGGCGAAGGACTGCTTCAAGGGGATGGAGCACGAATTTTTCCTTATGAGCTTCGGAACGCTTACCGGAACGGCGTCAAACGGAATGATATTGATGAAGGAAATAGACCCGTGTCTTAAAACGCCTGTTTCAAGCCTGTACGTGCTTTCCACGTTTCCCACCATGATTTTCGTCGCCCCCTTGCTTTTCCTTTTGAACTTTGCTTCTTCCTCGTTTACGAACGCGATAGTAGCCTGCGCTGTATTCTTCGTGCTCTGGCTCGTATATACGTTCTATCTCTTTCGCAGACGCATCCTCAAAAAGAGATACAAGGACAAGAACGAGAATATCTGGACGGAAGAATAAAGGGCGCAGACACTGAAAAAAACAATTCACCTAAAACAAAAAATGAAAAGAGTAAACGTGCAAGACGAGGAAAATCTTGCAGGTCTGCTCTTTTTTTGTCAAAAGGGGTATAAATAAGCGAAAAAACATTTGTACTATTTTCTTTGTTTCGTGTATAAAATGTGATACAAGAGTCCCCGTTGGCGAGCCTGCCACAGAGCAGGTCGCCAGCTATGATCGCCTCTGGCGAGTTTAGAGTTATGATTGCCTTCGGCAAGTTATGATGCGCCTTCGGTGTAGCTTGAAGTAGCAAGGCGATCATATCATAACGTTTGCAGAGCAAACCCATAGCGGCGAGCGTAAGCGAAGTTCATAACTTGTAACTGAAAATAGCTTTTGTGTCCACAAATGCAGCGCTTGTCAAGAAAAGAGGACATAGAATGTAAAACACTCACTGCCTTTTCCTGTCGGTTCGAGTATATTGCTCTACGGCAGACACCCCTTGCTGCACCTTTTTTTGAAGAGATGTAAATAGCACGGTAACGACATGCAAGAAGCTATTTGATATGGCAATCTGCTACAATTTTAAGGGGGGATCTTTGTTGACTTTGAACAAAAAAATCAAAAAAGAAAAATTATGCAAAAATTTTATTGCAATTTTTATTAATATGTGATAAAATATCCTTGTATCAGTATTTTTATCTGTGTTTTTTTGATGTTATTAACGGCAAAAGCTCTTGATTTTATACATATTTGACGCTGTTCTATGTCAGAAACCTTAATAAAAACAAAAAAATATTTTTTCGGAGGAAAAAAATATGAAAACGACCAAATTTTCGCGCATAATTTCATTGGTGCTGGTTTTCGTTATGCTTTCGGGCATGCTTGTATTTGATACAGGCGCGAAGGCTGTCTATGACGAAAAAAATGAGAGCCTTTTCACCTATGTAATTGAGGGCGAAGGCGACAGCGCAACCGTAACGATTTTGAAATGCTCGGATAAGGCTACGGGAAAAGTAGTTATCCCTGCTGAAATTGATGGTGTTCCTGTAACAAAAATAGACAAGGGCGCCTTTGAGGGCTGCTCGTCTATTACGAGCCTCGTAATTCCCGAGGGGGTTGAGGTAATCGGCGGTGAGACTCCCGAAGTAACCATCACAAAGGAAGATTACTTGGACCTTTTCGTAAAGCGCGGCCTAATATATCACCTCAACTTTGTAGGTGTAGAGGCAGACACGAAGATAGAGGGCGCTTCTGCGAAATATAATGACGAAACGGCTCTTGCAACCGAGAGATTCGGCTCTGTTCCCAACGATTATTGGAATCAGTACATATACGATAACGTAAAGGGCGAGAATGACGGTGACTTAGCTTATGTTAGCGCAGGTATTCCTACCGTAGAAGGCGGCTGGAAATTCAAGACCCCCTATACGTATGCCTTCTGGTTCAATGAGGACGGCTCACAGAAAAATACGGCAGGCAATACGAACGACTTTGCTGACTTTGTTACCGACGATAATAAGGCAGACTTTACCCCTGCAGGTACTTATTCAGAAGTGACTATAGGTGAATCAACTAAAACTGTCTATGACGTTATTCACACTGCGCCCCAAACCGCGACTGGATTTTACATCACCGAGGGCGTTGACGGAAAGACTGTCTATTCTTCTTATATGGGCGACGGCTATATGAGACTTAATCATGCCGGTTCGGTAGGCTATATGCAAGCGAATGTAGACCAGCTCAGCGGAGACTACACCGTCGAGCTGGCGCTTAAGCAGCCGGCAAGTGTCAGACAGGACGCGTATTATATGCAATGCGGTACGCTTATACAGACTCTTGTCAATACTGAAAGTAATTATCTTTACCTTTTGTCAGGCGCAGACTATTACTATATGACGGGTTTGGTCACGAAGGGTATAATAAAATATACTGTAACTGCCGACAGAGACGCTGAGGGCAGCGGCGCAACCGTAGGCTTCTTTGTAAACGGAAGAAACGACTTTGTCGCTTCCGACAGAGCTACACCCGTTTCCTCAACGAAGCAGTTTTCCAGCCTTTCGAAAAACTTCTGGGTACAGATGCAGGCTCCGGGAGTAGAGACCTACGCTATCCGTGTATATGACACGGTTCTTACAGAGGCAGAGGTCCTTCAGAACAACTTTGCCGATATCGCGACGGTGGCTCAGCTCGACATTTCAGAGTTCCTCAAGCTTACTGAGACCGAGAAGCAGGACGTTTATACTGCTTTCAAGGGCGTAGATGCAAGTGAAGCTCCCTCTATATTGCAGATCAAGCTCAACGCGGCTGTAGACGGCACGAGAGCTAAGCAGGAGTATTACGACCTGTTCGTACAGGACGGACTCGTATATCATATGAACTTTGCGGAAGCGAAGGATGACGCGACGGTTGCTTCGGACGCAACCTATTCAAACTTCCTCGTATATGCAAAGGACGGAATTACTAATCCTTGGTCGGGCGCAAAAGGAAACTCGTTTGGTAACGGATATTTCATCCTTGCGGGCGGCACCAGCTTCTACTTCTATAAGGGCGGAGTCAACGAACTTATTAAAGGCGCTAAGGCTGTTTCTGTAGAGCTTACGATGGGCGCTGACGCAAACGGACGTTCCAACTTCTATCCCAGCTTCTCTTCTGAATTTAACATTGACGGTTCTAATTTGGTTATTTATCGTTCAAATACGGCTATGTTCCCTGCGGATTCGACTGCTTATCCGATGTATTTGTCGGGCGGTAAGGGCGTTACCAATACGTATTCGT
>JAZQGJ010000074.1:0-27048 GCA_045539995.1 Eubacteriales bacterium
GAAAGCAATGGTATATCATCGCCACAGTCGTATATCACCACGCGAAGCGTGTATCTCATCAGCCGTAGGCTGTATTACATTTCGCAATGATGATATACAATTCCTATGGAATTGATGATATGCAAGACTTTGTCTTGATGATATACACGGCTTCGCCGTGATTTACTAATTCACACTCAAAACTGCCAAGAATATCTTTTTGTCGTAGTCCTTACACAAAACTATTCATTATCTTTTTTTGTTTGCTTTTTGCTTCTTCGCTATTCTTTTTTCACTTGCGGGGCTACGTGAAGAAATTCCGAGATTGGCAAGCGTGCGCCGTTTTTTTCATTTTTTTATAAATTCCAATGGCTTCAGGAAATTTCTAAAGAACTATATTTTCGCGTCCGAAAAGCCGTCTTAACAGATCGGATCTTTAAAGTTTTGTAACGGTTATGCTTTATGAGCGACAATTCTCAAGTTACTCTTTTCCGTAAATGCTCCTATATTTTTTTAGGGCGAAATAATAATAGTTTCTCATAAATATTCCTAACCTTTTCGGCGAGAGTATGAGCGCCTCCGAACCGAAGCGCTCAAAATAATAAAGCACCTGATTCGCAGAACAGTCAAAGGTATAAACGTCTCCCTCTATAGACCGAGGAATTGGTCGGTACAGATAAATCTTTTCAAAAAGCTCTCGTCCTTTTGCGCTCAACTGAACGCGTATCGTCTCGTTGTCGGTTGAATAAATGGGGTATTGAGCGCCCGCCGCAACTTGACGGGCAAACATTTTCTGTGATTCTTCGGGAATTTCTGCGTTTTGGGCAAGAAGCGAAACCGTTTTTATTTTCGCAAGACGAAGTGTTTTGTTTCTTTTGTCGCTGAAAAGAAGCGCATAGTTAAAAAGCTCATCCTTGGCGGCTTCTATTCCGTATATTGAAACGTTGTTATAAATATTTCCGTTGTCGAGAGAAATACAAACCTGTACCCCTTTTTTGACTGCGCTTACGAGGAGCTCGTAATTTTGCTTATGTATGATTTTTTCTCTCTCGTTTTTAAGCTTTTTTGCGTAGGACGTAAAAAGTCTTCTATAAAATGATGAAATTGCTTCGTTTTTCAGCAAAACGTTCTCAATGTATATCGTTACAGACTCTGACGCCTTTGTCGGCTTGAATGAAAGCGCAACGCTCTTCCCTAAATTCTCTTCTTTTTCCCTTTTTGTTATTGCGTTCATAACCTCAAAAAAGGCTTCTTTTGCATATTTTTCGGGGATAACGGACAACGCGCTTTTTATGCTTTTTCGCAACTCCTCATCATCGGCGGAAAATTCCTCGTAGAAATTCACCACGAGATTGTTTATAAATGCATTGAGATTTTCTTCGCCGGACGGCTTCAATATTCTGAAATCCTTGGCATCCTTACGTAAAAGCTCGTATATTCTTTCGGGAACGCTTATTTTAATTTTCTCTGTCATTTTATATCACCTCTACAACGGTATTGTACACTAAAAGTGGTCATATGTCAAGCAAAAAATAATATTTTATCCTTATTTTACCACATTTTTAGTGGTCAAAACATTTTTGCAAACTGTCAATTGAAGGCGCTCAAATTGCGCGATATAATAGTGGTGACAAAATCAAAGGAGGTCAACAAAATGAGTGCATTTGACAGAATTGCAGGTTACAAAAAGGAAAAGGAAGAGCTTATGGCTCTTGCCGAAATTTTCAAAAACAGAAAAAAATATGAGCTTAAAGGAGCTACACTTCCAAAAGGGATCATTTTTTACGGTCCTGCGGGAACGGGAAAAACTCTTTTTTCCGAGGTTTTGGCGCAGGAATGTTCCCTCAAAAAAATTAACATAAGCCTTTCGGATTCTGCATCGGAAAACAATATTTGCCGTAGAATAAGAAAAGCCTTTCTGCAGGGGGCTAAGGGTAGAACCCCCACTATGATATTCTTTGACGAATTAGATAAAGTTCTTCCCAATGAAAGAGAGGAATATTATACCGACAGATCGAAAAGCATTCTGGCTCAACTGCTCACGCTTATTGACGGAATGGAAAAAATCAACAATATAGTATTCGTGGCAACCTGCAACGATTACTACGCGCTCCCCGAAAGCATAACAAGGCCGGGAAGATTTGACAAGAAGATTTGTTTGGATTTGCCCGATTGCGCTGCAAGAGCGGCTATACTCGACATGTATATGAAGGCTTCGCCCACCAAGTTTGAGATGACTGCCGACAGTATTGCGAAGTTAACCGGAGAATTCTCTCCTGCAGCCCTCAAAACCCTCGTCAACGAATGTATTCTCGTATCCGACGAAAATAATTACATATCCGATGACGTAATTCGCGAGAAGATTATTGAAATCAAGGAAGAGGATCTGCCGACCGAAAGAAGCGAGCAATCCTACAGCGTGGATGCCGTAAGAAACATAGGCGCTTTTATAATAGCCCGAGCTTACAGTAACAGCGACTATATACTCACAGTCGAAGGAAGCAAGGTTTGTAACGGGTTTTTAGATGCGATCATCGACTTTGCGGATTACGATTACGATGATGACGACTACTACGACGACGATGACGATGATGATAAAGAGGCAAAAGCTTCGTATTCACTTTGCTCAAAAAACGATTTGCTGGCTGCAATAACGGCTCTTCTCGGAGGACTTGCCGCAGAGGAGCTTATATTCAACAAAATATACGATAATTTAAGCGTCAGCTTAAACGAAGTAGACGATATACTTTTTAAGATGGCTGCCTGTGGAATGCTTGGGTTTAAGCTTCACTATAACGATGACCGTGAATATAGATATTCGGAAAAACGTCGCGAGCAATTGGAAGAAGCCTTTTTTAAAATCAAAGAAGAATGCTATGAGAAAGCAATGGAAACCGTAAAGAAAAACGAAGCCTTGATAAAGAAGCTCGTTCCTATTCTTATAAAACGCAAGTCCATAGAAAAAAATGAATGTGAGGCGCTGATAGAAGAGCTTGGTGGCATAGCTTAAATCTGACGCGCGTAAAACCGATTCGCCGAGCATCCCTCAATCGCTCGGCAAGTTTTCTTCGCCATATTTAACTTTTTAATTTATCAGTTTTCGCGTATTTACTTTTTTTCCAAATAATGATATAATGATAAAAAGCCTTCTTGGAGATAGTGTATGAACATAGGATCTTATAACCTCACTTCTGCTGAGGAAAACAAGGTGTTTGCTATATATGAAAAGCTAAAGAGGTCTTTTCCCGATATAAGGATCGACCAGCGAAAAGAAATTGTTGGCATCGGAGAAGAGGGACGACGACTCGTATGTTACTTTTCGTTAAGGGATGGCGCCGTTTCTGTAAAATTCAAAAACAAGGCTTGGCTGAATTTAAACGATTCCGAGTCCATAGAAAGTGATATGGAATCAGCGATAGAGCTTTTTAAAACCGAAGAATTGAAAATCAAGAAAAATTCACATACAGGGGAGAGAAAAAACCACGCTCGCGCAGAAGCTCGCTCTGATGATACCTACGAATACGTTAGATGGTATTTTGCGCGCTTTGAAAAAGCTCTTGAATCGGTTCCCCAAAGCAAAGCAGACATGTCCTTCACCTCCTGCTCTACCAGGCTGAAAAACGCGCTTTACAGTAACGATATATTCAAGGTACGGGATCTTTTCGCCTTTTCCCCTCTTCAAATAAGGAATATTCATAATATCGGAAAAGGCTCTTTTCTAGAGTTATGTGACTTTCTGCTTGCTTTGTCAGGCAATGAAAACGCTATATACGATAATGATGCTCTGCACGTGAAGATACAGACGGAGGAAAATTTTCAGAAGCTCAAATACATAAATGACAACAGGCGAGAGATCCCCGTAAATGTAAATGACGCTACGATGGATCTCGCCGAGAACGCAGAGCTTTACAGCGCTCTATATTCAGAGCTTGCAAAGCATATTTATGAAACTGCGCAAATAAGGTTACGTCCAAGAGAATGCGCCATTTTGTTATCGCGCTTTGGAATTAATGAAAGCGCAAAAACCTTGCAAGAAATCGGAGAAGCGCATTCAATAACAAGGGAACGCGTTCGACAGATTCTTCTCAAGGCAATGCGAAAAATGGGAAACGGGTATACCCGCACAGACGAGCTTTTAGACTTGGAATGCAGGAAAATTGACATTCTTTCCAGAATCAGCGAGCTGTCCGCAGGTAAATTTTTATCGTTTCTTTTTTGCCAGGAGGTCAGCCCTTCTTTCATACAGTTCTTCTGCCATTCCTATCTTCATAGCGAAATAGACGTTGAAAAATTCAAAGAAGCGTTACATAAAAAAAGCCTCACAAAAAATCGACAGGATAAAAACACAGAAAAATCGCGTTTGTATAACGATAACGTCAACAGACTTATTGTTTTTCCGAGCAAGAAGCGCCGTATCACAGACGATGATTTTGCAAGATTAAAGAGTGAACGCATTGTAAAAACCGAGCGTGGCGACTTAATACATTGCTCGTTTGATTCACAAACGTATGCCTGCGACTCTTATTCCGAAGAACGTGTGCTACGCAAATTCCTTGCCAATTACACGTTTAAGAAGATAAAAACGAAGTCGCTGAAAATTCCTTTTCAAGACAGTTTTTTTATTCCCGATTTTCAATGCTTGACTCACGATAATTTCTTCGTAATAATAGAAATGAAGCCCCTTTTAAAAATGTGCGAGTATAAAAGCATCAAAAGATTTGAAGCGTTAAAGAATTATTGCAAAAAGTACGGCTTTGGCTATCTCATTATAGACGAAAGGGGAAATTCCTTCGAACACATTGACGAACAAAACGAGAACTTTTCCAAGGCGATCTTGGCGGAAATCGATAAAAGCGGTCGCATAACGTATCCAAAATACAAGGAAATTTATTCCCAAACAAATGCAACGATTAAAAATTTTATTACGCTGATAAAAAAACACAGCTTGCATTTCTCCTTTCCTTTTTTGCTGGAAAAATAATTTTATTAAGTGTCGCTGATGAAGCGTTTATTTGTTTATCGTCAGGTTATATTGAGGCTGCCTTCGCGAGCCTTTGCTATTATTAAATTTATAAAACGAGCGAAAGTTTAAACGGAGTAAACGATGTTTGATTTCTTCAGAAAAAAGCGGATAACAAAATATACGGGCGAGGCGTCGGAATACTTACAGCAGGCCTTTACGCCAGAGACGTCTACGCCAAAAGAAAGCCCTGCCCACAAGGCAATTGTAAAAACGATTCTGCGCACGGAAACCGACGTCGATGGCAATTTGCCGTCTAAAAACGAGGACGTAAAGCATCAAGCGAAGAAGCGTCAACTGAATCGGGACCCCGACGTTCGATATAGCCTTCCGAACTCGGACAGACCTTCGTCAGACGCAAGGCTTGAATCGGGCGCAGACAGCGATAATCGCACTCGTTACAGCTTGAGAGACAGTGACGATACAAATGAAAATCTTACGCTTGGCGACGCTTTCAGCGCCTCTGCCGTTGATTCTGCAATGCACAAATACAATAAGTCTGCGAGGCTAGAGGCTTTGTTCAACGCTTTGGAAAATGCCGTAAACAAAACCTTCGTGGACTCTGTTGTCACTCATATTGACAAAAAGGGGCTTCGCGACTCGGAGGTTTACAAGGCGGCGCAGCTTGACCGTCGGCTCTTCTCAAAAATTATGTCCAACAGACAGTATAAGCCGTCAAAGGATACTGCTATCGCCATCGCGCTTGCCTTGCATCTTACGCTCAACGAGGCGACTGATTTGCTTTCACGCGCAGGGTATACGTTTTCGCACAGCAATAAAAAGGATATTATCATAGAATATTTCTTCCGCGAGCGCATTTACAAGCTCGACGATATAAACGAAGTATTATATAATTTAGGACAGAAAATTATAGGCAGATAAATGTCGCATTAAAGGCGACCACTACATATTTCGGCAATGATATAATAGTTTCAGAAACGAGAGAAAGGGTGATATTATGAATAGCGAAACCACCAACTCCGTGAGCAGACGATATTCCGTAAAAGATACGCTCACAAAATATTTTCCCGGCGACACCATCACCGAAATGCGTGCTTCAGACGCTGACGGCGTCAAAGAAAACCGCGAGGATATTCTCCCTCTCGCCCTGGCTTATGCCGACGATATGGCAATTGGGCATTTTCTTTCGGAGTATTTCCTTGTTAACACCGTTCTTTATGACGATTATATTGCCTACTTTGTAAAATCAAGGTACGGGGATGAAGTATTTTTGTCCTTTATGCACTTTGAAGATGACCTTGAATTCCCCCTTGACCCTAAGTATGCTTATGAGCTTATAAGGGCATGGGAGCAAAAAGGTTATAAAGCGCAAATTATGCGCAACTGCGTGGGCATTGATAATTATCCCAATAGTAGCCGTTTCCGTATGGTGAGCCATTTAAGCGAAGACCTCGGAACTGACTATCTTATTCCTACGCTTGTTAACAATAAATATATATTCGTTAGGGTGTCGGATCCTTTCTGGAAACACGCCGACGCTCTTTTGTTTTCCGCAATTACGAGCGGACTAACCTCTGAATATGAAAGTATATTTGCAGAAGACGCCGTTATTGCTCGTTGCCCCAATCGTAGTGCATACGACAGAGCCAACGGCAAATATGAGAAGACCGAGCCTTTTGTAAATGGTATTACCGCTATTAAAGACTATTTTGACGGCAAAGACAATGTTTTTATGGCTTATGTAAAGAAGCGCAAGAGCATTGCATATTCGTCGATGTTAATGTCCGGCAATAACAAATATATTATGTTTGTTGGCGCACGGAATTTACTCACACAGCTCGTAGAAGAACCGCTTGCAGGGGATGAAGAATTTATTCCAATGCCCCAGGAGCAAATGCCGAGCGCAAAGGTTATGCCTGATCTTGTTAGTGTTCGCGCACTTGATATTCCAACGATGCATTCCTATGCTATTCAGCTTTCCTTTGCTGACTGCTGCGTTAAAAATTACTATCTTGCCAATATTACAGAAGCCGAACTGCCTGAATCGGTCACAGTTGACGGCTACGAATTTAACCAGGACGTCTTGAATTCGGTAAAACTTATATGCGACCATCACCGAGAGGGCGTGGAGTTTTCTAACGGCTATTATATTCCCGCCCATATTCTTTATTATCGTGGTGCGACTCAGCTTGTTACCGAAAAGATACCGGGAACGATTTTTGAAAATGAAACCTTGAAAATTGAAGGTATATACAGAGTTCCGCTCCATATCAGACGGCGCGTATTCTGCGATACTTATCAGCCTCGCCCAGGTGAATACTACGGCACGGGATACACCTTGCTTGATGAAAACGGCAATCGCACTACCGATTATTCTTCTTTTCGTATTGACTCCCGTGGTATGGGTAGCCAGGAACTACTTTGCACACGCTCTGAATCAAGCAGCCTGGTAGGATATATGCGCAAAGATGGTAGTTGGTTAGTTCCACCGATTTTCGATGACGGCAATGATTTTGAACACGGTCACTGTGTAGAGGTCAAGAAAGGTGATAAAAAGTACCTTTTCAATGAGTTGGGCGAAATTATAGAGTTCCCCTATGATATCGATCTTCGCAATTTTAGCGGAGATTTGTGCGAATTCAGCACGGGAAAATATGAAGGTACTTATACTTATCCCGACGAGGAGTACTTTGATGAATTGTCGGCGGGTCATTGGGGATTCATTGATAAATACGGCAAAATCGTAATCGAACCGCAATATGTATTCACAACGGGCTTCAGACACTATGAAAATCGTGCTTTTGTAGCGAAAGATGTAGGTGGTAAAACGCTGTGGGGTCTTATTGACGAAAAAGGCAACGAGGTAATTCCTTGTATTTATCCGAACCTTGGTACACACAGTGGAACAGCGGTTAATTTCCAAAGAACCGAGCACGGCGACTACGGTATTATGGATTTTGACGGCAATATCATTATGGAGCCTCGTTACGAAACCATATACGAATACGACGCCAAGCATGGTATTATAGCCTTTTTCGAGAATGGACTTGTCGGTATTGCGCGTATAAGCGATGGTGAGGTTATTATACCTAACAAATATGGCTATATAGGATTTGAAGACGGCTATATCGAGTGCGAAAAAGAATATTGGGATGACACGGATAGTATGTGTGATTATTATGATTATGCAGGCAATCTGTTGCCCAACGAGTCCTATAAGCACAGTTGGAAGTGCGATGGTGGGTATGGCAGTTGGAGAAAGCAAAAATGTGGTGCGGTAGATGATAATAACAATGTTATCGTTCCTTTTATCTTTGAGGATAGCTCGCATATCAACTATTATCAACGCGGTTATATTGTAACCGGAACAAAGGGTAAATTCGGATTGACCACTCGCGACGGCAAGGTTATGCTTGCCGAAAAATATCGTGACATTACTATTAAGGACGATTTTATCATAGCATCCTATAGAAACGACGCCAATTGGGATATCATTGATGAGGTCTATCTTTTGGACGGAACTCCCGTTTTCACGGATACTTTCAGAAAACTCTACATCGATGTAAATTCTTTAACTCGTGAGACCCCCGGCGGCTTGGAGTATTATCGAATCATAAAAAAATAAAAGAAATGTTATAGAGGAGCATATATGTTTTCTAAATGGAATTGCAGACAATGTGGAGGCAGGCTTGATTTATTGGAATTCGGCCCCGAGAAAATTTGCCCTCATTGCGGAAAAGAAACCGCGCCTGTCAACATAAAAGAACTTCACGTTAATTTTAGTACTACTATATACGGAGAGCCTGGCCGATTACCGCGCAAAGCGAAGCACCGCTTTCTGTCGGGCGTGGACTATCTCAACGTGTGCTTTCGGTTGGAATTAAGTATGGGCGATATATCATCTCCCCCGGAATCAAATTCGTTTGCATATACCCATCAACATTCCAGCTGTGAATCAGCGGAACTTGATATAGAAAACTATAAAGAGAGGCTTTCACTCGCGCCGGACGATGCGCCCGTCTATCTTTGGATAAACGAAAGAGAGGTCAACGCCTACTTGAATCTTCTTAAGTTTTCCGACCTTTTTGAGAGATTTCACGACGTATATCTTATTCGTTGCTGTTCTGAAGAGGATATGCGAAAAAATAACTACGAGCCTAACGATTCCTTTGAAAATAAAACCCGTATTACCAGAGAAATGCTTGACGCTATGGCGACAGAATACCGTAGCATTTTGAAAAAGGGCGGCGAGTTTCGTGTCGGCAGCTATGGCGACGTTCGTATTTGCTCGGAAGAATATTTAGAAAGCTTTGTAAAAAATCAAATTACCGACAAATACGTCGATTTTAATTTGATCTATATCAAAGTACGCGAGGCATTTGAAAAGGCTACAGGATATATAATTGACTACCACATGGTAACAGAGCTTACTTGGCGCTTGATGACAAAAGGGCAAATCAGAAGTCGCGGCCCTTGTGAGTGGTGGGGCGATCCGTCTTATAACAATATGCTGATTACGCAAGGCTTTCGCTTGCGCGCCCAAAAAGTTAAGGCGTACACCTACGAGGACGCTCTTAATACGCTTCGCGATGCATTTAAATTTGGGCGTACCCGTCCGTTATATGACGTCATCGCTGATAACGCCGCTTTAAAATTTGATGAAGACGCTGATATTCTTTACGGACGGGATAAAATTATCAGGTATATTGAAGATTACGGTTCTTTTCGTGTTAACGTCAACGAGGATAAGGTTTTTTGCGACGTCTTGAGGATAGCGGAGGGAGAGCGTTACGGAATCGGCGATTTGTGCCTTCTTCTTTGCTATGAGAGTAAAAACGCAAAAAAGGTGCGCTTCGTCATAAAAGTACTGTTTTTGGAAGGACAAATACAAGCAATTAAAATATTTGCCGCGCTGAGTTCGTTGCGATTAACGTCAATCAAGGGCTAAACGCAATTTGTATAGGAAATTCAAATGTCGCATTAAAGGCGACCAAAACGTATGCAAGACAGTTTATAATATTATCAGAGCATTGAAAATCAAACGAGCCACGCAAATACGCATTTAACGCTACTCGGACTTCTTTTCAGAGTGGCGTTTTTTGAAGGGCTCGGTAATTGAGGAGGCAAACGATGAAAACAAAACTTGAAAAAGACGCTGTGCTTTATGCGTATCTTGAGGCATTTGAAAAGGGATATTCTTCTGGAGATTTTTCAGACGTATTCCCACACCTTTCCGATAATTGCGTAATGAATTCCCAATGGGTACTTACCCCCAACGAGGGCTATCATGCAATTGTAGATTATCTTAAAGGCAAGGGCGAAACTCTCAAACGGACAGACTCTTTTTCTTCTTGTTCTATTGTCGAGCTTGTCGGATGTATGAACCCTATTGAAAATACCGAATTTTATCTCAACGGCGAGAAGAAGCGTGGCTCTCTCGGTCTTCTTTACGACAGCGGCGAGCTTTGTCTTCTGATGGAGCAAACTATAAACGGCGAGACAAACGGCGTTATGCTTCGACTTCAACTAGCCGACGATTATAAAATCGCCCGTATTGATTTGTGCGACCCCGAGCTGTTCCGATACAGAGACTTTTATACCTTTGTCGGCATCTATCCTGTCAACAGGGAAAATGAAGTCGATGAGGGCAGAATACGCGTGAGCGCGCCCTACTATCCCGAGTTTTATCTCTTCCTTGGAATGGTAGGCGAAGAATTTGACGAATACGGCGAAATGAATATCCCGATGGAAAAATGGCAGGCCTTCATTGAAAAATGGAAGAGATTTTGTTCCTTCAGAACCTTTGATGAAGCTTTTGAGGATGCTTGCGGTATTGATTATAGTAATTTCACCGCAAAAGACGAGAGGGCTCTCAGGCGCTTGTCTAATATGGGCGACGACGTGTGGGCAAATCGAAAAAACAATCCCCATATGCTTTCGTCACTTGTTGAATGGACAGAAAAATACAGTAAATTTTGCGACGCCGTTAACGTATACGGATTCTAAGAGAGGAGTAAAGCTATGAATATTATCAAAGCAATGGGCCTTGATTGGCTCCTTATGGAAGATGCTTGGCATCAACTGAACGACTATATACTTCAGAATACGAGATATGTCGTCCCCGGCTACAAATACAACTATCGCATCTGCACCTTTCAAGGAAACGTGGAATTTCAGAGATGCGAGACACTCGACGGCGCGCTTGCGGACACGTATATGCATTTCAGTGGTAGACGCCTGTGGACTCTTACGGTGCTGGATGCAATCGATAAATCGGGCTACGTCCATTATTACACTCTCAAAAGCAAGAGTGGCTCGGGTATCCCTGTAAGAGTTCTCTGCCCCGACGTTTTTCCTTGCATTGAGGTAGGAGATTCGCTGTACGGACAGGTCGTCGCATTCGCTCAAAGCGTAAAAAGAATTACAGAGGATAATTCTGACGGAAGCGTCGTTGCCAACGGAGACGATACGGTTTCACTGAACGGTTGCATAGTGGACGTTACGTATACCGACTTTAACTTTGCAGATAAGAGTCTTGAATTCTGGGAGCTTGACGTAGATACCGAAAACGGCGTAATATCGACACTGATTCCTTGTGACCGCGTAGATTTTTCACCCGAGATCGGCGACTATATTCAAGCAACCGGCGTGATCTCCATGGACGTTGCCGCAGATCATGAGCCCCCTAAAAAAGGAGACGAACCTTTTTACGAGGACCCCTACGTCGACATCATAGAGGATGCAAACGACGTGAACTACAGAAACGGCTTTATCCCCGGTTTCCCCAACAATCAAAAGCTTCTTGTCAATAGCATTAAAGACGGGGACTATTCTCGTTTTGCAAGATGCTGCGCCCGTTTGGTAGAATATACGGGATGCAATAAGAACGAAAGCCTCTTTATTGACCATATTGGACTTTCCGACGCTTTTGCCGATAATCTTCCCGACAGCGTCGAAGGCGTTGAAATCAAGCATATTCTCTCTTGTGTGGAAGAAAAATATATCGGTCACGACGCAGTTGTTGTTTATAGCAACGGCGCCGCTCATACCGCTATATGCTTTAACGTAAACGAAAAAGGCGCTGTATACGAGCTTGAGCTTTTCAATCCAACACAATGTGAACTTGGTATCGACTACGAATTCCATCTTCACGCTATGCTTGCAGATGCATTGTGCAATAAAAAGCCGTATATTCTCTACGATTATCTTACGCCTAACTGTATGTACCGCTCCGAATATGCGGACGTCTGTGTTGTTGGCGCAGAAAGTATAATTCGACGTCTTGCCGAGATTGACAAAAACTTAAAAGGCAAAAAAGCTTACGCGTATAAGTATGCGCTCGCAAAGGACGAACTGATTGACGGCGACGATCTTGCCCCTATTTATCGTGGCAAGCATTGTACTATCAATTATCACAACGGAGAGTTGGCGTATATCATTTTCCTTATGTTCAACGAAGAGCATAAAATTACCAATATACGCCTCAGCCGTGATCCCGACTATCTGAAAGCTTTTAAAAATGATGACGTGGCAACACGTCCTGCCGAACGAATAAGATCCGTAATTGATATTATTTCCGAAGTATATGGCAGAGAGAATACTGTTCAGGCTATGCGCGAGAATGAAATTCCCGACTTTGATGAAAACGAGCTATCCGTCTGGAAAAAGGCTGATGAATTTGCTCTTTCATGGCTCAAAGAAAAGGGATATAAGCTATCCGACACCACGCTGTTTGATGATTGCCTTGGTTATACCTGTGACAGAAAAGGCGTAAAATATGCAATTTTCTTCTATGCATACGGTGAAGAGCGTACCTCTTTGCTTGACGGTGATTATTGCGCGAAGCTTCGTGACACCGAAATCGCTGAAGGCAGAGATATTATCGTAATATATCTCCACGTCGATAAGACCACCAACGATGACGGAGAAATCGAGTTTACCGTAGAAAGCTACGGTGGCAAGGACCATAAGATCGAGCCGTGGCTTTTGACCGAGGCTATGGGCAAGAGCATTCTCCGTTTCTATCCTTGCAAGGAAATGATGGATCTTGTTCCCCGTTTAATCGCAGCGTTCAATGCGAAAGACCTTGATGCTCTCAAGACCTTGTGTACTGAAGACGTGTGCGTTGAAGCCTTTGAGCGTGAGGGCGGGCAATACTTGAACGATGGATTCTACAGCCACCTCTCTTATATCAGGGAACAGTACGGCGTTATGAAAATGTCCTACATACGTTTTAACGACGCAGTTTTCAGCGCAGTTCCGTATATTGACGGATATGCATATGTCGGTTTTTCCACGAATGCAGATAACAAAATCGAATGTATCCAGCTTCATCCCTTGAATGACTCTTATAGAGAGCTTTTGGTTTTGGATGATATTATAATGCATTCGCCTGCCAACGAGGCGCCGAAAATCGTCTCGGTGGACTTCTTGCCCCCTTCGGACGTGTGCCGTTATTCTCTGCGTGTGGTATTTGAAAACGGAGAAATTAAGCGTTACAATCTTGAATTTGACTTTGGCGACAATGAGGTTACAAATTATCAGCGCAAGGTAATGACCGATAAGATTTTCGCTAACGGTCGCCTTTCCGACCACATTCCTCTGCCTGACCGAATGGGATACAGTTGCTATGCCGAAAGAGGTCAAGGAGTGGAATTTATAACCGGCTTCGCCATTTCCGCTCTTGAGCTTTATCACAACGGCTACCCCATCGAAAAATTCAGTTATGAGGGCATGAACGCCTTTGTTCGACAGGATGATTACGATGAAAGTGGATTTGCAGTAGGTTATATTCCTCACCTCGACCCTCAGAACCCGGACTATTTGCTTGATAAAAACACGATGACCGCAACGGTAATTCCCGAAAAGTATCAGCAGACACCTGTAGGCATTTATCCTTTCTACGGCGGCGTCTCGGAAGGACTTGTAATGGTCAGCGAAATGGGCGAGCTCGACCTTCAGTACCATCACAATCGCAGTTCCTGCGCAGGTCTTTGGGGCTGGCTTGATACCAATCTTAATGTGGTAATCGAGCCTAAATACGTATACGCCATGAATTTCTATTACGGAAGAGCTATGGTTTGCAAGGGCGACTGGTCTACCGTAACCAACAAGGAGGGCGAAGAGCAGTACTGGTGCGATAACGAGCAATGGGGCGTAATTGACCGTAATGAAAACGAAATAGTTCCCTGCCGTTTCGATGAAGTTTACGAAATTGAATGTACCGACAGATTATACTTCGTACACGAGGGTGGATGGGATGACGGTCACTATGCCGTATATGACGTCGAGGAAGGCGCCGTTATTCTCGTTCTCGATTTTGATTTCGATATGGGATATATGTTCAACGAATGCACCGTGACCGGCGATAACGTCTTGGTGTTCGACGAGCACGTTCCGGGTGAAGAAAAGGATTTGATTTACGCCTACGACCTTATAGGCAGGACGTGGATCGCGCACGGCGATGAGCTGACAGGCAGAACCTTGAACGGCGAAACGCGCTCGGTAGTTAATAAGGACGGCAAGGATATCATAATATTCTGACCGCGTAGATCCGAATAATTGAGGTAATCCATATGAACAATATCAACGAATAGGTTATTACACAAAAAAACGACAGGCTTTAGCGTGATACTCTTAACGGAGTATCACGCTAACTAAGTTTGCCCTTACGGGCAAGTGAAGTTATCTTCGATAGTGAAGTTCACTTCGTGAGTGAAGTTTCGCCTGACGGCGAAATGTGGGCAAACTTAACTTCACTTGTGCGTAGCACAAACTTCACTGCATAGCAACTTCACTTTCGCGATAGCGAAAACTTCACTATCAGAAAAAGAGAGGACATTTCGGCTACAAAACCGATTTGTTCTCTCTTTCTGCGTGTTATAAGGGTTTGGGCTTAGCCCGTTTGCGTTTGACCAGTCAAATGCGATGCTTGCACTTTTGTCAAAATGTTAATTCTCCGCTAAGGACATCACCCTTTGGCTTGTCGTTTTTTACTTTTTCACTTTTCACTATTCATTATTCCCTCTTGGCGTGGGAACGGACTTGAACCTGAAAGCTTGCGCTTTGTCAGGTTCTCCGACGGCTCGGAAATATAGTCGTAATGCGCTCTCGGCACAGCCTCGCTTACCTGCTACCCGCACCAGCCGACAGTGTCGGCACCCAAAGCTCGGGTGTCGTCATCGAAAATCCGAACCTTATCACACGATGGTGGGGTTCGGTTTTGTCTTTGTTAACTGCATCACCCCAAGCCTTGAAAACACTACGTTTTCAAGGCTTTCATCTATCCGTCTTATATTCTAATTGACTATTGACAATTTTACATATAAATGCTATAATAACGATTAAAAAAAACATTTGCGAGGATTAAAGGATGAAAAAAAGATATGTAACGGAGATTATATTGGATATACTGTATGCAATTGTGGCAGGAATAATTGTTGGTACCGCCTATCATTTCTTTCAGAACAGCAATGGATTTGCTCCTGGCGGCGTTGGCGGACTTGCTACCATTACTCATCATCTGTTTGCGGACAAGGTCAGTTGGTCTGTTTTGATGATAGCATTTAATCTTCCGATCTTCGTTTTAGTCAGCGCATTTATTAACAAAAAGCTCGGCGCTTTGTTGAGTCTTTACATGGTCGTTCAATCTTTCATTCCCCGCCTTTACGATGCTATAGGCGGAAAGCCATACAGTTTAGCAAACAATCAAGGTGATTTCAATATTGTTTTCGCATGTATCGCAACGGGAGTTATATCGGGTTTTGGCTTTTCCTTAATGTTAAAGCGCTTTGGTGCAAGCGGAGGTACATACGGCATATCCGCGCTGATCAAAAAAATGAAGCCAGAAATGAATATCGCCTACGTTTCTTTCATTATGGATACCAGCGTGGTGCTGATCGCATTCTTTGTATACGGAATGAAAATCACCCCCGTTATTTGTACTCTATTGAATTTATTTATTGCTAATATAATCGTTGATCATGGTTTGAGCGGAATAAAAAACGGTTATAAGTTTGAAATCGTTACAAATAATCCCGAACAGTTATCCGAAGATCTTATAAATCGATTGCATCACGGTGTTACGAACATACAAGTACATGGAATGTATTCGAATACAGACAAATATATGCTGGTATGTATCATAAACAAGCGCCAAATCGGTGAAATGATGAAGATCATAAAAAGCTATCCCGACACCTTTGCCAGCTTTGAAAAAGTAAGCGAAGTCTTTGGAAATTTCAAAAGACGTGTTTGAAAAAATTATTTTTTCACCAAGGTAACATCACCATCAGGTTCTAGTCTTTGCAAGGAGATGCAGGTTCTCCGACGGCTCGGAAATATAGTCGTAATGCGCTCTCGGCACAGCCTCGCTTCATTACTCCTTGTTTCCTTCGGGCGCTTCTCCTAAAACAGTCATCGACTGTTTTAGCCTCGCTTACCTGCTGCCCGCACCAAAGCAATATAATCCGGACCAGATCCTCCCAGTGGGAGACGGGTTCGGATTATTTGTTTATTTCGAGAAGTTTGAGGACACTCACTTCAAAAACGGTATCATCAAACGTCCGAACTCCAAACCAAGAGGACCGAGAAAGAAGAAACAATCTTGATTATGGAGGATATGATTATGAAAACACTTGTCAGTTGCGCCTTTAACTTCGATACCGTTTGTGTGGAGCTAAAATTCTCTGACGGCAGTATGATTGCCATTGATACCATTGCCGTGGAGAATGAGATTACCGACAATATGTATCAGAGGTCAGAGTTGGACTATTTGATCTATAATGATCCCTTGGCGTATGTCGAGCTGATACTGCACGGCGATCCGGAAACCTATCTAAAAACCGCAACCGAATACAAACCCCTGGACTAATCACCACATACGGCTTTTCCGTATCTGGTTTTGCCATATATGGTAAAGCCACATCTGGAAACTCCCGCACAAATAAATATAGATAAAAGAAATACTAATATAAAGAATTACTGACTAATATTCTTTCTTTTCTATTCCGATGAATGAAATGAATCGAAACGAGAAAAAGGAACACAAGGTCTGATTCTTGAACAAACTTTTTTATGCTATATTCTGGTGCAGATATAGCAAGCTAAAGCCGCCACAAGGAGCGTTTGTTCCATGTGGCGATACTTTATGCCGAAATATAGAAATGGTTCAGAGAACGTTTACTGCCCTCTGAGCCATATTTGTATTGTTAAACGGACTTGCCGCTATTGTTGTCTTTGGTTGTCTTGAGTTTTTTTTGTTTCGCTTTCCATTCTGCGAACTCTCGCTGACCTTCTTTGCTTTGGTAGTATGCCATGATGTCTGGAAGGAGCCGGCGAGCGATACTTTCGATGGTATACTGCGGAATATTGGTGTTGTTGATGAGTTTTTTACGTCTACCCAAGAGTTCCTCCTTCGTATGCCGGTGGTTGAATTTGAAGGTGTCTTAGGTGTCTTTGGCGTTTGTGTTCGGCATCATTCCTTTCGTTTTGTTGTATGAAAAAAGCAGACCCTGTGTCAAGCAAAAGCTTGTATAGGTGTCTGCATGTCTTAGATGTCTTTGTTCATTTATATTATAGCAAAAAAGATGTATTTTGTCAAGATGTTCAGAATGCTGAAAATATACATAAACAATATCGACATTTTTCATCAGAGTGGTTGAAAAATTCACGATTATATGTTATAATAATGTTATAACTCTGCAAGATTGGAGGGAACAGAATGAACTTTTCGGAAAACATAAAACTTATACGCCAAAAATCATTACTCAGTCAAGAAGCGTTTGCAAAAGAGTTGGGTGTTTCTTTTGCCACTGTAAACAGGTGGGAATCAGGCAAAACCAAACCCACATACAAAACTATGAAACTAATTGATGAGTATTGTCGTAAAAATAAAATAGATTTCGACATCAGTAAAGAGCTAATGGAGGAAGGCGAAAATGTCTAATCAAAAACATTATTACATATCTCTCTTTACTGGCGCTGGTGGACTTGATATCGGTTTTAAAGAGGCTGGGTTTGAAGGGCTTTTGGCAAGTGATATTATGCCACAAACACATGACTCATATTTGTTAAATTACCCTAATGAAACCTATCTGTTAGGAGATATCAGAAAACTTTCTGTAGCAGAGATTAAAGCACATATTGGAGATAAACAAATTGATGTAATTATTGGCGGTCCTCCTTGTCAAGGATTTTCCAACATGGGGAATAAAAATTCAGCAGATCCAAGAAATATGCTTTTTGAAAGCTATGTAAAAATTGTAGAAGCAATACGTCCTAAATGTTTTGTCTTTGAGAATGTAAAAGGGTTATATACCATGTTTGAGGGACGTTATTTCGATCAAGTAATCTCGGCATTTATGTCCATTGGATATAATTTACACTATTCACTACTTGATACGTCTGAATATGGTGTTCCTCAAAAAAGAGAGCGTATATTCATTGTTGGAACTACTTCTTGCGAACAGTTTCTGTTTCCGGTCAAGACTAAATCCTCTTATGGAAATATAAAGGCTTTTGCTAATGTTGGAGAAGCAATTAACGATTTGATGGATAAAGGCGAAGATATACCGAACCATATTGCCTTGAAGCACTCCGATATTGTCGTGAGACGATATCAACTAATACCTGAAGGCGGAAAGCTCCCCAAACCTGAAGAATTACCTGAAGATATTCGCAGAAAAAACTTTGGCAACACATACACTCGCCTTCATCGTGAAGAAGTATCTTCTACGATTGTCCCCGGAAATAATGCTCTTCCCATTCATCCTGTCTTGGACAGAAGCCTTACGCCGCGCGAGGGAGCACGAATTCAAACATTTCCTGACAGTTATGTTTTTAGTGGAGATCGTAGATCTCAATGCATTCAGGTTGGAAACGCAGTTCCTCCCTTAATGGCAGCTAAAATTGCCGATTGCGTTCGGTTTTTTATAGAGGGGAAAAAATATGAAGGAATAATGCCAGATCATTCTTTATACACAAATAGTCCGACAAGTATTGCTTCTGTAAAAACACGCAAAGCCAAACGAGCAACTTTGAAGTTTGGAGACTTATTCTGCGGTGCTGGAGGATTTACCCAAGGATTGGAACAAGCTGGTTTGGAATGTGTTTTAGGTGCTGAGTTTAACGACTATGCTGTTGAAGCATATCGTAAAAATTTCGACCATGAATGTCTCCAGATAGATTTATCGACCGAGGAAAATCAGTTGCTTGTAGCAAAGAAATTGAAAGAAGCGAATGTTGATCTGGTAGTCGGTGGACCTCCATGCCAAGGCTTCTCAATTTTTGGAAACCGAAGATTTGTTAACACTAAAAACCATGACTTGACAAAAGACCAAAGAAACAATTTGGTTTTTGCATTTGCCAACATTGTAGTTCACTCAGATACGCCCTGGTTTATCATGGAAAATGTTCCGGGAATATTGTCTGCCCACAACGGGGAATATGTGCAAACCATCGTAAAGTACTTTGAGGAACACGGTTATAGAACCGAATACAGAGTAATCAATGCGGCAGATTATGGAGCACCTCAAATTAGGCGTCGTTTTATCCTAATTGGTACAAAAACTGAATTAGTTTTCCCATTTCCCAAAGCGAAATATTTTGAAACTCCCGAATCGTGGCAACATCCTTACCGTACAGTTGAGGAAGTTCTAACTGACCTTGCTGATGAAAGTACCTTAGGAAAATACAAAAACCATCGCGCACCAAGTCATTCTGAGATTGTGAAAGAAAGATTTTCCTATATTCCAGAAGGCGAAAAAATGAATGTTGATGCATTGCCTGAACATTTAAAGCTCGGTACAAAAACGGGAAAGCCCGTAGCTAACTTCAGTCATATTTTTGCTCGATTGGATAGAAAGAAACCTTCTTGTACGATTGTGCCAGGTCATAATGCACTTCCGGTACATCCTACATTAAACAGAACCTTAACTGTAAGGGAAGCTGCTCGAATCCAAACTTTCCCCGATGAATTTGAATTTGTTGGTCCTATTATCAACCAATGCCTACAAGTTGGAAATGCATTTCCTTGTATTGTTGCTCAAACTTTTGGTGAACGACTACGTACTGTTGTTAACAAAGATTGGAGCGACGATTCCGCTACACATTTGGCAAAAAAATCTATGTTGGAGGAGTGATATGTTATGGCACTAAACCATCATGTATTAGCAAAAGCAACAACTGATACAATTTTGCAAAATTTCAAATCTGCTGCGTGGCAGTATAATGGCAACTGTGGATCCGATTTTTACAGAGTCGGAACGAGCGCAGATTTTCCCTCTCCAGATGCCGCATTCTATGACCCCACTAATAAACGATTAGCTTCTTTTGAATTTAAGCCCGCAACAGAAACCAAGAGGGGTATGCTTACTGGTGTAGGTCAAAGTATTGCTTATCTTAAAAGTTGTGACCTTGCATATTTGATTTCGCCACAGATAATTGACGGCTTCAATATCGGAAATTTTCTTACTGATATTTATCAAAATCAATTGGGAGACAAAGTTCCTGTAGGGTTAATACTTTACGATAATAACAATCCTACGAACCTAACACTGGCACATAATGTTACATCTATTAGTTCAGTTGGAATACCTCATACACACGCTCCTACCGCTGACCGATTTTGGGCTAAACATCAAGATATGCCTATTCCTTTGTTTCACCTGTTATTGCATTACTATTATCTCAAGAAGGTAGGAATTATAGATGGAGACGCTTATGCGGCTTGCTGGGCAGAACGTATGATTCCCCAAGATATCCTTACTCGTTTTGTAGCAGCACCTGTAGCAGATATAAATGGCGAACCAATAAAGACGCTTCGAACGGGGAAATCTCTTACTTTTTTGGAAAAGAGACTTAAAAAGGTCAAGAAAGATTTGCCGCAAGATCAATGGGCTTCGGAAATTGGGCATGACATAGATGTGTCTTTTGTTGGCGACAATTTATATAATTCATATCGCAAAAACTATGTCACTTTCTTAAAGCACATTCAGGTCATTGATTCGGAAGGTTGTTTGACTGATTCTGGCTTTAATCTGTATCATATTGGTTTAGCAAATGGGCCTACAAGCAAAATCTTTGCAGACTATTTTACAAGGGAAATTCTTACTACTGGTCATCATTTAGATTTACTTTTAGATATTGACAGCATCGGACAGAAAAATCCTGATAAAAACATTGATGAAATACTGTGCATGATGGAAACTGAATACGAGCTGAAGGGATATGTGAAAAGAAATCCTAATAGAGTTGCTGGTACGGTATCAAATACAGCGTTTCTGAAATATGAAAAAATCCTTTGGCAAGCTCTCGGTCTTATGGATACCAACTACCGAATTCAATGGAGAAAAATCACTGAGATTTGTGCGCTACCAGAAATCTAACACAACTTTACGGTGAAAGGAGTTTTTATATGTGGTCAAAATTTAAGTGGGATATGTTTGTCACTTCGTTTATCCCTCTATGGATATCAATAATTATTTTTGATTTGTGGGATATTGTGGAACACGCTATCGTTATTTTTGCAAAGGATGAAAAGCTAATCAATAAACTCCTTTCCTGCGCACTGGATAATATTATCCAATTGGTCAGCATTGCTGTAATTTTCATTATGGTAGCAATCAGTATTCACGGAATAAATAAATTTTTATGCAAACGAGAAAGTTCCAAGCAGAACTTGCCCGGAACGATTCTCAAAGCAAAAAAAGCAAACAAACTATCCTCTGAATTCCTTTTGGCGTATATCCTTCCGTTGATAGCTTTTGATTTTAGCAATTTGAAAAGCATAGCATTGTTTTTGACTTATTTCGTTATTCTTGCTTTCTTGTGCATTAGAAACAACAACATATATACGAACATTTTGTTGGAATTTAAAAAATACCGTATATATTCCTGCGATATTGAGCGTCCCGTCCCAGGGAACAAGCGCGTGATATATTATGATAGCCTGATTATCAGCAAGGATGATTTGACTTCTCTCGAAAACAAACAAATCAAGCACTGGGACTGCGACAACTATATATACATTCACATTAAGGAGAATAATAATGAGTAAGGAACTTTTGCTTACTACCTGTAATGCTGATACGGCAGAAAATTATACATGGTCAATGTTTTTTTACAAAATTGATCGTCGCTCAAGAGAGCAGCCCTATAAGTTCCATAAAGTTCGATTTAAGAACGATGCATATCTACTAACCTATGCAAAATCATTGATGAGAAGCGTGAACAAGTTCCAAATTTCCACCATTGAATCCGTGCAAGAATATGATGGTGAGAATACAAAAGTGTCCTGTGATAAGCTTTCGCTGGATAATGATTTAATCTCTTCACAATGGACAAGCTTTATCCAAGCATTGAGTGGAGCGTCTGACAATAAAATAACCGGGAAAGTAACTGGTTATGTATTATTCGGTGTTTCTCAAGATGGTACAGATAACTCCGTTACTTTCATAAAAACAGCAAATCCAATTACGAATTTAACAAACAAGAAGGCTGTTGTTTTCACAACCACAGCAGAAAATGAATTGGATATGTTCTCTGACGAAGTATGCAGACTTTATCTTAACACAGATATACTTGTGGTAGGAACAACTATGTATACATACAACCACAATTTTGAAGCATTGTTTGATATAGAGAAAACCATGTCAAAGGTTAGAAATGCTGCGATAGAAGCAATGGTCACAACCAACGCTTTTTCAGATGTAGATGCTTTCAAGATCTACGCCTCTCAATATACATCCAATAGAACCTTCATTACGTTAAAGTCAGAACGTATAGATAGGGTTACTGACAAACGAAAAAGAAAAGCTGTTGCTGCTATGCTGAAAATTGATTTGGATGATGCTGGAGATTTTATTATCGACTCCAAAGAAAAAGCAGCATACTTAATAAAATATCTTTGTTTCAAAATCTTCAAAGATGGTGAAACAAATAATGTATTGGAAGCAAGTACTATTAGCACATTAACAATTTGATTAATATGTTGATACTATAAAACAATCTTTTACTTTAGTCTAAAGTAACGAATATTCTTTCCGTTTCCTTCGCGCTTAATTTCACCCTCGGCAACTAACTTACGAAGCGCACCTTCGATAGAGCTGATGCTAAGCGAAGGACACAGCTCTCTGATATCCTGCTTTGAGAATCTGCCGATTTTATTCATCGTTGCGCGGCGAACAGTTTCAAGCGCCGGTAGCTTTGTTTCTACGAGCGCGAATCTATCCTCGAAATCCTTATAGGCTGCAAGTATCGTGCCAAGAAGATATTTGATGAACGGAACGGCATCTGCCTTTCCTTCGTGCCATCCGGTCTGCGCTTCGCCAAGCGCATCGTAGTACAAGTCCTTGTTCTTGGCTATCTTTGCTTCAAGAGAGATATATTTGCCAACGTAGAATCCACTTCTGTAAAGGAGCAGAGTCGTAAGCAGACGGCTCATTCTGCCGTTTCCATCATTGAACGGATGAATGCAGAGAAAATCGTGAATGAATATCGGAATCGCAATCAACGGCTCAAGTTCATTATTTCCGATTACTCTATTAAACTCATTACAGACGCTCTCGAGCGCAGTCGGAGTTTCAAACGGATCAAGCGGAGTAAACAATATTCTCGTACTGCCATCGGGATAGGTTGCGCTGATATAATTCTGTACGCTCTTTGTTCTGCCTGCCGCAGGGTTGTTCATGTGGCTATATAAGATTTTGTGAAGCTGCAGAATGTAGTTCGGCGTAATCGGGATGGCATCAAAGCTCTCATGGATGATATTCAGCACGTCACGATATCCTACGATCTCTTGCTCATCTCTATTTTTGGGCGTAGTCTTATCCTCTACGATTTGCCTGATTCTCGTGTTAGTTGTAACGATACCTTCTATCGCATTAGAACTCTCGGTACTCTGTACCTTTGCAATATCTACAAGCTTTTCAAGCTCTTCGGGGCGTTGCTTGAGATTCATCTCTTGCTTTCCGGCTTCCTTATAAATTGCTGCTATCAAGCCGAGCAACTCGGAATCCCATTTTTGTTCGTTAATTTTAGAGTAGTTAAATATTCTCATAACCTTAACCTCGCTTTCGTTCCCTTAAATTATATCATATTATAAGGGATTTGTCAATCCTTTAAGAGTATATTTCCTTAATATTATTTCAAAAATAAGGGGACTTCAATCGTTTTAAGGATATATTTAACCCAAAAAAGAAATCCAACATAGTTTATCTACATTGGTTTTCGATTCGGTGCTTATTCGGTTAAGGTTTCTATGGCAAGCTGCATGCGAATTTCAGAGCCTTTGAGGCAGCCCGACACTTTTAAAAATCCAAAGGTCTGCGCTATTGAAAATTTTCTTCGCTTATGCTAAAATATAAAAAGGGGGGCTACGAGAGATGTTTCATTTGCCTCGCTATAATTAAATTAAAAAAAACAAAAGAGACAAACGAAATGCGTATAGAAAAATGGATTGAAAACAATACACACAGCCTGTCTTCTAAAACCGTCGCTTTGACGGGGGCGACGGGGGGAATAGGAAATGCTCTTTTGAAGCGACTTGTTTCACTTGACGCTAAAATAATACTTTTGGACAGAAACAAGGAACGCTCGGAAAAATTGAAAAGCAAGTATCCGTCGGCAAAAATAGAATGCATTACTCTCGACTTGACCGACGTCGCCCAAGTTAAAAGTGTAACCGAAATTTTAAAAGAGAGAGAGCTTGACGTAATAATTCACAATGCGGGCGCTTATAAAATTCCCGTTTTTAAATGCGCGACAGGCTATATAAACGTTTTTCAGATAAACTTTCTTTCGCCCTTCTATATGATAAAGGAGTTGCTTCCCTCTTTAAAAAGCAGAGGGGGACGAGTGGTTGTGGTTGGCAGTATTGCTCACAATTATTCAAAGACGGACGGGCGCGACGTTGACTTCTCTACTCGCAGTAAGTCTTCTCTCATTTACGGAAACGCCAAGAGATACTTGATGTTTTCTCTGCATTCCCTTTTTAAAGACGAGACGGACGCTCATCTTGCCGTAGCTCACCCAGGTATAACCTTTACTAACATTACCTCGCATTATCCTAAATGGCTGTTCGCCCTTATTAAGAATCCGATGAAAATTATTTTTATGAAGCCCGAGCGCGCGTCGTTATCTATAATTAAGGGCATTTTCGAGGATACTGAATACAACACTTGGATAGGACCAAGCCTTTTCAACGTATGGGGATTTCCCCGCAAGCAACGCCTGAAAAGCGCGACAGATGAGGAAATTGAGATGATTTCAAAAAGCGCCCAAATCGCATATGAAAAAATGAAAAACCCAGAGGGGCTTCATATTCAGGCATAAGCAAACACGTCTCCCCCTCAAGCAAAAAAGGCTGTCTCAATGAGACAGCCTTTTTTGAATCTTTTTATATCTTCTTTTTTGCGAGCCTTTTAATCAGGATAATGAGATAATGCGCGGAAAGACCTACGGCAATGGCGACCACGAGGTCGAATACAACCGTCAGAACGAAGGTCAGCACAAGCACGAGCGTTTCATATACGGGGGCTTTTTTGCATATGGAAACGAAGTGTCTCCATTCGCTCATATTGTAGGCCACTATGAAGAGCACAGCCGCTATGACAGGCATCGGTATCCAGGCGGCGTAAGGCATAAGCACCACCAGCACAAGAAGAAGCACAATGGCGTGTACCATACCCGAAACAGGGGATCGGCCTCCGTTCTTTACGTTTGCCGCAGTTCTTGCTATCGCCCCCGTGGCGGGAATTCCGCCAAAAAGCGCAGAGCATATGTTGCCCGCGCCCTGTGCGATAAGCTCGGTGTTTGAGTTGTGCTTATCATCTATCATCTTATCCGACACAACGCAGGAAAGTAACGACTCTATTGCCGCAAGAATGGCTATCGTAAAGGCGCTGGGTATAAGCTTCACTATCCTATCGCCGTCTATTGCGGGAAGCGAGAAGGGCGGCAGCGAGGCGCTTATAGTATAAAGGTCGCCTATCGTATTTACTCTTATTTTCACTATCGCCACAAAGACGGTAAGTAACAGAACCGCTATAAGAGAGGCGGGTATTTTTTTGCTTATTTTAGGCCAGACGATAAGAATAGCAAGAGCTAAAACACCTACTGCCAAAGCCCAAGGGTTGACGGTTGTGATAGAAGAAGCGATAGCCTCTATTTTTTCAAGCGTCTCAACGGCAGGCGCGCCCTTCTCAAAGGTGAGCCCCAAAAAGTCCTTTATCTGTCCTATTACTATAGTTACGGCAATGCCCGACGTAAAGCCCACCGTTATGGTTTCGGGTATGTATTTTATAAGAGTTCCGAGTCGAAAGAGTCCCATCAGCACAAGCATCGCGCCCGCCATAAGAGTCGCTATGGCAAGTCCCTCAATGCCGTGCTCGGCGACTATTCCCGCAACGATAGCGGCAAACGCGGCTGTAGGGCCCGAAATATTAACGCGGCTTCCACCCAAAAGCGCAATAACGAAGCCGGCAACGATGGCGGTATAAAGTCCTCTTTCGGGAGACACGCCCGACGCGATAGCAAGAGCGATTGACAAAGGAAGCGCTATTATAGCGACGATAACGCCCGCAACCAAATCGGAAAGTAGCTGCTTTTTTGAATAATCCTTAAGTACGTCAAAAACTTTAGGTCTGAAAATTTTCATAATTTGTCCCTTTTTGTTTTTTATTTCGGCTTTTATTTTACACGCTTTTTATATAAATTTCAATAGCTTTACAGATTTTTTTAAAAATATAGCACGAAAAAACGCACGTCAGCCTTTTAAGGTCGACGCGCGCTTTTTAACTAATTCACTGACTACGCTTTCGCAAGCAAAATTTTATGAAATCCGAATTCGTCGAAACCGTTCTCCTTATACTCCCGAATATGCGGCAAATCCGCAGTCGATGGGAAGAACGACGCCTGTTATAGCCGACGCCGACTTATCGTCGCAGAGGAAGAGCGTTCCTCCAAGCAGCTCGGAAGAGTCAACGAATCTGCCCATAGGCGTACCGTTCAGAATCTTCGCGCTTCTCGGTGTCGGCGTTCCGTCCTCGCTAAAGAGCAGCTTATAATTCTGTGCGGAAACAAGGAAGCCG
>JAZQGJ010000075.1:0-4042 GCA_045539995.1 Eubacteriales bacterium
TAATTGAAATTGCTTGTAAAAAAGCCATAGAACAAAATAGCGAAAAACTCATTGCGACAAATCCTTTATATAAAAAAGTATCAGTATCTGGAATATCACGAGAAGATTTCATATCATCAATAGATATTTTAAATAGAAAGGGCTATTTGGGTGGCATAAAAACAATGAGTAGGGATAATCCTTATCCATTTATAGATGTGAATTTTATAGCATTAGAAAATTACATACTGGCAAACTATAACGATTATGAAACAACTTTCAAAACAGTTGCTATTGAAATTGTAAATGGAACTCGTTTTAGCGATAGGATTGCCGAGAAACATAATATACCAATAGTTATTGTAAATCATATTCTTGAAACCCTATCAAGAAGAAAATTCATAAAATTTTCTTGTATGGCATCATCAAATCGTAGCATATATGATGTTTCGCCAGAATTAAATAGATTTCTCTCTGACTAAATAAAAACTGATGTTATTCCAAAACGGAACAACATCAGTTTTTTAATTCTATTAAAATTTGTGGTAAAATTGTGGTAAAACCCAAAAAGAAAATCCTAGAAACGGCTTGTTTCTGGGATTTGTAGTAGATAATAATTATCTCTTTGAGAACTGGGTGCACCACGTGCGCCTTTGAGTCCGTACTTCTTTCTTTCCTTCATATGGGTAGCGATGTTGAAAACAATAAGCTTTTGTTTTCAACAAGCGAAACCGCCCAAAACAAGAAGTAAAAGGAGCGAGCCTGATGAGCGACGCATTACGACTATGTGACGGCGGCGGGCCCGAGTATATGAAGGCAAAAAACTCCCACATAAAATGTGAGAGTTTTTTGTATATAGATAAGAAGTTATCTCTTTGAGAACTGGGGTGCACGACGAGCTGCTTTGAGACCGTACTTCTTTCTTTCCTTCATACGAGGGTCGCGAGTAAGGAATCCTGCGCTCTTAAGAGCCTTCTTATAGGTTTCGTCTGCGCTAAGGAGAGCGCGAGAGAGACCGTGACGGATAGCTCCTGCCTGACCTGAGAGACCGCCGCCTCTTACGTTAGCAACGATATCGAACTTGCCCATAGTATCTGTTACTTCAAAAGGCTGATTCATAATGAGCTTAAGAGTCTCAAGACCGAAATACTCGTCAACGGACTTACCGTTAACTGTGATAACACCTGTACCAGGATAAAGACGTACTCTTGCAACGGATTTCTTTCTTCTGCCTGTTCCGTAGAAATAAGGCTTTGCACTTGTATACATTATCTTCTATTCCTTTCTTCGTAATCAGTCAACAACTACGGGCTGCTGTGCCTGGTGGTTGTGTGTTTCGCCTGCATATACCTTCAAGCGAGTGAGAGATTTTGCGCCTATTGTGTTCTTAGGAAGCATTCCCTTAACTGCAAGTGTCATTGCCATTTCGGGACGGGATCCCATAAGATGACGGTAGCTTACTTCCTTAAGACCGCCGATGTAACCGGAATGATGACGGTAGAACTTCTGATCAAGCTTCTTTCCTGTCAAAACAGCCTTCGCTGCATTGATAACGATTACATACTCACCGCAGTCAACGTGAGGTGTAAATTCAGGTCTGTGCTTTCCGCGAAGAATGTTCGCAGCTGCTACAGCAGTCTTACCAAGAGGCTTGCCTGCTGCATCAATCACATACCACTTGCGACTAACGGTTTCTTTTTTTGCCATAAAAGTGGACATTGTTTTTTCCTCCAAATTGTTATACTACATTTTTTATTTAACAACGTTCTGTATTATACCACACGAATTACAAGTTGTCAATACCTTTTTTGAAAAAAATTCAATTATTTTAACTTAGCGATATCAATGCTCTCGTTTTCTCTCGTTTTCTCTTGTTTTCTCTGAAGCAAATAACGATTTTTTTATTTTTTTATCTATTTTTTTCAGAAAAAAACTATAAATTACATTTCTGCCTTCAAAGGTCGATTCATTAAAAGCGCGATTTCATCGCTCGGCTTGGCATTGCAGAACAAAACACGGTAAACCGACGAAACGATAGGCATTTCTATATTATTCTTTTCGGCATCCTCAAAAACTGATTTGCAGCTATGAACTCCCTCGACTGTAGTGTGATTATTCTCAAGAACCTCCGCAGAATCCGCGCGCCCTATTTCAAGCCCTGCTCTGTAATTTCTTGAATGAGGGCTGAAGCAGGTAACGATCAGATCTCCTACGCCTGTCAGTCCTATGAAGGTAGAGCTTTTTGCGCCCTTGCTCTCCCCGTAGCGAATCATCTCCTGAAGTCCTCTTGTAATCAATGCGGCTTTGGAATTATCACCATAGCCCTGCCCTTCAAGCATTCCCGATGCTATTGCGATTATGTTTTTTATAGCCACGCCGTATTCAGCGCCCACCTCGTCGGTGCTGACGTAGACACGCAAATATGAGTTTGAAAATATTCTTTGAACCTCTTCGGCAATTTCATATGAAACAGAGACGGCGCAAACAGAGGTCAGCTTTCTGAGAATTACCTCCTCCGCATGGCTGGGGCCTATAATAGAAGCGATCCCTGCGTAGCTCGTTCCGTCAAGGGCGTCTCTTATACAGACGCTTATCCTTTTATTAGTTCCCCACTCAAAGCCCTTACTTGCGTTGATAATTATAGTGCTTTCCTTTATAAACGGCTTAATTTGCGAAAGGACGTCGGAAATAAATCTTGTAGGAACCGCGACAATTATAGCGTCATTATAAGAGGCAAGCGCTCTTATATCGCCACTTGCCTTTAATTTTTCATTTATAAGTACATGGGGAAAATATTTTTCATTTTTATGATTAAGATTTATGTCGTCAAGCTCTGCCTTTTCGACTCCGTAAATCAAAACGTCGTGTCCGCCGTCCACAAGCACCTGAGAAAGAGCCGTACCCCAGCTTCCGCTTCCTAATACGCCTATCTTCATTTATATGCTTCCCTTCCCGAAATCCAAGACTATTTTGTCGTTTGACACTTCAAGCTGTCTGAGTGAAACACCAGCGCTTGTAAGCATACGCTTCGAGCAAAGCGTCGCAGGTGTTGTTCCGTATTTATCCGAAAGATAGACGACCTCTTTAATACCACTCTGGATAATAGCTTTAGCGCATTCGTTACATGGAAACAGAGCCACGTAAATTTTAGAGCCCGACAAATTTTTCCCTCTCGCGTTTAATATCGCGTTAAGCTCGGCGTGGACAACGAAGGGGTATTTCGTCTCCTCGCCCTCTCGGTTCCACGGAAATTCATCATCCGAGCATCCATACGGAAAGCCGTTATAGCCTGTAGAAAGAATACGGTTATCGTCATCTACGATACAAGCGCCTACCTGAGTGTTTGGGTCCTTGCTTCTCTGAGATGCAAGCAAAGCAACTCCCATAAAATATTCATCCCAAGAAATATAACCTTGTCTTTTCATAATTTTTCTACCTTTAATTTAGATCATTTTTTATCAAACATTAAATCTGAACAGAACGACGTCTCCGTCTTCAATGACGTATTCCTTGCCCTCACTGCGAAGCAAGCCTTTTTCCTTAACGTTGTTCATATTCCCCTCTCTTATGAGGTCATCGTAAGAGACGATTTCAGCGCGGATAAAGCCTCGCTCAAAGTCACTGTGAATCTTTCCCGCCGCCTGAGGCGCCTTGGTTCCCTTTGTGATGGTCCACGCTCTTACCTCCTTCGGTCCTGCGGTCAGGTAACTTATAAGTCCCAAAAGGCTGTAGCTTGCTTTTATGAGCTTATCAAGTCCGCTTTCCTCTATTCCCATATCAGCAAGGAAATCTGTTTTTTCCTCGCCCTCAAGGTCGGAAAGCTCTGCTTCTATCTGCGCGCAAACTGCAATTATACCCGCGTTTTCACTTTTCGCGTAGGAAGCGAGCGCGATATAGGCTTCGTTATTTTCATATTCTCCCGAAACCTCGTTCTCCGCAATATTAGCGACGTAAATTATAGGCTTCAAGGTAAGAAGTCTTGCTTCGGCTATAAGCGCCTGCTCTTCCTCCGAAAGACCTATAGCTCGAGCGCATTTGCCCTCATCGAGCGCAGTCTTTACCC
>JAZQGJ010000076.1:0-2166 GCA_045539995.1 Eubacteriales bacterium
GAATCCGGCGACGTTTCCCAACCCTTCCAATGGTCGTCCGAAGTTTACGACTCCGAACTCGACCTTGTTTACTACAACTACCGCCACTACTCACCCTCGCTCGGGCGCTTCCTCTCCCGCGACCCGATCCAAGAACAAGGCGGGTTAAACCTCTATATTTTTTCTAGAAACAACGCTGTCGAAGGTTTTGATATTATTGGACTTCTTTCAATTAATTTTAATTTAGCTGTTTACTCGGCTTTGCTTGGGACCCCTCTGAGAGATTTCGAATTCTCTTTAGATGTTCCTGCGTCACTGGATGATATTTTAGATAAGTGTAAGGAAGAATGCATAGACGAGTTAAAAAAAGAGTTAAAAAAACGTCTTAAAAAAGTACGTGAGATTGCTTCTGCAGCTCTAAAAAAAGCCAATTCAATAAATCTAATTGCAACCATATATAGTGTTATTGCGAGCAACGGTCATTTTTCTGCACGAATTACAGGAGAAATGTCTATGAAAAATACATGTCTCAATATAGATATTTCTGTCTCGGAGGTCTACGAGACAGATAACAAGAAAGGGAAGATAGCAGGAATGATTGGAGGATTTGCTTATAAACTCCCTGAAGAGGCATTGTCGATGTCTAAAGATCTCGAGAGAGGAATAAAGAAAGTTGCCTCAAATGTCTTTAAGAAATTTTCTAATAAGCTTCCGTCGTAGAATGAAATCTTTCGTTGCGTTTATCCTATTTGTCTCGACAGCGCTTTGGTTGAACGGAAGCGAGTCTAAGTTGAGGGCTCTTTCTTTTGCCGAGGTGTATTTGCTCAAGACAGGAGAGCAATTTGCCATTGAAACAATGAAGCTTGCATCTGAAAACTTGCATCTTACTCCAGCCGACGATGTCATGCTTCTTCAAATCTTCGTTCGCATGAATTATGAGAGCTACGATTTTTCAACTTTAGATAGATTTTTAGCGAGAGCAAATTTAACGTTTTCGCGAAATTGGCGAGCTCGCTGGCAAAATGATTTGGGCCGATTCGACAACGTTCGGGTGCTTCCGGTGATTGTTGAGTTCAAGCTCAAAGCGCTTGTGGACAATACCCTAGGCTCCTGGATTGATTCCTGTATTTCCGGGAGACGTGAAATTTGGTGTCAAAACACCTTGTCTCGAGATTTGATTCGTCGGGTCATTGAAGAATGGACAATCTCTAATGTTATCGTCCCTATTACCTATCACAAAGATAGCTCAGATGAATTTTGTGCTCCTTATGAAATAGAATTGTTTTTCTATTGGCTTAGATATATCCGTTTTGCTGACACTGCGGATGCTCGTAAAATGAAGGATTATTACTTTAATACGCCGTTCTATTTTGCGCTCTTCTTCGATCCGGAAAAAATAAGAGATCCTCTAAAAAAATTAAGGAATCAAAAAATTCTCCCTCCTTTTTTGGAAAAAGATTATTTTCAGAGAGTCGACGAGTATCGAGAATACATGCTTGGCCTTAAGGCTTTAGGAAAGGCCGAAAGCGATCGAGCCGTGGCAAATAAGCACGCAATTGAATACACTATCTTGAAAATAAAAGAGTGGAGTAAAAGATGAATGATTGGGATGCGATACTAAAAAAACTGGAGATTAATATTAGAAAAGCGAAAGATGTGTTGAATCAGAAATTAGAAATGCAGACTTTCCGCGAGCTTGTGTGTCCGAGCAATCTGACGATCGAGCATGCGTACGAAGCCGGGCGCGATTTGGTCGCGGGCATTACGATTCGGCGCGGCGCGGGAACGAATGTTGTTTTGCGTAATTATACTTACGATACGCTCGCTCGCCCGCTGACGCGCTCGACTTCGCGCAACGGCACGACGCAAAACGATACATTCGGCTATAACTCGCGGAGCGAACTCGTTTCTGCGACGCTCGGGAACGATAATTATTCCTACGCTTTCGATGCCATCGGTAACCGCGCAACTTCTTCCGAAGCGGGAACGGCACTCGCTTACGCGGCAAACAATCTGAATCAATACACGGAAATTTGCTCGGCGGACCCGATTCAACAGACGGCAACGCCGTCGGCTCAGCTCTCAGCTCTTCAGCTTTTGTATGACGCCGACGGGAACTCGACTTTGATTCAAACTTCCACGGGAACGTGGACAATCTCCTACAACGCGGAAAACCGCCCGGTGCGT
>JAZQGJ010000077.1:0-26774 GCA_045539995.1 Eubacteriales bacterium
GCGCTTTTCAGGTGGGTTTTCGTGCTTTTTAAGCGGATTCCAGCACTTTTCAGGTGGGTTTTCGTGCTTTTTAAGCGGATTCCAGCACTTTTCAGGTGGGTTTTCGTGCTTTTTAAGCGGATTTTAGCGCTTTTCAGGTGGGTTTTCGTGCTTTTTAAGCGGATTCCAGCGCTTTTCAGGTGGGTTTTCGTGCTTTTTAAGCGGATTCCAGCACTTTTCAAGTGGATTTTCGCGTTTTTACGGGAAAGCAGAACAAATACGGAGGTACAAATGTCAGCTATTATTTCGTTCGCCAATCAGAAGGGCGGCGTAGGAAAAACAACTTCGGCGGTAAACGTTGCCGCAGCTTTGGGAAAAAGGGGCAAAAACGTGCTTTTAATTGATATGGATCCGCAGGGAAACGCTACAAGTGGCGTAGGAATATCAAAAAAGAGCATAAAAGCCTCTATTTATGAGGTCTTACTTGGGGAAGTGTCGGCAAAAGATGCTATAATTCCCACAAAATTCAAGAATTTGTCGGTTTTGCCCGCTACAATAGCCCTTGCAGGCGCAGAATTAGATCTGAATGAGCTGGGAGAAAAGGGAAAAGGTATGGTTAAAGCCGTAGAGGAAATCAAAAACGATTACGATTACCTTATAATAGACTGTCCGCCCACGCTCGGATTGCTCACAATCAACGCGCTTTCGGCGTCTGACGGCGTAATAATACCGATGCAATGCGAATTTTTCTCGCTTGAGGGGCTTTCTCAGCTTATTTTGACAATAAAAAGGGTAAGACAGTCCTATAATCCCAGCTTGGAGATAACAGGAATACTTCTTACCATGTATAACGGCAGGTTGGTATTGACAAATCAGGTAATAGAAGAGCTGAAAAAGTATTATGCGGACAAGCTCTTTAAGACGCCTATAACGAGAAGCGTTAAGCTTTCCGAGGCGCCGGGCTTTGGCGAGCCCATCTGTTATTATGATCCCTATTCCAAGGGCGCGTTAGAGTATAACGACGTAGCAAAGGAGCTCATGCTCAGAATTTGATAGTTTTCAACCCCGAAAATGTTGAAAATGTTGAAAAACACGGTTTTTTCAATCAAAAAGCGTCAAAAATAGCAAAAAAACGATAAAAAATAGCGAAAACGGTGTAAAAAGGGAAGAGCAAGTGGTAAAATATACCAATGGTAATATTTAACAAACGCGTGTTCGCTACGTAAAAAGGAGAAAATAAAATGGCGAAAAGAGGATTAGGACAGGGCCTTGACGGTCTGTTCATTGAAAATATGGCTGCAGAGGAGCAGAGCTCGAAGAATGCGAAAACAAATATAAGGATTTCGCTTATCGAGCCGAAGCCGGGACAGCCGAGAAAGACGTTTGAAAGCGAGCCGCTTGCGCAGCTTGCGGATTCTATTGCGGCATTTGGTGTGCTTCAGCCTATCCTTCTCAGAGAAATAGGCGGCGGCAGATATCAGATTGTAGCGGGAGAAAGACGCTGGAGAGCATCAAAGATGGCGGGACTCAACGAAATTCCCGCGATTATCCTCGACGGAAGCGAGGCGGAGGCGGCTCAGATAGCCCTCATTGAGAATATTCAGCGCGAGGACTTGAATCCGCTTGAGGAAGCTATGGCATATCGCTCGCTTGCCGAGGAATACGATATGACACAGGAGCAGATTTCAGAGAAAATAGGGAAGAGCCGCAGCGCGATAGCGAACGCGCTCAGGCTTTTGGATTTACCCGATGAAATTTTGTCAATGCTTGCGAGCAAGGACCTTTCAGCAGGTCATGCACGTACGCTTCTTACCTTGAAAGACGTCGACGATATCATACTTTTGGGCAAGAAAACGGTGGAATACGGGCTCTCGGTACGCGCTTTGGAGGAAGAGGTAAAAAGATATCTTAAGAAAAAGAAGCGCGCAGAGGAAGAAATCGGGGAAAAGGCTGAATTTGTAGTAGATTACGTAGGCGAACTTGAAAAGAAATTGCAGAGACATCTCGGACGCAGAGTAAAAATAAACGTGGGGAAGAACAAGAAAACCGTTACGCTTTTCTTTGAGGATAATGACGACCTTGACGTGTTGCTTCGTAATATTTGCGGTGGCGAGTTCGCTTATGACGAATAATGTATATGCTGAAAAACAAAAAATTTATAATATCCATTTCACTCTGCCTCTTGCTATTGATCGGCTTGATTGCGGTGCTGAATAATTATTCTGCGCGAAATCAGGCAAAAAGGGAAGAGCTTGAAGCGGTGTACGAGTCTCTTTACGAGCAGGCAATGCTTGAAATAGAGGAAAACGAGAAAAAGCGCGAACAAGAGCTAAAGGAGCGCGCCGAAAAGGAAGCGACCTATTCGCCCTATGAAAAGCTCGGCGAAAAGGGTATGATTACCTACGTCCTTTATCTCGGTGACCGAACGGCAAACGGCAAAGGGCTTAAGGACAGAAACGACTCCTATATAATGCTTTTGAGAGACAAATATGACGAGTTTTTGGGAAAAAGCGACAGACTTGAGGGAACTCAAAGCATAGAAAAGCCCGATGGCGGAACGCTCGCATATCTTAACAGGCTGATTGATATATACTTAAGAAGCTATAAATTGGACATGTTGCTTTTGAGTGCGGGAACGCACGGGCAGGAAGATAATTTCGGCAAGGAATACGAAAAAATAGTATTAAAAGCAAAAAATCACAATAAAAACGGTGACGTTGTTTGTATAATAGAGCACGACCAGACCGACGAAGAATCAGAAGCGGTTATCAGAATTTCCGAGCATTACGAGCTTCTTTGCGTGGATATGAGACCACATTTTGATAGCGAGGGGGAAGCTCTTGTTGATGAAGACGGTGAACCGAACACACAGGGACATCAGCTTTATGCCGACGAGATTTTTAATGCGCTTCGGAAGGCAGTAGATGAAAAAAGAGGCCCGAACGCGCTTAAGACGTCGGGCGTGTTCCTTACAAACGAGGAATTTGCCGAAATAACGGGAACGAAAAAGCAATAAAGCTCGAGAAAACAAATGTATAATCCTTGTCGAGAAAAAGGGAATATACAAAAAATGCCAAGGTAACAGGAACAAAAGGGCGACAATTCGCAAAACCAGAAAAATACAGGCAACAATGTAAACTATAATTTACAAAGGACAGAGAAGCGAGAGTCTCTGTCCTTTTTGTCGGTAAGTAATATATTCTGTTTAATTTTAAAATTGCCTTTTTAAAAAGTATGGCAAAGGGCTTTTTTATAGGAACGAACGCTTTATAGTCGCGCAGGCTTTAGCAACAGAGTGAGGACTACAGCTCTTGTGGGACATTTAGTGAAAGAGAAATATAATACTTTCTTTTTTTGCCGTCGGTAAAAAGCGAATAGGATTTTTGTCTATAGGGGATGAGAGGCTCTTTTTTTATTCCGCCGAGTCCCTCGCCCGTCATTTTGACAAGGCTTTCCTTCTTCGTCCACGCAAGAGTAAAGGCGTCGCAAAATTCTTTTGGGGTAGGGCTTTTCAAAAGCTCTGCGTAGAAGGCGTCGTCTTTAAAAAACCTTTCGGCAATCCGTCTTAAGCTATTATGCTTTTCCTCGCTCGGCACCTGTTGCGCGTCAAGTCCCAAGTAAAACGGGAAAGGACTGCCTTCGGCAGACGCGTCGCTCTCAAGTGAGGCTTCGGCAGACGCGTCGCTCTCAAGTGATACGCTTTTTTTCGTACAGTCGCTCTTTTCGAGAAAGGCGCAGCAAACGAGCGCGTCGGCGTGCGAGACCGAGATTTCAAGAGGAAGGTCGGCAAAAAACGGCTTTCCCCTTTCGCTTTTACAGAGTGGGGGAGGAGATGCGCCGTATCTTTCACGGAAAAAGTCATATATGAGCAGACAGACGCCCAACCTTTCTATTGATAATTTGGGATTAGCCGAGTCTAAAACATAATTTTTGTAAAAATCGGAGAAGCTATTCACCAATTCTCTTGCGTTTTTTGGTTTTTTTGGTGTTAAATCTCCACTATCAAAAGATTGCGTGAAAAAGTCCGCACTCAAAGGGGCTTCTTTTGCAAAAAAAGGATTTATTTCGACGCAATTGGAGTATAATCCCTGTAGAGAGAAATGTTTTTCGCCGTTTTTTTCACAAGGTGTTGAAAATTCTTCAAAATCACACGAAAAAGAGAGCTTTTTGCAATTCAAAACATCTTTTGCGACGATTTCTTCAAGGCAGTCCCCCGACGAGAGCAGAGGCAAAAGGTTTAATATTCTTACAAAAACGTTCATATTATAAATTCATTATAACGGGCAAAATCATAGGCTTTCGCTTCGTTTTGCTGTAGAGCAGCTTGGAAAGCTCGTCGCGAAGCAGGTTTTTCAGCTCTGTCCAATCGCGCACACCGTCATAGAGGGCGTCGCTCAGCGCGCTTTGAGCCTTTTTGCGAACCTCCTCCATAAGCTCTTCGGACTCGCGTACGTAGACGAAGCCGCGCGAGACGACCTCAGGCCCTGAAATCAAAAGCCCCTCGTGAATGTCAACCGTAGCTACAACAACGATGAGTCCGTCCTGAGAGAGAAGCTTTCTGTCGCGCAGAACGATATTTCCGACGTCGCCTACGCCCGAGCCATCGACAAGGACTCTGCCCGACTGAACCGTCCCGTTCCATTTTGCCGATTTTTTATCAACTTCAAGCACCATTCCGTTTTCGCCCACAAAAATGTTTTTGGGAGATATGCCCATAAATTCAGCAATTTCCTTATGCGCGTAAAGATGCTTTACCTCGCCGTGTATGGGCATAAAGAATTTCGGCTTGACCAGCGCGAGCATCAGCTTAAGCTCCTCGCTGCAGGCGTGTCCTGAAACGTGAACGTCGGCTATAGAGTCGTTTACCACCTTTATTCCGCTTTTTACAAGGGCGTTTACTATCTTACCGACTAATTTTTCGTTGCCGGGGATAGGGCTTGAGCTCAGAACCACTAAATCCTTCGGCCCAAGCGTGACCTTATCGTGCTCTGAAAATGCCATGCGGTAGAGCGCAGACATAGGCTCGCCCTGACTTCCTGTCGTTATAAGCGTCAGGTTTTCGTGATTATAGCGCTTTATGTCCTTTATATCGATTATTGTTCCGGGCGGAACGTCTATATAATCAAGCTCTGTCGCCGCGCCCACTACGTTTATCATGCTTCTGCCTATTATGGCGACCTTTCTGCCGTGTCGGACGCTCGCGTCTAAAATCTGCTGAACTCTGTGCACGTTTGACGAGAAGGTTGCTATAACTATTCTTTTGTTCTTGTTGTTCGCGAAAACGCTTTCAAGAGATTTTCCGACGTTTTTTTCCGACGGAGTAAAGCCCTGACGCTCTGAATTCGTCGATTCACCCAGCATAAGCGTTACGCCCTCGTTGCCTATCTCGCCTATTCTCGTCAGGTCCATCATTTTTCCGTCAATGGGAGAAACGTCGAGCTTGAAGTCTCCCGTATGGAAAATAATTCCCGCAGGAGTTCTGATAGCGATAGAGCAGGCGTCTGCTATTGAGTGGTTTACGTGAATAAATTCAGCCTTGAAAACGCCGAGATTGATTATATCGCCCGCTATTACGGGGCGCAAATCGCATTTTTTTAAAAGAGAAAATTCCTCTAACTTTCTCTTTAAAATGCCGAGAGTAAGCGGTGTTCCGTAGATAGGAACGTTTATACTGCGAAGAACGTAGGGAAGCGCGCCTATGTGGTCCTCGTGCCCGTGAGTGAGCAGAATTCCGTGAATTTTTTCCGCGTTCTTTTCAAGATACGTTATGTCGGGAATAACCAAATCGACGCCGAGCATATCATCGTCGGGGAAAGCGAGTCCACAGTCGATTATTATCATATGGTCCTCGTATTCTATTACGGTCAGGTTTTTACCGATTTCCTGCAAGCCGCCGAGCAGCATTACCTTTACTTTTGATTTTTTTGCTTTTGCCATAAAAACTCTTTCTCCGCGGGATTTATTTTCTTCTTTTCGTCCCGCGGTCAGAAAAAGAAGCGAGCGCCTTAAAAAAGGCATAGAAAAAAACTCTCATCAGATGCTTTCAACACAAAATGAGCTTATCGTAGGGCTCTTCTGCCTGTCCAAACGTACTGACGGCAGGATCGCGCCCTAAAAAACACGAACAAAACAAGTTATCTATATTATATCACATTATATGAAGCTTTTCAAGAGTTTAATATTAAGACGAAAAAATTAACTTGACGAAATAATTTGTAAAAAAGCTCAAATGATATTAAAATGAGCCAAAATGAAGAAAAAAGGAGAGGAAAAGGCAATTCCCAAAAGGAAAAACAGAAGCTTCGAGCGCTTTTCGCGCTTTCTTTTTCTTCTCTTTTCGCCAAGAGACGTGCTTTCGCTTACTATTTTGTTTGCTTCCTCTATAATATCCCTTCGAAGCGCCTTTTTGCTGTCTATTTCCTCTTTCATAATAAAATGAACCTCAGAAAAATATTTGCTGTCCTTGCTCTTGTAAATGACGAGCCGTCTTTCGCTGCCTTTTACCATATATTCCTCCCCATTTTTGTTTCAAATGCTATATGTAGTAATTTTTTAAAGGTATTTGAAGTATTATTCGGTATTTTTAGAAAAAATATACAGAAAAATCAAAAAAATATAAAAAGAAAAAGAGAGACGCGCAGACGCTTAATCAAGGGTCTTTCAAGGACGGTTTTGCGTTAAAAAAGCTTTTTATCTGGTAAAGACAAAGAAAAAACGCCTCGCAGAGTCCTTTTCGGACAAGCGAGACGGATTTTTGATAAAAAGCAAACAAATGTTTACATTCATCCGCTGATTTTCTTTAATTCCTTCGTGCGATTGAAGGAAGCGCGCACTGCGTTTTTAACGGTCTCTTCAAAGGCTTGGCTTTTTAACGTGTCAACACCTTCGATGGTAGAGCCCTTGGGACTGCAAACTGCATTTACAAGATTTTCAATAGAGTCGGAGGAGTTTTCTATAACAGTCGCCGCGCCGATAAGAGTGTTTACGGCATAAAGAACGGCCTTGTCCTTTTCAAGACCGCATTCGTATGCGCCGTTTGCAAGGGCTTCGGCAAAAAGATATACAAAAGCGGGACCGCAGCCCGAAACGACACTCGCCGCGTCAATTTTATCCTCTTCGATTTCGTCTATCAAGCCGACGCCGCCAAGCTCTTCGAGAAAAGCCGCTCTTTCACTCTCACGAACCAAATCGTTACAGCAATAAAGAAGCACTCCGACACCGAGGGCGCAGGGAAGATTAGGCATAATTCTGATAATGGGGGCGCGTCTGCCCAGATGCCTTTCTATCGTCGCAATCTCAAGACCTGCCGCCATAGTAACAAAAAGCGTGTCACTTTCGGGGGGCAGTATTTCTGCAATTTCCGAGAGAAGCTCGCCCATTACCTGCGGCTTTACCGCGAGAAAAATACATTCGGATTGTAAGCAAAGCTCGGGCAAGGAAAGCAACGAAACTCCCAAAGCCGTAAAGGGAGAAGCCTTCTCACTTGCCTTTTCAGAAACGCAGCAGTTTTCCGCGCCGATGTTTTTAATTACCGCGCCTAAAAGAGCGCCGCCCATATTTCCGCAGCCGATGAAGCCAACCTTATATTTCATATTTTTTTCCTCATATTATATAGTTTTTTAAAAAAGAGTGGACAAATCAAGACGAAAAGCGCATCAAAGGACAGAAATCCTGTCGTTGACGGCTTTATCACTCAAGTCCATAAGACAAGGTCAGCGAGTCTGACCGCAGCCCTTGATTATATATTTGTAGGTATTAAGCTCGTTTATCCCCATAGGGCCTCTTGCGTGAAGCTTTTGAGTGGAAATTCCTATCTCCGCGCCAAGACCTAACTCGCCGCCGTCGGTAAAGCGAGTAGAAGCGTTTACGTAAACTGCCGCGCTGTCAACGTTTTTCGTAAATTTGTCGGCATTTCTTTCAGACTCGGTTATGATAGCGTCGCTGTGGTGCGTGGAGTGAAGCGCGACGTGAGCGATAGCGGCATCTACGTCGGGCAACACCTTTACTGCGAGAATATAATCCAAAAATTCGGTTGAAAAGTCCTCGTCCGTCGCTTGCGTTCCCTCAATTATTTCAAGCGATTTTTCGCACAGGCGCAGCTCGACGGGAGTCAAGCCCGCAGCGCTTCTTTTATCCACCAAGCGCGCTTTCAGCTTGGGCAAAAAGTCTTTCGCTATTTTTTCATTTACGAGGCAGACCTCCTCTGCGTTACACACGGAGGGGCGGCTTGTCTTTGCGTTTTCTATAATATTCAGCGCCTTTTCAATATCCGCATATTCATCGACGTAGACGTGACAAATTCCCGTTCCCGTTTCGATACAGGGGACAGTCGCGTTTTCAACGCACGCGCGTATAAGGCCCGCGCCGCCTCTCGGAATGAGAAGGTCGACGTATTCGTTTGCGGTCATAAGGACTTTTGCGCTTTCTCTCGTTCTGTCCTCTACTAAATTTATAAGATTTTCGTCAAGCGAGCAGGCGCGAAGGCCGCGCTTGAGGGAGGCGATGATAGCGGCGCAGGAATTATAGCTCTCCTTTCCGCATCTTAAAACGCAGACGTTTCCGCTTTTTAAGGCAAGCGCAGCCGTGTCGGCGGCAACGTTCGGACGACTCTCAAAAATAACCGCCACAACGCCAAAGGGGACCGAGACCTTCGAGATTTCCAAGCCGTTTTTGTGTACGCGCCTGTCTAAAATTCTTCCGTTCGGGTCAAAAAGAGACGAGACCTCGCGAATGGCGTCAGCCATTGAAGCGATTCTCTCTTTTGTAAGGCGGAGGCGGTCCTTCATCACCTCGCTGATATCAGAGGCGGCATCCATATCTTCCTTGTTTGCGCGTAAAATATCCTCTGCATCTTCAAGGAGAGCAGAAGCCATCTCCGAGAGCGCGGCGTTTTTTTCCGAGTCACTCAGATTTGTGGCGACGGAAACCGCCCTTTTTGCTTTCTTTAACATTTCGTAAATCATTTTTTTACCGCCTTGAATTTAGTACCGACGCTTTTTCCCTCAATTATATCATATAATTTTTCGGGATATTTTCCGTTCATAATTATCATATCGCAGCCGCAGTCCATACATATAAGAGCGGCGTCCAGCTTCGTCTTCATACCGCCCGTGCCCAAGGGAGAGCCTGCGCCGCCGCCGAGAGCAAGCGTTTCGGGGGTGAGAGAGTCTACGTATTCGATAAGAGTGGCGTTTTTGTCGCTTCTGGGGTCTGCCGTGTAAAGCCCGTCGATGTCGGAGAGGATAATAAGAAGGTCTGCCCCCACGCTCTTTGCGACGTATGCGGAAAGCGTATCATTGTCGCCCACCTTTATTTCGTCGGTGGCAATAGTGTCGTTTTCGTTTATTATCGGGATAATTCCGAATTCAAGCAGCCGTCCAAGCGTGTTTTCAAAGTTCTTATGCCTGTCCTCGTGCGAAAAGTCGTCGTTAGTAATAAGCAATTGCGCTATTGTGTGATTGTATTCCGAAAACATTTTATCGTATGTATACATAAGCTCGCATTGACCGACAGCCGCCGCCGCCTGCTTCGTCTCAATGTCGGAGGGCTTTTCTTTAAGTCCGAGCTTTCCCGCGCCCATACCGATAGCGCCCGAGCTGACCATAATTATCTCGTTTCCCATATTTTTTAAGTCGCTGAGGATCTTGCAGAGCATTTCGGTGGATTTGATATTCTGGCAGCCTGTCGAGTGAGTCAGTGTAGAAGTGCCTATTTTAATTACTATTTTCATAAGGTTCTCCTTTTTGCAGTTTCTTTCATTTATTGTCTATTGTCGGGTGCGCTTGCGCCTGCATTCCCTTTGCGCTCGGCATTGCTTTTCTCCTCCGCTTCGGCTTCCTTTTGCGTCCGAATGGCAACGGCCTCCGAATGCGCCCGATAGAAAACCGAAAGGACAGCTAAAAGCAGAGCGAGAACTATTAAAATCACGGTTAAGGGATATCTTAAAAGACGGGCAAAGAAGTCCTGAATATCGAGAATGAGACTCTTGGAGACCGCATTGTTTGCAACAAGCGCCACCGTTCCCAAGCTCACGTCCCCGTAAAAGACCTCTACGCTGCCGAGAGCTTCGCCCTGCATAAGAGGCGCCTCAAGCGACTGCCTTTCAAAAGAAAGCTCGTAGTTAAGGTCACGCTCGGGCTCTACGTCAACGGGAAGAAAGGCAAAAAGCTCCTTTTGCGGCACAAGCGTCACGTAATCTGCCTGACGTGAGAGCTTCACGGGCAATTCGGCAAAAATCCGATGATTTTCAAGCACGCATTTTAGTTCAAAGCCCTTTTGCGCGTAATTTAAAAGAGTCGAGCAGAGAGTAAAAGCGTTTCTCGGCTTGCCCTCGCTGTCGCGCAATTGGCTTTGATTATCCGCGCCCATAATTACGCATATGTAGGAAAGGTTATCTTCGGCCTTTTCAGCTATAAGACAGGTGTCGGTGCGCGAGGATGCGCCGTACAGAATTCCGTTTATCTCCTTGTCATAATAATTTGTGTTATAATAGGTAGAGGAAAACGGGTTTTTGTTAAATATGGTCACTTTATCTGCGCCTACGTAAATCTGGGCGTTCGAGGACGCGGAAATCCGTACAAGCTCCGCCTTCTTATAAAACTCACAGGCAAGAGCTGAGACGTCGCGCGCCGTGGTTTTTGCGTTTGATACGTTGGCGCCCGTCACGTTTTTGTAAACAGTTGATGACATATTTAGTTCTTCTGCGTATTTATTCATTTCGGACACAAACCCATCTACGCTTTTCGAACAGAGAAGCGCAAGCGATTGCGCCGCGTCGTCCGAGCCGCTTATAAGCAGAAGCTCAAACAAATCTCTTATTTCTATATAGCTTCCGCGATAGCTGTCAAGGCTTTTCCATTCGGTTGTGTAAAAGGACTGATACTTCGCATATCCCGCCGTCATTTCGGCGCTTATCACAACTCGCTCGGATAGCCTGTCTTCAAGAAATCTATAGGCGGTGAGCGCGGTCATCAGCTTCGCCGTAGCCGAGGGCTGTAATTCCGAGTCGGGCAGATATTCATACGCGCATCCGTCGGTCTCGATATTTACAACGTATACAGAGCTTGCCTCCAGAATTTCACTCGGTGGCTCGATAGCTGATGCCGAAAAGGAAAAAATGCAAGCAAAAGTTGTCAAAAGTGCAAAAAACGAGAAGATACGGCTTTTATTTTTCATACCTACCTCCTCGATTTCGTTTTATTTGTTAAAGATTTTTTTGAAAAAGCTGCTCTTTTTTGCGTTGTTGCTTTCGTTGCAGCTCTGTGCGAACTCGCTAAGCAATTCCTTCTGGCGCGCGTTCAGGTTTTTTGGAACCTCTACGGAGACGGTAAAGACAAGGTCGCCCTTTCTCTTCGTGTTTATGTCCGGCACGCCTTTTCCGCTGATTTTGAAGGAAGAGCCTGTCTGTGTTCCTTCGGGAATAGTATATTTCTGGTTGCCCTCAAGCGTGGGAACGTCTATCTCCGCGCCCAAAGCAGCTTCTGTAAAGGATATCGGGATTTCGCAATAAAGATTATTGCCCTCGCGTTCAAAAATAGCGTGTCTGCGAACGCGCACCTCTATAATAAGGTCTCCGTTCGGCCCTCCGTTACGTCCGCTGTCGCCCTCATTTCTGAGCGCTATGCGCTGCCCATTGTCGATTCCTGCTGGAATGCTGACCTCGAGCTTCTTTTTGATTTTTATATAGCCTCTGCTGTTGCAGTTTTTACAGGGCGTCTTGATAATCTTTCCGCTTCCTTTGCAGGCGGGGCAGGGGCGCGAGGTCTGGAACACGCCGAACGCTGTGTTCTGACGCACAGAAACCTGACCTGATCCGTGGCATTCGTTACACGTTTCTGCAGACGTGCCCTTTGCGGCTCCGCTTCCGTTACAGTCGGAACATTTTTCTATGTGGTTAAAGGAGACCTCTTTTTTGCAGCCAAAGGCGGCCTCTTCAAAGGATATGTCGATTCGTGTGAATACGTCCTCTCCCGCAATCGGGCGATTTCTCTGAGAAGAGCCGCTGCCGAAGCCCCCGCCAAAGCCTCCGCCAAAGAAGGAAGAAAAGATGTCGCTGAAGTCGAAGCCCTCAAATCCCGTTCCGCCCGACGCGGGATCAAACGCCGCGTGGCCGAATCTGTCATATTTGCTCTTCTTGTCGGGGTCGGAAAGAACGCCGTATGCCTCGTTTACTTCCTTGAATTTCTGCTCGGCTTCCTTGTCGCCCGGATTCATATCGGGATGATATTTTTTTGCAAGTGTGCGATAGGCCTTCTTTAAGTCCGCTTCGGTTGCGTCCTTTCCGACACCAAGCACCTCATAATAATCTCGCTTTTCAGCCATGATAACTCCTAATAAGACTAAATGTAAACGTTTGTTTGCAAAACCGTCTTTGGTTTTATAAAAGTCTTGCGTAAAAATAAATAAAAAGCAAAGGAAGAACCGTTCCCACAAGGTCTGATGAAATTCAGCCGAATACGCCAAGCCTGTCAAAAAAATTCAAGCTCGTGAGGCTTTTATAGAGCTGCGTAGCGCCGAAAGGCGCTACGCTATGGAACGTTTCTTCTTTTTTTGCTATTTTGTTTAAGGACAGGTCCTAATAGAACGAAAGGTCATCAGGAGTTCGTCTTGTCCTCGTAATCTGCGTTGTAGTAGGTGCCGTCGTCGGAAGCGCCCTGCTGTGCGCCACCCTCGCCGCCTTGAGCGCCGCTTGCCTTATAAAGCTGCTCGGAAAGCGCGTAGAAGGCCTTTTCAAGAGCCTCGGTGTCTGCCTTTATTGCGGCGGTGTCGTTGCCCTTAACGGTTTCCTTCAATTTATCTATAGCGCTTTGAACGTTCGCCTTGTCGCCGTCGCTTACCTTGTCGCCCATTTCGGTAATAGCCTTTTCGCTCTGGAAGATGAGAGTTTCTGCGTGGTTCTTTGTCTCAACCGCTTCCTTCTGCTTCTTATCCTCTTCTGCGAACCTTTCAGCATCCTTAACCGCACGGTCAATATCCTCCTGACTCATATTTGTAGAGGAGGTGATAGTGATGTGCTGCTCTTTGCCTGTGCCCTTGTCTGTCGCCGTAACGTTAACTATGCCGTTTGCGTCGATATCAAAGGTTACCTCGATCTGAGGAACGCCTCTGGGAGCCGCAGGGATACCGTCAAGCACGAATCTTCCGAGAGTGGTGTTGCCTGCCGCCATATCACGCTCACCCTGAAGCACGTGAATTTCAACAGAGGTCTGGCCGTCTGCCGCAGTAGAATAGATCTGACTCTTCTTTACGGGAATCGTCGTGTTTCTTTCAATAATGCGGTTAAATACGCCGCCGAGTGTCTCAATACCCAAGGAAAGAGGAGTTACGTCGAGCAAGAGAAGGTCCTTTACGTCTCCGCCGAGAACGCCGCCCTGAATAGCCGCGCCGAGCGCAACGCATTCGTCGGGGTTTATTCCCTTGAAGGGCTCTTTTCCAATAAACGCCTTGACAGCCTCCTGTACGGCGGGAATTCTTGTGGAGCCGCCGACGAGAAGTATCTTGCTTACGTCGGATGCGCTGAGGCCTGCGTCTGCGAGAACCTGCTTCGTGGGCTTCATAGTAGCCTCAACCAAGTCGTGAGTCAGCTCATCAAACTTTGCGCGCGTAAGAGTAGCCTCGAAGTGCTTGGGACCTGTCGCGTCGGCAGTGATGAAGGGAAGGCTTATCTGAGTCGTGGTCATACCCGAAAGCTCGATTTTTGCCTTCTCGGCAGCCTCTTTCAAGCGCTGATGCGCCATTTTGTCCTGACGCAGATCAATATTGTTTTCCTTTTTAAAGGTATCAGCCATCCAGTTGATAATTCTTTCGTCAAAGTCGTCGCCGCCGAGACGGTTGTTACCCGCAGTTGCGAGAACCTCGAAAACGCCGTCGGAAATTTCAAGCAAGGATACGTCAAAGGTACCGCCGCCGAGGTCGAAAATCATAATTTTCTGCTCGGACTCTTTGTCCATGCCGTATGCGAGAGCAGCAGCTGTCGGCTCGTTTATGATACGGAGAACCTCAAGTCCCGCTATTTTTCCCGCGTCCTTAGTCGCCTGACGCTGAGCGTCCGAGAAGTAGGCGGGAACCGTGATAACAGCCTGAGTTACAGGAGTGCCGAGATAAGCCTCAGCGTCTGCTTTGAGCTTCTGGAGAACCATAGCCGAAATCTCCTGAGGAGAGTAGCTCTTATCATCAATGCTCACCTTGAAGTCGGAGCCCATATGACGCTTGATGCTGCTTACCGTTCTGTCGGGGTTGGTAACAGCCTGACGCTTTGCAACCTGACCGACCATTCTTTCATTTGTCTTGGAAAAAGCCACAACAGAGGGTGTTGTACGCGCTCCTTCGGGGTTGGGGATTACGATAGGCTCGCCGCCCTCGAATACCGCAACGCAAGAGTTAGTTGTTCCCAAGTCTATACCAATAATTTTTCCCATAATAATTTTTCCTCCAATAATTGTATGTTGATTTTTTTGTTTTTGTAAAGTTTAGTTTGCAACTTTTACCATTGCATAGCGTATGATTTTGTCCTGCAGTCTGTATCCTGTCTGGAAGACCTCGGCGATTACGCCTTCGCCGAGCGTGTCGTCCTCTATATGAAGAACGGCGTTATGAATGTTGGGGTCGAATTTTTCACCTACGGCGCCGAATTTCTCAATTTTCGCCTTTGAGAGCATTGAATCAATGCTTTTCGCGGTGATTGCGAGTCCCTCCGCTACCTTTTCTGCGTCCTCGTATATGGCGGCGCGTTCAAGGTTGTCGAATATGGGCAGAATTTCTTTTACCGTGTCCGCGACGGCGTCCGAATAAATTCCGTCCTTTTCCTTTTGACTGCGCTTTCTGAAGTTGTCGTATTCGGCGGCTAAGCGCAGATATTTGTCCTTCGCGTCAGCGGCTTCCTCAGATGCTCTTTTCGCTTCCTCGCTTTTCGCCTCAAGCTCTGCCTTCAGCGCGTTTATTTCCTTTTTAGAGGCTTTCGAGCCTCCCTTTTGCTCGGCCTGCTTTTCAGTTTCTGACTCCTTCGGAGCTTTTTCGGAGCTCTCTTCGATTATTTCGTCTTTCTCTGTCATAAGTTAAACCTCTCTATTCGTTGTGTTCTTCCAATTTATTAAGGTCCTCGTTTAAGAGACTGTCAATGCCGTTTGCCAGACTGTCTATCGTCGAAATGACCTTGGAATAGTTCATTCGTCTCGGGCCTATTACGCCGATGGCGCCTATTACCCTGTCTCCCTGCTTTATGCTTTTGAAGATGAGGGTGGAGTTGCTCATAACGCGAACGCTGTTTTCGCTTCCTATATATACGTTGATTTCATCGTCTCGCGAGCTGTCAAGCGGCACAAGATTCAAGGACTGCTCCTTATCCTCTATCATTCCCAGCAGACCGCGAAGCTGCTCTAAATCGGTATATTCGGGATATTGAAGCAGATGATTTACGCCCTCGACGCGCATATCGGCGCCGTCAAGCTCCTTCATCGTTTCGTGAATAGCCTTTATTATCGGGGTGACGATAGGAGATTGCTCGCCCATTTCCTCCTCTATCTTCATAATCTCGGTAAGGAGAATGTCGTCTGCGCCCACGTTTATAAGCGAGCGATTAAGAAGAAAGGAGAGCTTTTCAAGGGTTTCCTTCGTAATATTAAAGGAAAGATGAATTGATTTCGTCTTTATCGAGCGATTATCGAGCAGCATAACCAGAACGAAGTTTCTTTGGTCGAGATAGACGCATTCAAATTTCGCGACCTTTACTGTGCTCGATTTTGATTTTAAAGCGAAGCCCGTGTAGTTTGTGACCGATGCCGCTATTTTTGACGCCTCCGTCAAGAGACGGTCAAGCTCGGTGAGCTTGCTCTTTAACGCAAGGTTGAGATGCTCTATTTCCGCGGCTGTAGAGGTGTAATCCTGCAAGAGAGAATTAACGTAGTATCTGTAGCCAAGCTCGGACGGAACTCTTCCCGCAGAGGTGTGCGGCTGCTCGAGATACCCCAAGGCCTCAAGCTCTGCCATCTCGTTTCTGATGGTAGCAGACGAGCAGGACAACTGCTTATCCGAGGAAAGATATTTTGAACCGACAGGCTCACCGAACGCTATGTGGGCGTCAATGATGGCCTTTAAAATAAGTTTTTTTCTCGCGCTTAATCCGTCGGCGTTCATTTTATCTCACCTTCAATCTCATCAATTTTAGCACTCTGACGCGTCAAGTGCTAATCGCAAGTATAAAATACCACTTTTTAAGCGAAAAGTCAATAGGAAAAGGGGCATTTATTGTGAACTATTTGTTAATTTGCAAAAAAAAGATAAAAATATACGCAGAAAACCGAAAAAGCGACAAGGGCGCGTAAAATGAGAGGGAAGGACGCGCGAAAAAAGGCATGCTGTAAAATCGAAAAAAGGAAAAAGGTTACAAAAACTGGACGTTTTCACTTGACAACGAGACTACAATATTATATAATATAAGATGTATGAGTGTATAAATTATTTGCGCTTGTGCAAAGGGATAATAGATTTGGTTGTTCGCTCGAACACAATTAAATATTTTATCTATGGTAGTATATTTTGAAAAAGAGAAACACGTTATAAGGAGGTGTTTAAATGGAAATTCTATACGGAATTATCGGTATAGCAGTCGGACTGCTTATAGGCGCGTTTATCGGAAGCGCTTTCCGCAAGAAGATAGCGGAAGCCAAGATAGGCTCGGCTGAGGAGCAGGCCAAGAAGATACTTGAAGATTCTATTCGCCAGGCAGAAGCGAAGAAGAAGGAGATTCTCGTTGAGGCTAAGGACAAGGCCATTGAGATAAGAGACGAGACCGAGCAGGACCTGAAGGAGCGTCGCAAGGAGATAGCCAAGCAGGAAAGACGCCTTGCTCAGAAGGAGGAAACTCTCGACAGCAAGACTGACGCGATAGAGAAAAAGGAGCTTCAGCTGATAGAAAAAAATCAGCAGGCAGAGGCTTTGAAGCAGAAGGTACAGGACGTCTATGATATGCAGCTTAAGGTCTTGGAGAGAATTTCGGGAATTACAGCCGAGGAGGCGAAGGCAGAGCTGCTTAAAAAGACAGAGAACGAAATCGCGCACGAAACTGCGCTCAAGATCTCGGAATACGAGGCGCACTTTAAAGAAGAGGCCAACGATAAGGCGAGGGATATTTTATCCTTGGCAATTCAGAGATGCGCCGCTGACCACGTAAGCGAGGTAGCTATTTCGGTAGTAAGCCTTCCCAACGAGGAAATGAAGGGAAGAATTATCGGACGCGAGGGAAGAAACATTCGCACGATAGAAACACTTACGGGAGTTGAGCTTATAATAGACGATACTCCTGAGGTAATCACCATTTCAGGCTTTGATCCCGTTCGCCGCGAGGTTGCGAGACTTGCTCTTGAAAAGCTCATAGCAGACGGACGTATTCACCCCGCAAGAATCGAAGAGATGGTTGAAAAGGCGCAGAAGGAAGTCGAAAACACTATTAAGCAGGCTGGAGAAAAGGCAATATTTGAGACAGGCGTTCACGGACTTAACCCCGAGCTTGTTCGTTTGCTTGGTCGCTTGAAGTACCGTACCAGCTTTGGACAGAACGCTTTGCGTCACTCTATCGAGGTTGCGCTTCTTTCGGGCAATATGGCAGATGAAATGGGAGTTGACAGCACGCTCGCAAAGCGCGCGGGACTTCTCCACGATATAGGTAAGGCCTTGACACAGGAGGCAGAGGGCTCGCATATTCAGCTTGGCGTTGAGGTTGCCAAGAAGTATAAGGAGAGCGCCGACGTTATCCACGCGATAGAGGCTCACCACAACGACGTTGATCCTAAAACAACAGTTGCCTTTATAGTACAGGCGGCGGATGCTATCTCGGCGGCAAGACCGGGAGCAAGACGCGAGGACGTTGAAAACTACATCAAGAGACTGCAGAAGCTTGAAGAAATAGCAGGCGGCTTCGACGGTGTAGAAAAGACCTTCGCAATTCAGGCGGGCAGAGAAGTTCGAGTAATGGTCAAGCCTGAAATGATCGACGACGATAATATGAAGATATTGGCAAGAGAAATTGCGCAGAAGATCGAGGGCGACCTCGACTATCCCGGACAGATCAAGGTCAACGTAATAAGGGAAAGCCGCACAATAGATTATGCAAAGTAATGCTTACATAAAGGCTTGATAGCGCATTCATAGAAGGGGTTGCTTCGTTTTGATGCAGACGCTTTAAAATTCCTACCTGCAATAATATCAGAGACGGGTTTTGAGCTGTGCGGAGAGGGGAGCAATCTCTTTTGCGTCAGGCGCAAGGCGACGTGATTTTTAGAAAGGAAGACATATGAAAATACTCGCGTTAGGAGACGTAACTGATGCCCGTTCGGTCTCTTATCTGAAAGAAAAGCTATGGGATTTCAGGACGAAAAACAAGATAGATTTTACCGTAGTCAACGGTGAAAACGCAGGCTTTGTTTACGGGGTGTCGCCCGAGCAGGCGTTTGATTTGTTTTCAGCGGGCGCAGACGTCATTACGGGCGGCAACCATACAATGCAGAATAAATTTATCCATTCTGCCCTTATCAGCACCGATAAAATTTTAAGACCCATAAATTATCCCTCTGCAGCGCCGGGTATGGGTTACACCATTCAGAATTGCAACGGATATAATATAATGGTAATAAATGCGCTCGGCTGTATAAATATGGAGCCGCAGCTTGATAACCCGATCCCGTTTATAGAAAGAGCGCTTGAAAGGGAAAAGGGAAAGTATGACTTTTCCGTGCTCGACTTCCACGCGGAAGCGACGGGAGAAAAGGGAATAGTCGGAAGATATTTTGACGGAAAAATAAATATCATATTCGGAACGCATACGCACGTTCCCACCTCCGACGCAAGAATTTTTGAGAAAAAGACCGCCTTTGTCAGCGATATCGGAATGTGCGGGGCAAAGGACAGCATTTTAGGCATAAACGCTCAATGCGTTATAAATAAGTATATTACGCATATGCCCACGAGGTATATCCCCGCAGAGGGCGATATAGAGGCGCAGGGCGCGATTTTCGAGCTCGACGAGGAAAAGGGATACGTAAGCTCGGTTAAGTCGATAACCTTCTGACTGTTTTGACAACTAAAGTTTGCTTTTTATAATATGTGAGGGCACAATGAAAAAAGGAGAAAAGGATTATATTCTTGTTAAAGCCGTTCTGTTGGCGGGAAGCATTATAACCGCCTGTGGCGGCGAGACCTACAGAGCAGAGGACACGATGGGCAGAATGCTTGTGGCGGGAGGCGCTACAGAGCCTGAAATAAACGTGTTTTCCACCTCGCTCTCGCTTTCCTTTGTGGATACGGCGGGGGAAGTGTTCAGCATTTCAAAGAGAATTAAAGAGCGCGCGATAGATCTTGGAAAAATTGCTATCGTAAACGATATATCACGTCGCTTCTGCTCGGGAGCTATTACCGTAGAAGAGGCGTATGAAATGCTTTTAGAGACCGAAAAAAAGAAGAGTGAATATTCACCGATGTTAGTAAGGGCTTGTCAGGTGCTTACCCCTCTTGCGTTTACTATTCTGCTTGGAGGAAAGGTGAGCGATTGCGTGATTGCGGCCTTTAACGGCGTTCTGATTGCGTTGATTACCGATATACAGCGCAAGATAATGCTTCATCCCGCGATGTTTAACTTTCTTATCGGCTTATGCGTCGCGATTTTCAGCTATTCGATAAATGCGCTTCCGTTTGTTTCGGTAAATCTTTTCGTCTTGTTACCCGGCTCTATAATGGCGCTTCTCCCCGGAGTAACGCTGACGAACGGGGTGCACGATATGCTAAACGCCGACTTTATGTCGGGAGGCGCGCGTCTTACCGAGGCGATAGTTACCGCGACAACCCTTGCCGTAGGCGTCGGCTTTGGCCTTGCCATCGCGGCGCGAATTCTTGGAGGTACGCTATGAGAGAAATGATAATTCAGGTAATAGGCGCGTTTGTCGCCGCGTGCGTGCTTCCCATAATATTTGGAATTCCCCGAAAGCACATATTAGCCGACGGAATTGTGGGAGCGCTCGGCTGGCTGTGTTATCTTTTGATAATGCAGAAAACGACGATAGTTATGGCTACGCTTTTCGCCTCAATGATAGTTGCCTTTCTCTCGAATTTACTTGCGAGAGTGATGAAAGCGCCCGTCACCGTATTTTTAATTCCGGGAATTCTCTCTATGGTACCCGGAACAAGCATTTACCGAGTCATATATTATATGATACATAACGATTCGGAAAGCACAAGATATTATCTTATGGAAACCTTGCAGATTGCGGGAATGATAGTTTTCGCTATTCTGATAATAGAAACCGTGTTCAGAGTCATATCGAATATCGCCGCCGCAAAGCTCAAAAGGGAATACCTCTCTTAAAGAAAATAAAAAGCTCAAAAAAGCCAAATAAAAGGGCAAAACGGCAAAAAAATCAAAAGAACAAAAAACCAAAAAAAGAAAAAATCACGCTTGACAAAGAGGGAAAACTGTGCTATACTTAAATAGTCAATTTTCCTTCGCTTGTCGAAGCAAAATCCGGGTGTGGCACAGCTTGGTAGTGCGCTTGGTTCGGGACCAAGAGGCCGCTGGTTCGAATCCAGTCACTCGGACCAAAAAAAGAATAGGGGCGCTTGTCGCCCCTATTCTTTTTTTGCTTTGATGTGTCGATTCGAAACTGTTTTGCGAAGCAAATGCTGGTTCGCATACTCCGCCCGAAGATCGACAAGCTTGCTTGTCAGGCGCAGGGGGAGGGTATCACGAAGCGAAGCGGAGTTACCCAGTCAACCAAAAATAAAAAGAGCCCTTGCGGCTCTTTTTATTTTTGCTTTGATGTGTCGATTCGAGGCTGTTTTTGCGAAGCAAATGCTACTTCGCTTCCCGTTATAGAGCAGTCTTATCCGACGTAATATCCCGTTGCCGTCACTGTGGCGGTCAGATTTCCCAAATCGTCGGTTACGTCGATGCGATAGCACCCTGTCTTTTTTCCGTCCTTTATGCAGACGGCTTTTGCCGTCAGCTTTTTGCCCTTCGTAGAGCAGAGGAAGGAAATATCGGAGCGCAAGGATACCCAGCCCATATTTTGCCAGTTAGCCGCGACCGCAAAAGCAAAATCCGCAAGCATAAAGTATACTCCGCCCATAACTGCGCCCATAGCGTTGAGATGCGAATCGGTAATTAAGAGGCTACAGGTAGCGCTTCGGTCACCGACTTCTTCTATCACGGCTCCGTTTTCAGTTGCAAATCGGTCTCCCTCAAACTGCCGTCTAACTTCATTTAATGTTTTTTCGTTTTCCATTTATATGATTTTTCCTCTCAATTTTTATAATTAAAAAATCAACGAATTTTGCATGACTTGTCAGGAGGTCATTATAGCATATATTTATGAAGTTTTCAAGTGCTATGTCTGGTTTTTGCTTTTTTTCGCTCTTAAAAGGTGCGAGGCGTTTAATTTTCAAAAGCTGGCTTCGCCCACAAAAAGGAGCAATTTTAAAGCTTTTTTCCTTTTTCAAAGCCGACGAGCACGCCGCCCTTTTCGGCGTAAAAGCTACATAAGCCCTTTAATTTATGGATTTCTACCTTTGCGCCTTCGTATTTTGAAAGAATAAGACTCTTAAGAAGCAGAGCTGCCTGCTCGTTTTGACAGTGGCCTATGCTGATTTTTCCCGAAGAAAAGCCTGCCGCTTCAAGCTCTTTCACTATCGCTTCAAGAGAACGGCGTTCGCCTCGGCACTTGTGAAGCGGCTCGAGCGTTCCCGCCTCGCTCGCCTGTCCGACAATGCAGATGCCCGCAATTCCGACAAGCTTGGCAATAACAGGGGAAATTCTGCCATTGTTAGCAAAGTTTTTAAGAGATTTCAGCATAAAGAGAAGGCCTGTGCTTTTTATATATTCGTTTACGTATTCGCAGGTTTCATCGAAGGACATACCGCTGTCAATACAGTCCTCGATCTTTTCAATAATCAGAGTGATTTCAGGACCTGCGGAAAGCGAATCGAATACGCAGACGCGCTTGCCCTCGTTTTCCTCTTCGTATATTTTCTTTGCGGCACAGGCAGAATTATAGCTGCCCGATAAGCCACTTGTAATGGTGACGCAGAAAATTTCGTCGGCGTCTCCAAACGCGCGAAGCCAGTCGGCTGAGTTGGGGCAGGAGGATTTTGATTTTCCCTTATATTGATACAAATAATCCGCCATTTCGTTTACGTCAAGCGAGCAGTTGTCAACAAATTCACGCTCGGCAGTGATGATTTTCAAAGGCGCGACGGCAAAATCGGCGCGCGAAAGCTCAGAAAGATCGCAGGAAGAATCCGCTACAATTCTTATTTTTTTCATTTGATGACTCCTGTCGGGTAAAGATTTTAAGTCGGCGCTTTGCCCTTGCCTTTGGCAGCCCAAGCGCGCTCGAACCAAAAGCCCCTCGGCAATAAAATTCCGTGTCCCTTGGCGCTACGCGCAGGTCTTTCTTGCCGCTATATTATATGTATATTATTTCCAAATGAGTATATTTTTACTCGCCATAGGATAAATTGTCGGTTACCTTTTCAAGATTATCGCTGATAATCGACAAATATCTGTAAAAGGTCTCTCTCTGCTCGTCGGAAAGTCCGACACTCACCTCGTCAAGCACTAAATCGACCTTGTCGAAGATTTTCTTGCCCGCCTCTTTTCCCTTTTCCGTCAAAAACAGGGGGCTTTTATACCTCTTCGCCGTCTTGGATTCACAGACGATAAAGCCGTTATTTTCAAGGTAATCAAGCGCTCTTGATATGGTAGCCTTGTCCTCCTCGCAGCGCTCGCACAGATCTGTCGCCGTCATAGAATCGGCGGAATACAGGTAATATAGACAGGAAACGTGCGCGCTGCGGAGATTGTATTCGGACATCTCCAGATTTTTTATTTTTCTTACGTTTCGGCTGATTTTGTTGATGAGAACCGTAAAGGTTTCAAAGCGTTGTTTCATTTTTCTCTCCTTTTTTGTCAGCGAAAAATATTTTAGTCAATGCTTGTATCGAGCTTAAATCTCATAATTTTACGAAGCGTGTTTTTTGGGAAGTCTTCCTTTCTGATTTTAAGCACAGCTATTTTCTTATATGGAACGGCGGTTTTGTTGTATTCGGTAACGTATTCGTGAAGATGCGCCCTTATATCGGTAATTCCGTTTCTTTCCACGTATTCCGCATCGGGAAAAATCTCAGCCACTATAGCGTTATATTCCCCTCCTCTGCGACTTTTTCCCTCATATACGACGACGTCCTGAACGCCCGGAACCGAAATGAGCTCGTTTTCGATTTCTTCGGGATAAACGTTCTTGCCGTTTGAAAGAATGATGAGATTCTTTTTTCTTCCCGTAATATAGAGAATTCCGTCCTTGCTCAAGCGTCCGTAGTCGCCTGTCTTGAAATATCCGTCCTCGTCAAAGGCCTCGCTCGTCGCCGCTTCGTTTTTATAATAGCCGAGCATAACGTTAGGGCCCTTTACGCAGATCTCGCCCTCTCCGTCCTCGTTAGGCTCGAGAATTTTAATTTCGTCTATATCAAGAACGTTTCCGACGCTGCCGCGAACGACGTTGCGGCTTCTGTTTGCCGAAATGATAGGGGCGCACTCGGTAATTCCGTAGCCGTTAAGAACCGAAATGCCGACCTCTTCAAAGAACGATATTATCTCCTGATTTATGGGCGCGCCTCCCGTTACTATGGTCTTGACTTCGCCGCCAAACGCGCCTCTTATTTGCGAAAAAAGCTTCTCTCTGACGTCTAAAAGCCCGAAGGACGCGCGTCTTGTAAAGCTGCTTATTTTCATCATTCTCTTTGCAAGAGCATCCTTGCCCTGATTTTTGAGGGTCGCCTGTATTTTACGGTAAAAGGTTTCAAGATACAGGGGCACTAAAATAAGGTGTCCCGGCTTCTCGGATTTCAATTCCTTTAAAACGTACTTGATTCCGTCGGAAATATATACCTCCGAGCCTATCATTACGTGCGCGAGCAGCATAACCGTAGAGCCGTACGTGTGGTGAGGCGGCAGGACCGAAACGGTGTTGAGCGAAAAATCTATATAGGGAATAATATCGGCCATATCGCGAAGAAGCGAGTCGACGCAGAGCATTACGCCCTTGCCCTTTCCCGTAGTACCGGAGGTATAAACGAGAAGCGAGAGCTGTCGCGTGTCGAAATCTACGTCAAAATAGGGCTTTCTGTTTTCAGAAAATTTTGTTCTTCCCGACGCAACGAGAGACTGAAGTCCGTCCTTGCCGCTTCCGTCAAGCAGAACGACAGGTGGCTTAAGACGGCAGGCGAAAGCAATCTCCTTGCCCTTGTCTGACAGAGACTCATCTATAAAAAGATAGTCCATATCGGCATTTTTTGCAGTATCCGCAAGGTCGGCAGAGGTCCAATCTCTGTCGAGAGGGATAAGAACTGCGCCAATGAGCAAAGCTGCGTAGTATGTCAAAATAAAATCGTAGGACATTTTTCCGACTATAACGATATGCTTGCCCTCCATTTTGCGAGCGAGCATTTCGCTTGAAAGCGCTCTGACGTCGTCACGGAACTCCTGATAGCTGATGCATACCTTTTCCTTGTCGCTCGGCTTCAGTCTGTACGAAAACGCGGTTCTGTTGCCATAGGCTCTCGCGGCATATTCTACAACGTGTCGGATGCTTTCAAACTCCCTTTTGGGACGTAATTGATGCTTATTCATAAAAACTCCTTTTATTCCGTTAAGCTCGTTTTTTTGTTTGTAATTGAGCCTTATCTTGTTGAACTTTCAACAAGCCAAGACGTATTATAGCACAGACTTGTTGAAATGTCAACAAGTTTCGGAGTTTTATTTTTTCTTATAAAGCCTTTAAAAGACAATTTGCGCGATAAAGGGAGGTGTAAAAGGGAAAAACAAACAGACTTGGTAGCAGGCAAGCCTTTTTTACAGCCGAACGAAAAAATTAAGGTCTGACAAAAGCCGTCAGACCTCGATTTTTACGCCGCTTTTGTTTTTCCTTTTCAATCTTGTAAGAAGCGCCTTTAGCATAGGCGTGTTATATCTTAATGCAAGAGTGGGCAAAATATTGAGAAACAGATTTACCAAAGCAACAGGCAGGGCAAGTGTAAGAGAGAGGGGGCTTTTAAGCGTGAGCATCGCCAAAAAACCGATAGGATAGGAAAGACGATGAGTCGCTACGCCCTTGTTACATTCAATGATGAATTTTTCGATATAGCGAGCGTCATTAGGCGTTTTCAGATGCTTCTTGCTGAAGCCGCCGAGTCCGCCAAGCTCCCACACCTTGTCCTTCCAAAGCCTCACCTTTAGTTTTTTGTAAAGCTTTCTTTCCATTTCGGATACTCGGTAGAGAGGAGACTCAACACCAAACCATCTGTCAGGCAAGCTCTTTATGACGAGCGCAATAAAGCCGTCGAAGGCGAACTGCAACGCAGTACACCACACAACCGCTATTATCGCGTAATACCACACAGCGAAAGAAAAGGCTATATTAACGGCAGAAATGAGAAGCATTGCTATTCCGATTATTGAAAGATACATTTTCATACTTCATCGTAAACGAGCGGCTTTTTATAGAAGTCCTCGTAGACCTTTACCCAAACGCCGTAGTTTTCCCTTTTCATAGCCTCTCTCGCGTCGGCGCGGGGAAGCGTTTTGTCGGGGTATATGGCGGGGAGAATATTGATAGTATATTCCTGAACAAAAAAGCCGTCGCCGTCGGGCGTGTCACTGTCCTCCATTGTAATAAAAATGGGAACTATAGGGACATTGTTTTGAAGCGCCAAAGTAAAGGCTCCGTCCTGTAGAGGCTTCGGCTTTCGGTAGTTCCACCATAGGCTTTGCTCGGGATATATGAGAATAGTTTCGCCTCGCCCAAGCAAGACCTTGACCCCTTGCAGAAATTTTTTCATCGTTTTCGTCTGACTCGAAAGCGGAAGCGTGTTGCAGTGGCGCATAAAAAGACCGAACGGCTTCGGAGGATTCGTATAGTTTCCCTCGCGTATGACCTTGTAGAGCATTTTCCCGTCCATATGCTCGCGCAGGGCTACCCATACGGCATAATGGTCGGTTATGCTGAAATGGTTGCAGGTAACTATCCGCCCGCCCCTGACAGCGCAAAAGTTCTCTATTCCCCGAATTTCCTTTATAATAAGCTGACGCTTCGCTATCATCCTATCAAAAAAGCGAGAGGCGGAAATATTGGCCATTTTGTTTTTTATTTTGCTTGACAGCTTTTCATTGAGATAGTCCACCTTGTCGGGCATAAGAGGATAGCTTTCGGGGTCGTCCTCCGCGTCAATATGCCAAAGCCCCTGCCTTTCAAGCTCGGCTATGCGGCGCAAGAGCTCAAGCTTGTGCGCGTTTTTTTCCATATTTTCAATTCACCTCACATAGTATTTTTGAAAAGGTATATTCGGAATTTACTATCCTCAATGCGTGCTCGAGGATTTCTTTTGCCGTTGCTTCTTTTTCTGCCCTCTCGGCGTCTCCAAAGCTTTGCTTATTTTCACATATTTGCTCATAAAACGGCGAGCGCTCGGCATAGCGCCAGAAATGTTCACCGTCTATTGTGTCATCGTATTGCCAGGGCTTTTTATAAAGCGCGTAATGCACGATATTCTTCTTGCCCTCGCAGCAAAGCGGCGTAGGCGCCTTGTTCCAGCCGTTCGGCAGAGCGTGTATTTTTCCAAGACAGAGGTAATTCAAGTATGCCTGATCGGGATCGAGAAGATCAAAATCGTGCTCGGTTATGAGCGAAATGAACCTTTCTTCAATTTTGTTTTCCCTGAACGCTTTAAGATTCATTAAAAGTACTCCTGCGTTTACGTAG
>JAZQGJ010000078.1:0-7168 GCA_045539995.1 Eubacteriales bacterium
GACACCATTCGGTGTCCTTTTTTGCGTTGGTTGCAATGAAGCGCACCTGCGGTGCATTAAGCGAGTTGCGAAGCAACTCATGAAGCAGCCTTCGGCTATGAAGCGTTACTTCGCAACACGAAAAATGAAAAACGTGCGCTTCGCTTCATGGCGGCAGAGCCGCCGCTTCATAGAAGCCGAAAGGCTTCTGCTTCATATTCGCATAGCGAATGCTAACTGCTTTCTTTTTTCTCGTTCGGGGATTTGAACGAAAGCCAACGGAAGCTCGCTCACGGGAGGTTCTGCGAAGAATCCTCGCCGTAGGCGAGTACCCTAGTGCCAGCATATTTATCTTTACATTTCCTTAAGGATATGATATAATAAACACAGAAAGTAAAGACATCTGTAATTGAATACCAACCATATTTTAGTCAAAAATTCAAATAAATAAAAGGTTGATGCATATGCTATTTTTATGGATATTATTCGCAATTATCATTATTGTATTTTTTAAATACCTTTATTTGATTCTTAAGAGATGTCATCTTTTAAGAAAAATAGGCAAACAAGCCGAAAAGTATAACGGCAGTATGCAATATTGCCGTAATCCAATTATATCTATTTTCAGGCATGATGGCAAGGCGGATATTTCTTTGCGATTACGAAAAAAGACAATAGATATCTCAGTTATCACAACTCCGCTTCGCCGAGTACGGTATCATTTCGATATTAATAACAAATTGTTGGAATTAATTATTGAGAGAAGGGCTTTTTATATGGTAAACCCAAGAGTTCCAAAGCCTGCCGCTGTTATGGATAGAGTATACGCTATCCGAAAATATAAAATGGATTTTGAAGTTCCCAGTAATGAAAAGCAAAGATATATAATCCTGAATCCTGCTCCGAGATCAGTCAGTAAAGCTGATGGGGCAACTCTTACAACTCTCTACAATAACGATGACTTGATTCCTATGGTCAAAGTGTGTGGATTAAAATGGTTTATTGAAAATGCTTTTGACTGAGAGATAGACCATAGAATGTGCGATTGGGCTTTTCTTTCTGACTTTTATCTTCATTTAGCTATTACGTAACGCACTTTAAATTACCTAATAGTTCATCAGGACGGAACTCGAGAAGAAATAAAATAATTATCAAACACTAAGGTTAAAATACCGTAATCACTCCCCCTGAAAATATCTTTTTTATAGCCCTTTTACTGAAAAGTGAAAGCAGTTCCTTTCAAACTGCTTTCTTTTTTCTGTGTGGTTGACAGATATTCTTTTTTATGATATAATGGATTTCTTGAAAAACAATCCCTAAAAAGAAAGGACTTACAAAAATGTCTAATATCTGGCACGACATTTCGCCAAAAAGAATAAACGCAGAGGATTTTATCTGCGTAGTTGAAATATCCAAAGGTAGCAAAAAGAAATACGAGCTTGACAAGGAAACGGGCTTTATTATACTTGACCGCATTCTTTATACCTCAACTCACTATCCTGCAAACTACGGCTTTATTCCTCGTACATACGGTGACGACGGAGACCCTCTTGACGTACTCCTGCTCTGCACCGAGCCCCTTGAGCCTCTTGCTCTTGTAAGAGCATACCCCATTGGAGTTATTTCGATGATCGACAACGGCAGAAACGACGAAAAAATCATCGCTATTCCGTTCAACGACCCAACGTATAATCAATATACCAACATAGATCAGCTCCCTGCTCACGTTTTTGATGAGATGCGTCATTTCTTCTCGGTATATAAAAACCTTGAAAACAAGACCACTGCGGTAAACGAGGTCAGCAACCGCGACGAGGCTATAAAAATAGTTAAGCACGCAATTGATAACTACGTTGAAAATTTTTGCAAGTAACCCACGATAATTCCCGAGCTTTATCAGAGGATAATTTTCCTTATTCACTTCACTCTTCGCTTCCCCCATGTACACAACCTTTGTTCCCAAAAGCACTAAAATATGTGTTATGATAATAGTACAAATAATTTTGGCAACTATTTATTTTTGATGTATAATAAGGAGGTAAAATGAGGAAGTGACAATTTTTCCTGATTTGTATTTAGAGGGTAGTAGCAAAAATTGGAAAAACTGGCAAGCGATATATCTCGATATTAAAACCTGTCAGGATTGCCGCAAAAAGCACGGTAAAATATACGATTTTAGCGCAGAACGTTATCAGAGGGAGCATGAGCGTTGCAGATGCTATATCATACCAATGCGAACAAAAGAGGTTGGAACTGCAACCGACAAAGGCTTTGACGGTGCTGACGCATGGCTGTTATACCGTAATATGTTACCGGATTATTATGTGTCGAAAGATATAGCCAAAGCAAATGGCTATCGGCGAAAAAAGAATAATTTGGCAGATGTTCTGCCTGGATATATGATAGGAGGAGATGAGTTTCTGAATGATCAAGCAAAATTGCCACATACTCCCGGCAGAACGTGGCACGAAGCGGATATTGATTACACATATGGAAAAAGAAATCTGAAAAGAGTTTTATATTCCAATGACGGACTGGTATTTGTTACCGAAGATCATTATCAAACATTCTATGAAATAATAAAGTGAGATGAAAAAATGGATAAATACATTGTTGATTTTTCCAAAGTAAAGTACTACATTGAAATTCATGAAGTGCTGAAACGTGATTTGGATTTTCCCGACTATTATGGAGGAAACACAGACGCATTATGGGATTGTCTTACAGATATGTTGGGAGATTCGTCGTATATAGAAATTACCGGTTTTGAGTATATTAAAGAAAGATATAAAAACGAATGGGATAGCATTATCAAAATATTCAAGAAGGCTAAACATGCATACAATGATAAATATTCAAATTCGTTTATAGTGATATTAGTTCACGAAGACGGAACTCGCGAAGAAATAAAATAAGTATAAAACGCTAAGGTTAAAATACCGTAAGCACTTTAATAAAAAAGATATAGTCTCAAAAAGCCTTGATTTTTCAAGGCTTTTTTCTTGTGTAACCGAAAGTCAAAAAACAATCCGTAAAACGACGTTTTTTGCTTTTTACACTGGATAATATTTACATATTGCCTTGACACAGAGCTTGTTTTGTGGTATGATAAACTTTAGAAAATAAACGTCGCATTACGGCGACAGGATAGGAGATAATTATGAATCTTTCAGAGGCAAAAGAGCTTGCAAAAAGCAACGTTTTCAAGAGACCAAATACTACGGGCAGACTCGGCGGTAAAATCGCAGTCGTAACCGGCGGCGCGCAGGGCTTCGGCTTCGGAATTGCAGAAGAGCTTTACCGTGAGGGCGCAAGCGTTGTTCTTGCGGATATAAACGAGGAGCTTGCAAAGGCATCGGCCGAAAAGCTGGGCGACAGAGCTGCGGGAATCAAGGTTGACGTCAGTTCCCTCCCCTCAGTTGAGGAACTCGTTATTCGCACAGTTGAGACGTTCGGCGGAATCGACATTTTTGTCGCTAACGCAGGCGTTCTTAAGGCGGGAGGTCTTGAAGAGCTTACCCCCGAGCAGTTCGATTTTGTTACCAAGGTAAATTACACAGGTTATTATTATTGCGTAAAATGCGCGTCTGAGATTATGAAAGCGCAGCACGAAGCGGCGCCTGACGCTTGGTACGATATTATTCAGATAAATTCCAAGTCCGGTCTTGTCGGCTCGAAGAACAACTTTGCATACGCGGGCGGAAAGTTCGGCGGTATCGGTCTTACACAGAGCTTCGCTCTTGAGCTTGTAGCATACCAGATAAAGATAAACTCGATCTGCCCCGGCAACTTCTACGACGGTCCCTTGTGGTCTGATCCTGAAAAAGGTCTGTTCGTTCAATACCTCAACGCGGGAAAGGTTCCCGGCGCAAAAACAGTAGAGGACGTTAAGAACTTCTATCTTTCCAAGTCGCCTATTCGTCGCGGCTGCAATCCCGCAGACGTTGCCAAGGCGGTATTCTACTGTGTTGAGCAGACCTACGAAACAGGTCAGGCAATCCCCGTAACCGGCGGTCAGACTATGCTGAATTGAGATCAATATGAGCAAGTACGTAGAATTACAGAAGGAGATAGGGCTTCTCAATGCCGAAACGGCAGAAAAAAGACTTGCAAACCTTCGCGCTCTTTTAGAAAGCGAAAAGCAAGCGCCTGAGAAAAAGCCCGAATTTGCAAACAATCATATACATACCACCTATTCATTCTCTCCCTATTCCCCTACGGCAGCTATATATATGGCGCGCGCAGAGGGCCTTGAAACGGCAGGAATTATGGACCATGACAGCATTGGCGGCGCCGAGGAATTCCGTCTCGCAGGTGAAATTGCGGGAATCGGAACTACCGTCGGAATGGAGTGCCGTGTCAGGCTTGACGGAACTGCTCTCGCAGGCAGAAGGCTGAACAATCCCGATCAGGACGGTGTCGCTTATATGGCGATCCACAGTGTCCCCAAAACAGGCTTTGCCCGTCTGCAGGAGGTTTTTGCCCCCCTTCGTGAAAAGAGAAACGAAAGAAACAAAAAAATGCTCGAAAACATAAACGAGCTTATGGGAATCTACGGCGTTACTCTCGATTTTGACGGCGACGTTCTTCCCCTTTCAAGCTTCGACGTTGGTGGCTCGGTAACCGAAAGACACCTTTTATACGCTCTCTCAAAAAAGATAGTGGATAAGGTGGGCAGAGAAAGCACAGCTGCGTTTGTAACCGACAGTATGGGAATCTCGCTTTCCGAAAAGCAAAGAAATCAACTGACCGATCCCGAAAATCCTCACTTCCTTTACGACCTTCTCGGTATTATGAAGGCGAAGCTGGTTGAGAAAATTTACGTTCCCGCAACCGACGAGTGCCTACTTTTTTCCGACGTTGTAAGGCTTGCAGATGAGGTCGGCGCCATCCTTTGCTATGCTTATCTCGGCGACGTTGGCGAATCTCCTACAGGCGACAAAAAGGCTCAGAAATTTGAGGACGATTTCCTTGAAGAGCTTTTCGTTATGCTGGCCTCCGAAGGCGTTAAGGCAGTAACCTACATGCCCGCGCGTAACACTCCCTGTCAGATAGAAAGATTGCAGGCGCTTTGCCGTAAATACAATATGCAGGAGATCTCGGGCGAGGACGTGAACTCATCCCGTCAGAGCATGATCTGCCCTCAGCTTGCGCAGCCCGAGTTCCGTCATCTCGTCGATATGACATGGGCACTCGTCGAGCGTGAAAAAGAATTTTAATGAAGCTATACAGAAAGGATTTACATAATGAAAACTAAAGCAGTTCGTATACACGGAAAGCTTGATCTCAGGCTTGACGAAATAGAGCTCTCACCTATAGGTCCCGACGGCGTAAGAGTGAAGGTCATATCCGACTCGCTCTGTATGAGCACGTATAAAGCGGCGCTTGAGGGCGGCGACCACAAGCGCGTACCCGATAACGTTGAGGAAAATCCCACTATAGTAGGCCACGAATTCTGCGGTGAAATAATTGAGGTCGGCGAAAATTGGAAGGATAAGTACAAGCTTGGCGACAAGTTCTCAATACAGCCCGCCCACTTTTATAAGGGATCTCTGCTCGCTCCCGGATATTCCTATCCCGAGTGCGGCGGCGATACCCAATACGCAAACGTTCCCATTGAGACACTTCTCTCCGATTGCCTTCTCAAGTATGACTCCGACACGTATTTTTACGGATCTCTTGCCGAGCCTGTAAGCTGCGTTATCGGAACCTTCAAGGCTATGTACCACACCAAGCCCGGAAGCTATCAGCACGAAATGGGAATTGTTCCGGGTGGAAAAATGGCGCTTCTTGCGTCGGTTGGACCTATGGGACTCGGCGCTATCGACTACGCGCTTCACGCAGACGTAAAGCCCTCACTCCTCGTGGTAACCGATATTAATCAGGACCGTCTTGATCGCGCGGCAAGTATTTTTACCGTTGAACACGCAAAGGAGCTTGGAATAGAGCTTCATTACGTAAACATGGGAAAGCTGGAAAATCCCGTAGAAACACTACGCGAAATTTCGGGCGGCACAGGATATAACGACGTTATCTGCTTTGCTCCCGTAAAGCCTCTTGTCGAGCAGGCTGACGAGATTCTCGCTTATGACGGCTGCCTTAACTTCTTCGCAGGTCCTACCGACAGCCGCTTCAAGGCTGAATTCAACTTCTTCAACGTTCATTACAACGCAACTCACGTTGTCGGAACCTGCGCGGGAAACACCAACGATATGCGCGACGCGCTCAAAATGTTCGCAGAGGGTAAGCTGAATCCTGCGGCTCTGGTCACTCACATCGGCGGTCTCGACGCAGTTGTTGAAGCTACTCTCAACCTCCCCAAGATTCCCGGTGGAAAGAAGCTTATTTACAACCAGATAAGCCTTCCTCTCGTTGCGCTTTGGGATCTTGAAGAAAAGGGCAAGGACGATCCTCTCCTTTGCGAGCTTGCAAAGATTGTCAAGGCAAACAACGGACTTTGGTGCACCGAAGCGGAAAAATATCTCCTCGCAAACGCGAAGCCTATCGCTTGACAGGCTGTAGAATAAATCAAGCCTACTAATTTTGGACAGAAGCATCCTGTTAGAAAGGAATGAGACAATGATTAAAAGAAAAGAAGACGTAACCGTTACAACCGAAAACAATTGCGAAGAAAAGGTTAAGATGTATTTACACGACCTTTCCGAATTTGACGGTGTTAGTGAAAAATTAGAAATGTACGCGCACGCGAGTCTTCTGCCGGGCGAAGAGGTGGAATTTCACATTCATGAGGGAGAGTCCGAGATATACTATATCCTTTCCGGTACTGCCCTTTATGACGATAATGGCGTCAAAATAGAGGTCAAGACGGGCGACGTGACCTTTACGCCCTCGGGCGAGGGGCACGGAATCGCAAATATCGGCAAGGAGACTCTTGAATTTATGGCTCTCGTCGTAAAAAACTAACCGACCTTTACATAAGGTCTCGGATTAATTATACACTCACGTATGCAAATTACGCGCAAACTTTTTTCGCTTTGACGAGACATAAAATTCTCAATCAAAACCAAAAAACCTTTATTGCCTATATAAAAGGGGCTGTCATATTTGGTAAAACCAAAGAAGCCCGACACTTTATAAAAAAACACACCAAGCCCAGAGAATGAATTATATCTGTGAAAAAATACTTTTATAAGGTTGAAATCCTACGGATTTCCTCATTTTAATGGGC
>JAZQGJ010000079.1:0-5636 GCA_045539995.1 Eubacteriales bacterium
TTCAAGCCGGAAGACTCAATTTCAGAACATGTTATATGCACTTATTGTAACAAGTGTAATGAATTACTGGATACTGGCGAACCTGAGGCTTGCGTCGATCGCGATTCTGATGGAGAATGCGATTTTTGTGAGTGGCCTATTTCTTGCGGGCATACTAATATTGATGAGGTCTATGATACTCTTTCCGGTCAGAAGCATTGTGTGAAAACTGTTTGTAAAGATTGTGGTGAAGAATTGGATGTCAGTGCCGCTGAGGATTGTGTTGACAAAGATAAAGACGGCGAGTGTGATAAATGCGGTGGATCTTTGGAGCCGTCGGTTTTCTATGACGTAGATTATGGTTCATGGGGCAAAGTGATTTTTTCCAAGGATGCAAAATTTGAGAAGACAGATAGAGGTTTTTATTTTGTTCGTACGGCAGACTATAGCGACGGAGTTAATTTATTAAACTTATTAGATCTTGAAAGACTTAATGATACCGCTAATCTTGAGCTTTTGTACCTGGGTACTAATTCTATTGCTATCCGCGAAAAAACTGGCTATAAGAATGATTCTCATGTGCTGTATTATTCGTTTTTGCTCGATACTTCTAATTTAAAAAATGGTGAGGAATATACGTTTTCTTATCTTATGGATTCTCCTTGGGAAGCCTCTCTTTTATATGTTAAGTGTGTAGGCGCTAATAGTGATGTGAATTTTAACGTAAAAGAGGAAAACGGTAGATATATTTCTAAATTTGTTTTTGATTCTTCTTGTAAATACTATTTGTATTTCCATTGTAATAGAGATACTACTTCATCATATGGCGCTCCCTTTACGCTTGAGTTTTCTCAAATTCAGCTTGAAAAAGGGGATAAGGCGACGACTTATATTCCTTTTGGCGCCGTTCGTGTTCCTGATTATGACGAGTTATACGATAAGGCTTATAAAGAGGCGTTAAAGGCTCTCGACGGTGTGGGCGGATCCGGTGGTATTGTAAAGAACGTTATCGATTCTTCGTGGGGGATAGTTCAAGATTGCATGGAGAAAATAGATAATGCTACGACTATAAACGGAATATCTGTTGGCGGCATTATTTCTACAGCAGTAGTGTTTTTGATTGTTTACTTTGTGCTTAAAATAATACATAAATAAGAAGGACGTCTGTATGAAGAAAATTATTTTAGGTTATTTTTGCCTTTTTCTCGTTCTTGCTTGCTTTATGAATTTTTTGGGTATAGAAAATATAGGCTTTGATTCTGCGCTGCATAAGGTTGTCGGCTTCGTTAATTCAATCGGAGAAGCTTCTCAAGCTACGCTTAAGTTTGTTTTACAGGTCGATGATATTGTAGCGCCTGGCCTTGAAAAGTTTCCGTATACATATAGAAAGGCTTACGTTGATTTGATTGAGATCCATTCGGATTGTCCTTCTGAAGGCTGTTTTCTTTCTGATCCTGATTATGTATTGAAATACGTTCAAAATCAATATTGCTCTGATTTTTCATATTACGTGGATCATAAGTCTGAGGTTGCTTTTGGAAATGTTCGTCTTGGTGCTGTGATTAGCCGTATGCGTGATGGTTCGAGTTTTATAGCTAATTTGTTTAGAATCGGTAAGATCCCGGTAGAGCTTGAAGCTGAACTTTTAGATCTTTATTCTGATTGTATGGAAGCGGGATGCGTTGACGATTATACTGTTCCGCTTTCGGCTGGTTATACGATTGTAGGCGCTGCATCAGAGCTTTGTCCTTATCATTAAAGAAAGAGAGGTTAATAAATAAATGTTTTTGTTGAGTTCTGAAGTTATATCGTCCGGCGTGGACGTTCCGGCTCTCCCGGACGGTTATAGACTATCTACCGTTATTCGAGCTTTTATAGAGTTCTTCTTTACACCTGCAGAGATTGAGCTGTATTCGCCCTGGATAAATTTGATTACAGTGCTCGGTACGTTATTTGTGGTCGCTGTGTTTATTCTATTGATTTTTTCTCCGTTTATTTCCAAGAGAGGTAAAAGATGAATAAGCAGATAATTTATGCGCTTATTATAGTCGCAGTTATACAGATATTCAGGTGGCTTATATTCAGGAACGGTGATAAAATTCCCGACGTCTGCAGCTATATGTTTACCGGGTGTATGGGTTCCGGTAAAACTTATCTTTCTACGCTTCAGGCTACGCGTATAATTAATAAGCGATTGGTAAAGTATCGACTGTGTAAGATATTTCCATTCCTGGCTTACGTCTTTCCTTCTTGGCAGAACTGCCCTCGAGTATATTCTACATATCCGATAGTAGAATATTACCGGCGCTGCTCTGATGAAGAGCTTGATCAGATGAAGCAGGCCCGAGCTGAAGCAAGAAGAGAATACAAGTCTTTAAAATTTAAGGACCGTATGCAACTACGTAAAGGTGGATATAAGCTTCCTAAAGTCAAGAAGAAAATACCGGTATTTTTTCCGCCTCTTGAGTTTGAGCATTTGATAGGTCAGAAGAGATGTGAAGAAGGATCTGTCTGGGTTATATCAGAAGCCGGGCGTCTCCTCCCTCAATGGGATTTTAATAATCCTGTAGTCTGTGAAGAGATAGCTCACACGGTAGCCCTGTCAAGGCATTTTTTCAATGGCATTATAATCTTTGATGATCAGTGTTCAGATAATCTTGTTAAAGCTGTACGCTGCAGGCTCGGTATGATATATCATCTGCACCACTTCAGACGTATGTGGGGGATACTACCGTACTTTAAAGTTAATTACGTTCCCCTCCTTCCTGTAGAGGATAATAATACGACGGTTGCAAGTGATGCAGAGTCGTGGTTCTACGGGCCGCTGCCATATAAGTGGCAGAGAAATAAAAAGAAGTATGAGAGCCGCTGCTATAAACCTTTGTATACTGCGAAGGCAGAAAAGTATATAGAACAGTTTGACGGTTTCTATACTACGTATATGATGAATATTTCGGTCAATAAAGAGATGATGAAGCTCTACAAGGATAATAAGCGCCTGTATAAAGAATTGTTCCTCTACGATAAAAAATGGCGCTTTAACGTAGACAAAAACGAATTTGAGGAGATTCCCGAAAATGAAGCAGCACGCGAGAACGAGACAGAAAAAGAACGGACGGCATGAGAGCGCCGCCGTGAGAACGACAGCAGCGCCCGGCTTGCCGGGTGCTGTCGTTCTCGCGTGCGCGCGTGCGCGTACGCGCGCTACTTGATTGTAACCTCAAATTCTGGTCAACATAAAATTTTGGTCTTTTACAAAAATTGTTGAATTTATACTAAATTTTTACTAAGGTAAAGGAAAAAGAAAAGTATGGATTGTGAGAAGAAAAATTCCTGGCGTCCTGATGTTTATATGGATGATGACGGACTGCACGTTGGCAGGCATTTATATGTCGGAAGTGACGTAGATTTTGAAGACGTTGTCGGTATTCAATACGTTGAAGGTGGCGAACGCTATAAGAAGTTGTATAACAAGAAAACTAAGATTTATCCTGACGGTTTTAAGAAAACGACGTATTGCAATCAAAAGAAGTTCAGGATAGCGTTGTATGGTACCGGAGAAAAAGTGCCAAGATCGCAAAGTATAGATTGGTGGGACGGTATTCCTGAGGATGAATTGTCGGATGATGAACGTGAATATATTCAGCACGTGCTTGAAGAACGCCGCGAACGTAAAGCTCGACAGAATGAACGACGTGCTCGAGATAGAGTCTTTGATATCGTCCGCTTAAACTATGATACGCTCAAGCTCTTTGTTACCGTGACTTTCAATCCCGATATCCTGGATAGCTCGAGTCCCAGAGAGGTTATATCTCCACTTCAGACTTGGCTCTCAAATAGAGTTAAGCGTTATGGCTTACAGTACGTCCTGGTTCCGGAGTATCACAAGTCGGGCCTGATTCACTGTCATATCATTACAAACGACGTTTTTAAGCTCGTAGATAGCGGTACTCGTGTAGTAGATGGCTTCAGGAAGCCTATTAAGCTCGAGACTATAGCGAAGTATAATATCCCGGAGAGCAGAGTCAAGAGCGTTGTGTATAATCTCCCGGAGTGGAAGCTCGGTTGGTCTACGGCAATTAAAGCATACGGTGACTCTATCGGTGTTGCAGCATATATCGCTAAGTACATGACTAAGACGTCCGAAACGCTTGATAGTAATAAGATCTTCGGAAAACGTTATTGGTGTTCTCGCAACCTTGAGTTATACGCTCCTGTAGAGCTGGAGAACGTTCCGATGAGTGAATTTAACTCCGTTCCTAAGCTCTCCTGGTCTAATCCTTATTCTGACGAGAAGTATAAGTTTGTCGATAATTCTGTAAAGAAGGTGTTTTAATGACTTGTCATGAATATTTTATTCAATGGCTTGCCCGGCAAAGGCTAACGGTTCGTACTTCTACATATGAGTCTTTGTGTTGCTACGTCAACGTTCACATCGTTCCTTTTTTCTACGGTAAAGATCTGCAGGATCTCTCGGTTCAGGATATACGTACGTATATTGATGAAAAGCTGAAAAACGGTAGATCTGATCAAAAAGGCGCCTTGTCTTTGGTTACGGTGAGAAAACACTTGAGTATTCTCAAGCAAGCTCTGGATGAGGCTGTAGTCTTTGGTTATATCGGTTCTAATCCTTGTACGTCTATCAGGCTTGCTCGTCGGAAAAGTATATCTGCCGAGCGTATGGTATTTCTGAGTGTAGAGGAAGCGCAGTCAATGCTCTCTGCAGTTAAGGGCAGTCAATATTATACCGCAGTTGTTCTGGCTCTCTTCTATGGCCTCCGGCGTTCAGAGGTTCTCGGCCTTAAGTGGTCCGCTATTGACTTTGAGAAGAATACCCTTACCGTTAGGCATACGGTAGTCAAGAACGTCAGTATCTCACGGGAAGACGTTACCAAGACCGAGACGAGCTTCCGTGCTTTCGAGCTGCTACCTGAGATCCGTGATCATTTGTTGTCTCTCCCCCGACTCAATGAGTACATATGCACTTCACCTTCAGGTGAACCGCTTCGTCCTGATTCGCTTACACGTGGCTTTCAGCGCTGCTTGAAAAATGCCGGGCTTGCTCGGATGCGCTTTCACGATCTGCGCCACAGTACCGCCTCGATCCTGTTTGATATGGGCTGGCAGCTCGAAGACGTGAAGGACTGGCTCGGTCACGCCGACATTGAAACGACGTCGAATATCTATCTCCATTACAGCGCTGATCGTAAACGGCTCCTTGCTCGTGATCTGATTGGTAAATTCAAGATATAAAAAAGCAGAGAAGCATCCAACGAATGAATGTTTCTCTGCTTTTTGGTCTGAGTGACAAGACTTGAACTTGCGGCCTCTACCACCCCAAGGTAGCGCGCTACCAGCTGCGCCACACCCAGAAACCCTTGCTTTTGCAAGCCCGATTATTATAGCACAAAGAATTGCGCTTGTCAAGGGTTTATTCTAAAAAAATTTCGTTTTTTCAAAAAAAGAAAAAATGCTGTGTTTTTTTGTTGACAAATTGCAGAACGTATGGTAACATTAAGGGCGCAAAGGATATTAAATTACGCAATCCACAACGCCGGAAGGCGGAAAGAAAAGACTAATGGCTTTCTTTCCTTTCTGTCTGTTCTTGCGCTTTCCTGCGGTGTAGATTATTTAGCTTAAAATCAAGTCGGATCGTA